>JALNVF010000006.1 GCA_023231445.1 Treponema sp. | reverse complement strand
TTTTTAAGAGATAATTACTAACACTAATCTAAGTGAAAGGAGTGCCATCGTGCCCTGTGGAAAGAAAAGAAAGCGCCAGAAGATGGCGACACATAAGCGAAAGAAGATGCTTAGAAGAAATCGGCATAAGAGTAAGTAGCATTTTCTGCTAACTTATTGATGTCAGATAAGACCGCGGAAGTTCATGTAACTGACGCGGTCTTTTTTGTTTACTACTGTATTGTATTTGGAGGTTTTCTTACGATTCTTTCCGGTATCCATTCCCCGGCAGATGTTAAAAGACTCCCGGAAAAAAAAATTTCAGAACTTGCCCGTGAAATCCGTCATACGATTATAGAAGTAGTCGGCTGCAATGGAGGTCATCTTTCGAGCAATCTCGGTGCAGTCGAACTTACGATTGCGCTGCATCGTGTATTTAACAGCCCGGAGGATGCAATTGTCTGGGACGTAAGCCATCAGTGTTATGCACATAAACTCCTGACAGGGAGATACGACAGGTTTTATACATTGCGTAAGAAGAACGGTATTTCGGGCTTTACGCGCAAGGATGAAAGTCCTCATGATTTTTTTAATTGTGGTCATTCATCGACTTCAATTTCATCTGCGCTTGGCCTTCTTATGGCCTGGAATATCAAAAAACGTCCCGGAAAAGTCATCGCGGTTATTGGTGATGGTGCACTTACCGGAGGTATGGCATTTGAAGCCCTTTCTCATGCAGGCCAGCTTTCAAAAAATCTGATTGTGGTGCTCAACGACAACCAGATGTCAATTGATCATAACACGGGATCTATATCCCGGTATCTTTCTCGTATTACGATGTCTGCGCATTATCAGACTTTCCGTTATAAAATTGACCGCACGATTGACCGTGTACCGTACTTTAATAAGCATCTTGAAAAATTTATTTTCCGATTTAAACGTGCTGCAAAAGGCCTTCTGCTTACAAATAATCTTTTTACTGATTTAGGGTTTGAATATGTGGGACCGCTCAATGGGCATGATGAACATGAACTTGAGATGGTATTTCGCAGAGTAGAGAAATTGCAGCGACCTGTTGTTGTTCATGTTGTGACAAAGAAGGGTAAAGGTTACAGCCCTGCAGAAGACAATCCTGAGATTTTTCATGGAATCGGACCATTCTGTATAAGCGATGGTACTGTTGAAAAATTTGATACACTGAGCTTTACGGAAGCATTCAGCAATGCGCTTATGGAACTTGCCTCGAAACGTACTGATATTGCGGCTGTTACGGCAGCTATGGCAAAGGGTACGGGACTTGCGTCGTTTGCACGTCATTATCCTGAACGTTTTTTCGATGTTGGTATAGCAGAGCAGCATGCGGTCACATTTGGCGGAGGTCTTGCTGCCGGTGGCCTGACTCCTGTAATTTGTATCTATTCAACTTTTATGCAGCGCGCTGTAGATCAGGTGATTCACGACATTGCACTGCAGAATGTACATGCCGTGATCGTTCTTGACCGGGCTGGTGTCGTTCCTAACGATGGAGAAACTCACCAGGGATTGTTTGATATAGCGCTGTTTCGTCCTGTTCCGGGAATACGTATTATGTGTCCCGCAAGTGCAGAGGATTTAAAACTCTGTCTTGGTTACGCAGTATCGTCACAGGGAACAACGCTTATACGATATCCTAAGCTTACATGTCCGTCTGAACAGAATGCCTTTTCACAACCTGTTGTTCAGGGCAGGGGAACTCTCGTTATGTGCAGTAGTTTTGCTCCATCTCTTGAGGCCGGTCTTGATTTTCGCTTTAACGATGATAATGGTCGTATTCTTTTTGTATGTACCGGTGGTATTTATTCGGAAGTTCTTGTGGCGGCACGTGCGCTTCTACTTCAGAATGTGTATGTAGATATTTATGCACTGCGTTTTATAAAACCCGTAGATGAAGATTATTTTACTGATCTTGCCGCAGGATATGATGGTATTGTGCTTGTGGAAGACGGCGTGGTAACCGGCGGTGTCTCTACGTATCTGCAGAATGTGCTATTCAAGGCTGGTATCAGTAATGTCGGAGTAAAAGCTTTTCCCGATAGATTTTACAGTCAGGGGACACGTGAACAAATATGTGAAGATGCACATATGTCTCCTGAATATCTTGAAAAGGAGGCGCTTAGAATTGCCTGTTCTGCAGACAGACATATACAGGTACCGGGTATTTTACATAAAAAAGAAAAGGAAGAAGTGTAATGAAAAAACTTGTCCTTGCTGACCGGATTGTTACGACTGAAAATCCTGCTTTTATAATGGGAATTGTAAACATTACACCGGATTCTTTCTGGACAGAAAGCAGAGGCGGTGCGGAACGTGCGGAGCAGCTTATAAAAGAAGGTGCAGATGTACTTGATATCGGTGGTGAATCAAGCAGACCTGGTGCTGAATATGTGAGTGCAGAGGAAGAAATCGCACGTATTATTCCTGTAATCCGGAATATCAGAAAAATTTCATCAATTCCTATATCTGTTGACACTCGGAAAAAACAGGTGATGGAAGCTGCTGTTTCTGAAGGGGCCGACGTTCTGAATGATATTTCGGCACTTGAAGATGACGATATGCTTGGTATATATGCGGCGTCCGTAAAAATACCTGTAATATTAATGCATAAACGCGGAATTCCTGCTATAATGCAGAAGAATACGTCATACGAAAATGTGTTTACGGAAGTAAACTCATATCTTATTGGCAGGACATCATATGCGCTTTCGTGCGGCATTTCATCTGATAAACTTATTGTGGATCCTGGCATCGGTTTCGGGAAAAACCTTGCAGCTAATGTTGAACTTATACGGAACTGCGGGAAGCTTTGTGACTGTGCATATCCTGTACTAATGGCGCTTTCCCGGAAGACTTGTATCGGCGAAATGACTGGGCAGGCTGTTGAGAACCGGTTATACGGAACGCTTGCTGCCGATATTATGGCCGTACTGAATGGTGCTTTTATGATTCGTGTGCATGACGCTGCAGCAGCAGCCGATACTATGAAAGTAATGAAATATCTGGAAGGTAAAAAGAATTGAAAGCATTTGACAGCCTTGCTGCAATATATAATGTCATTCGTCCTATCCTTGACTTAGGAATTCTTACGTTTATTCTGTACAAAGCGTATGAACTTATTATTAAGACAAACGGAATACAGATTATTAAGGCTGCTGTTATTGTAGCGCTTGCTTACGCAGGTGCGCTTCTTCTTAATCTTGATACAATGGTATGGATTCTGAATGTTATGGCGTCGGGACTTCTTGTTGCATTTGCTATCGTGTTCCAGCCTGAAATGCGGAAACTTTTTTTGAAAATGGGGCAGACCCAGTGGTTTGCATTCGGTAACAGGTCGAAACACACGTATGTCGATTCTGTACTGATAGCTGCTGAAATGCTTTCAAAACAGCGGAGGGGAATGCTTGTCGTTTTTATGCGCCATACAAAAATGGACGACATTATAAACACAGGAACGAGACTTAATGCAGATTTATCGTCGAGCCTCCTTGTTACAATATTCGGAATGGATACACCGCTTCATGATGGAGCGTGTTTTGTATTGGGGGGTAAACTTATTGCTGCCGGATGTTTCCTTCCTTTAAGCGAACAGTATGATATTAAGAAAACTTTTGGAACAAGGCATCGTGCTGCACTCGGGTTGTCGGAAGTATCCGACGCTGTGGTACTTGTTGTTTCGGAAGAGACAGGGGCAATCAGTCTCGCGTATGATTCCAAGCTGCATTACGACCTGACACTGTCAGAGTTAACAAAAATGCTTGAAAATCTGCTTGAAATTACACCGGATGCATATCAACTGGAGGACACTATAGATGAAAGTAAACAGGCTGATTGAGAAAATAGCGGAGAACTGGCCTGCTAAAGTCATTTGCTTTGTCATGGCGTTGTTCCTTTACATATTTCATCATGTTTCGATCCTTGACAGGAAAACGTTTACCGTGCCTTTGTCTGTTGTTGCAGACGGCGGTATGTATCCGATGACGGATTGTCCTGACTATGTGCGTGTAACAGTTCGTTCTACGACCGAGAATATTGCGGAAGCACTTCAGGCTGATATTACCGCGTCTCTTGATTTAACGACATACGACCAGGAAGGTGTTTATTCTGTTCCTGTTTCCGTTCATCTTGCTCCGAAACTTCTTCTGATGGATCCGTTTGAAGTAACGGTGAAACCTGAAAATGTTTCGATACGAATGGAAGAAAAAGCACTCAGATACGTTCCCATCAGACCTGCATTATCGGGTGAACCTGCTCATGGGTATATTATAAAGGGCATTTCCGTTGAACCTGAAACTGTACAGATAATAGGTCCCCGTTCTGCTGTAGAAAAAACAAAACAAATTTATACTGATAAAATTGATACAGCGGGACTTATGGACAATAAAAGTTATGATATTTCTTTGCAGAATATAAATTCATTGATAGCAATACAGTCTGATAAACAGTTGTTTCATGTTAATCTGACCGTTGAGGCAGAACCGCTGCTACGAAGTTTTACGGATGTTCCGGTGAAAATAATGTTTTTGTCTCCGCGTCTTGAAGTGAACGGCACTATACCCGGAATCTCTTTTGATGTGCGTAGTACTGTTTCTCTGCTCGACGGATATCAACTTGATGACAATGCAGTACAGATAGATTGCAGCGCAATAAAAGAACCGGGAACGTATGAATTGCCGGTTCAAATTTTGCTTCCGTCGTATTTCAGTATAGAAAATAAAAACACGGATACCGTAAAACTTGTAATAGAAGAAAAGTCTGTTATAGAAGAAAAGACTACAACGGATATCAGGAATTAGTATGATATATGGTATTGGGACAGATATTACAGCAGTAGCCCGTTTTGAAAAGTGGATAAGGAATCCGTCGATGATAGCCCGTTTTTATAACGAAAACGAGACGCAGAAAATTGGAGCAGAATCTTTTTTATGTCAGCACTATGCTGTACGGTTTGCCGCAAAGGAGGCCTTCGCAAAGGCGCTTGGAACAGGAATTGCAGGTTTTGAACTTCATGATGTATATATAGCTAACGATAAGGAAGGAAAACCGGAACTCCATGTACAGGGAACGGCTGCGGGGATGCTTGAAAAAAGGTGTGGAAAAGATGCAAAATTATATGTATCTCTCAGCCATGAAAGAGAATTTGCAGTTGCATTCGTCATTATAGAAGTATAAAATTGGAAGTGTCCTATGATATACGGTGTAAAAAAAGAATCAGAGAATAAAAAAACAGCACTCTCATACTGGTCGAAGGAAAAATGCAAATGTCCTGTATGCCATAAAGAATTTGACAAAGAGGTGATGCTCAGCGGACAGGGGCGTATGATAGCAGGCGGTCTTACAGACGAACTGCACCGTATATTTGAGCCGTCAAAGAAATACGGAAGAATATACCCTCTCATTTATGATATTGGTGCATGTCCTAACTGCAATACTGCTTTGTTCTGGTCTGATTTCAAGGAAATAAAGAACAAGGATACAATGGATGCAATATACGGACATTCAGAGAAGCGGAAAAACTCTGTTAATGCCATTTTCCCCTATTTTGATCTGCATCGTCAACGCTCGTTATTTGATGGTTGTGCAATGTATTATCTTGCACTTTTGACATACGATGATGCAAATGTTGAGATGCTTCCAACCATGAAACGCGCGATTATTTCACTTCGTCTTGCATGGCTGACGAAAGAACTTGACGGACGCTGTCCCGGACATAATTACGACTATATTTCAAAAGTTCTGTATAATAAGGCAACTTTTTTTTACGAACAGGCTGTTATAAATGAAACACAACGCATAGAAAAGAGTTCAACCCTTCCGAACAGCGGTCCCGATATGGACAAAAATTACGGTTGGGACGGTGTTATCTACCTTTGCGGTCTGCTTGAGTACAAGTATGGTCAGAAAGAAGACCCGCAGCTTCGTCTGCGAAAACTGAGCGAATCAAAGACTGCAATTGCGCGCATTTTTGGTCTTGGTAAATCATCAAAAGCAAAACCGGGACCGCTTCTTGAAAAGTCGCGTGATTTGTATGATAAACTCTCTCTCGAAGTGAGCGACGACAATATTTAGAATATACTGAGGCAGGTTTTTTTGCGCAATATTCTCTTGACAATTTCATACGACGGAACATCTTTCTGCGGCTGGCAGCGTCAGGATAAATCTGATAAAGAATTGCCTGTTCGTACTGTGCAGGGCGAAATTGAACATGCTCTTGAAAAGCTTCATGGTGAGCATATTACATTATACGGTTCAGGGCGAACAGACAGTGGTGTTCATGCTGCGGCACAGGCTGCAAATTTTATTTCTCCGATAGATACAATTCCTGTTGAGAGGTATCCGGCTGCACTCAACAGTTTTCTTCCGCAGGATGTGCGTATTATGAAAGCTTTTCTTGTCGCTGAAAAGTTTAATTCGCGTTTTGATGCAACAAGCAGAGTATACCGGTATTTTATGTTTACCGGTAATATTCCGTCTGCATCTCAGATCCGGTATGTGTGGCCTGTAAAATATACGCCTGATATTGAAAAACTTAATGCTATGGCATCATGTCTCCGTGGGGAACTTGATTGTGCATCTTTTACAGCTTCCGGAGATAAAAGCCTTTCTACCTGCAGGTATCTGGAATGTGCACATTTTTTCGTGCAGAATGCATTTCCGTGTGGTAATCTTATTGTCTTCGAAATTGAAGCTAATGCTTTTTTATGGAAGATGGTCCGTAGTATTACCGGAACGCTTATTCAACTGGAGAAAAAAGGTGCAGATGCGGAAGATTTTAAAAATATACTAAATGCCAGGGACAGACGATGTGCGGGCATTACGGCTCCTCCGCAGGGATTATTTTTATGGGAGGTAAAATTCAACGGTGTCCGTCGGCATATTTAACAGACAGTGATTTTCTTATGAAAGTAAAGTATTCCTTATAATAGTGAAACGGGGTCTACATCACATTCAATGTATACATTTTGCGGATGGGAATAATCGAAAAGCAGCCTGCGTGCCATTTCCTGCAGCGGTTTTATATCGGGACCTCGCAATAGTATCTGGTAGCGGTAATTCTGTGATATTTTTGCGAGAGGACATTCGGCAGGCCCCATGATTTCGTCGTCATCAGTATATTTTATTTTTTTCAGAACTAGCTGCAGAAGCTCAGAGGCTTCTACAGCGGTGTCTTCTGCGGCTTTGCTGTCTGTACTGCGGAATACAAGCCTTATAAGGCGACTGAATGGAGGGAAGCCAAGCAGCTCTCTTTGTTTTAATTCGTACTCATAAAACCCGCTTATATTGCCAGCACACGCATATGCAATCGGTTCGCGGGAGGGGCTGTATGTCTGAACAACGACTCGTCCGTCCGGAAAAAAACGACCGGCCCTTCCGGCAACCTGCGTAATAAGTGCGAATGTTCGTTCTGCTGCACGAAAATCAGGCAGATGAAGCCCTGTATCTGCAAGAACGACGCCGACAAGCTGGAGATTTGGAAAGTTCAATCCTTTTGCAACCATCTGTGTACCGAGCATGATATCATAGTCACCCCGGCGGAACGCTGCAAGTTTTTCCTCTAATTCTCCTTTTTTAGTCAGCACATCGGTGTCAATTCTGACAATTCGCGCATTTGGAAATTTAGCAGTAGTCTCCGTTTCAATGTATTCTGTACCGAATCCTGAATAACCTATGTCGAGTGAACCGCATTCTGGACACGATTCCGGTGGTACGGCAGACCATCCGCAGTAATGGCAGCGCAGTCTGTTTTCGTTCTTGTGATATGTCATAGGTACAGAACAGTTTTTGCATGTCATTTCATAACCACAACTTGCACAGCGGAAAAAGTGGGTGAATCCGCGCCTGTTAAGGAAAAGAATGACCTGTTTTTTTACAGAGAGTGTTGTCCGTATTTCCTCTGTTAATTTATCAGAAAGACAGCATCCGTCCATAGCACATTTTGTTAAGTCTATGCATGAAATTTTTGGCATACATCCACCGGCAAGCCGTTTTGTAAGCGAGTGACGGACTAATCCCCCTTTTTTCATAAGCTGCCACGATTCGACAGAGGGTGTTGCGCTTCCCATAACAAGTGGAATTCCGAGATGAGAACACCGGAACATTGCAACCTGCCGTGCATGGTAGCGCGGCGTTGTTCCGCTTTTGTAAGATCCATCGTGTTCTTCATCAATAATCAGTAAGCCGAGGTCGGGTACGGGAGCGAATACAGCGCTTCTTGCTCCGATAACGACTCTTGCTTCCCTGTGCATTATGCGGCGCCATTCTGAAAGTTTCTGGCTCTGGGTCAGCCCGGAGTGAAGAACCGCTGACGTATTTCCAAATCTGTTTACAACTGATTGTATAACCTGCGTTGTCAATCCTATTTCCGGGACAAGATAGATTACGCCTTTTCCAAGAGCAAGTGTCCGTTCCGCTGCCTGCAGAAATACTTCAGTTTTACCGCTCCCTGTCGGACCATATAAATAATGGAAAGCTGTTCGGGACAAGTGAGGCGCAAGTATGCCGTCGACAGCACTCTGTTGTTCCTGCGAAAGTCCATGTGCCTGTGAAAAAGGTATTTCACTTTCAAAAGAAAAGCCTCCCGCATTCGTTTCCCGCCTTCCGGAGGGAAGCATTGCAGAAACCGTTTCTCCAAGAGTACACAGATAATAGTCGGCCATCCAGCGAGCAATTGTAAGAAGTTCTGCTGTAAGAATAGGTTCCGCATCAACAATGCGTTTTACCGGACGGATTTTTGACACATCAACAGGGAAGTCAGCCGGAAGTGTTTCTTGCACACTGATAATAAAACCTGTCATATTTCTGTTGCCAAATCGTACTTCAACACGTTTACCCGGTTCTGGCTTATTTTCTGTTTTAGTACTTTCGGAAGAAATGTATGAATAGGTGAAAGACTGATTTACCGGAACGTTAAGTATGATGTCCAGATAGAGCATATCAGCTCCGTTTTGCGAAATCTGCTGCATAATCAGGTGCAATTTCAGAGAGTTTTGTCCGGAATGTCTTTAAATCTTCCCACGCTGGCCGTTTGAGTGATTCGTCACGTAACAGCGCGCTAGGATGATACGTAACAAGAAGCGGGATGCCGTTGTAATCATAAAACCGTCCGCGCAGTGTACTGAGAGATGCGTTTGTTTTCAGTAGATTTTGTCCGGCCGTCCGCCCGGCAGCAAGTATCATTTTAGGTTTGAGCACATGGATCTGTGCTTCAAGAAAAGGAATGCATGCATTCGCTTCTTCCGGAAGAGGGGTACGGTTGTTCGGAGGTCTGCATTTTACGATGTTTCCAATATAACAGTTTATATGCCGGTCAAGTGCGATAGATGCAAGCATTTTGTCAAGCAGTTTTCCGGCCGGTCCAACGAATGGGAGTCCCTGCATGTCTTCTTCAGCACCCGGGCCTTCTCCGACTACAAGTACAAAAGGTTGTTCCGGTCCTGTTCCTGGAACAGCATTCGTACGGTGTTTACAGAGGCCGCACCGCGTGCAGAATACGATTTTTTCTGCAATTGACGTAAGCGTAAGTTCTCCACTAGTTTTTCCGGCAGATATTTTTGCCTCCGGTGCAGATTGCAGAGAAGAAAAATTTGTCTGTGTCACGTCGTTTTCGATTTTGTCGTCAAAAAAATCCGGTTTTTTACCTGAAAATTCAGGAGAATCATATCCGGCAAGCGAATCGGAAGCTGTTTTGAGCAATTTATAGAGAATTGTTTTTTCTGTTGCCGTCATATCTCTACTAGAATATCATATTGCTTGCGGTTCATGCAAGAATAGAGTATATTTTCATCATCAGTACTATGAAAAAGAATTATTTTGTGTTTTTTGTAATTAGTGCGCTTCTGTGTTCGTACAAACTTACTGCGCAGGTAAGTGCGGATCCCTGTGATGAATTCTATGCGGCGGCTGAAGGATGGTATGTCAGGGGTGTTATCGATGAACTTCCGCCTGTAAAACCGTATTCACTTCCAGTCATTAAGCATATTCTTAAAACGACGGTTGAAAAAGGTTCAAAAGGTGACTCTGCTGCTGCAAAAGCATATTATGAGCGTATATTCAATAAAGCGTGGAATGCTGCTGTTGTATTGAATGAGAAAAATGTCTCTTCAAAGAATGCCAAAACTGATGAATATGCAGACAACATACAGTTGAACGGTACTCTTTGGGGATTTGGTGATTTCATGTCAGGTAATGTTTTTTCCTTTGGGTACAATACAGGTGTGTCGACGACAACATTGGATTTATGTTCTGATGATTTTACGGATGAATGGACACCTGAACGGTATGATATGCTTGGAAACGGCATACACACGGGCAGTTTGGATATTGATTTTAATGCAGACTGTCTCGCTTCTTATAGTACTGAAAAGGTTATGCTGGCGGCTGGTTACAGCAGAATAGGTTTCGGGCCATTCGTCGACGGTGGCAATGTGCTGAACCAGAATGCATATAATTCTCCTCAGGCATTATTTGTACTCAACGGTAAATATATTGATTTTACACAGTATTTTGCAGCACTGGAATCTTCTGATTTAAATGGTGAAAATAAAAAATATGGAAAATTTCTTACGTTTCATTCTGTCCGTGTCCTGATTGGAAAAAAATGGCACGTTTCATATTACGATGCAGTTGTATACAGTAATCGTTTTGATCCATCATATTTTATACTAATGCCCAATATCATAACTTCCCTGGCGAACGGATACAACGACAACCTGTTGTCAGGTTTTTTATTTGAATATAATTTTTTCAGCGGGCTTGCATGGAATACCGATTTGACAATTGATCATCTTGACTATACTCAGCTTATGAAAATTAAGCTTACCGGCGATCATCGGCTTGCGCTCAAGACAGGATTAACGTATTCTCCGATAGATTCATTATGCGAAATGATGAATCTTGATTTTGCATTTGTGACACCATATACATATTCATACGGATCGATTGATTCAGTTGATGGCAGCTATACTTCATCCTTTACGAACGATGGAACGAGTATGGGAGTAGCCCTTCCTTCGGACACTGATCAGATATCTTTACGGATACGGCTTATTCCGATGCGTAACCTTAAGGTTACAACGCTTGTTTCAATTGCACATCATGCGAATGAATATGAATCGCTTTCAGCTGAAAATGCAGAAAAAGTCTTTAACGTAAATTATGCGTCAGTACAAAACGGGGGGAAACCCATATATGCGACTGACGGTGGTATATATACAGTGTATGGTGATACGACAAAATTTATGTCGGAAGATCATATAATGACAATATGCAGGGGTGGTGTAAAAATTTCCTATGAATTTCCCCGTGTCAGTGCAGGTTCTTTGTACCTGAATTCAGAATTTTCATATACCTATATTCATAATGCAGGTGTTGATACGCCAATGTATAGTGGAAAAAATGCGACAACATATGCAGAATCGCTTACTAAGTGGGAGAATCAGCTTCACGATGAATACAATGCATATCTTAAATTCAGTGTGTTATACACTTATTAACAATATGGAGAAATCATGAAGCGTAAATTTCTATTCCTGTATTTAAATACAGGTGCCGGACATATTTCTGCGGCAAAAGTACTTGCGCATGCACTTCAGGTACAGAATCCGGATACTGAAATAGAGATGATAAACGGTTTTGATAAAAAAAACTGGTTTGGGCACATCGCTTTTGAAAAAGGATATAATTATGCATGCAATTATATTCATGGTGCATTCCCTCTTATTTATGATATAGGTGCACATCACTGGGGACAGGATATGTTTGTTCGTCCGTTGCGTTTTCAGACTACACGGTACTTGAGACACGTTTTTCTGGAAAAACATCCTACAGACATAGTTTCTTTTCATTTTGCCCTCACTCCTTTTGTAAAATCAGCACTTAGACACATTCCATGGAAAGTGAATTTTACTACAATGGTGACTGATCCATTTACAGTACCTCATGCGTGGTTTTATGAAAAAGATTTAAAATATTTCGTTTATTCGCAGGAAGCAAAGAACGAGGCGGTATTAAAATGTGGTGTTCCAGAAGCAAATGTTACGGTTGTTCCTTTTCTCATGAACGAAAAATACCGTATGCCACCATTTACGAAAGAACATGTTTGCGAAATAAAGGCAAAATACGGATTTGATCCTGATAAGAAGATAGTCCTGCTTGTTGGTGGAGGAGAAGGTCTTCCCGGTGCAATCGATATAATCAAGGAATGTGTAATCCATAAAGCAAAGTTTACTGTTGCTATGGTCTGTGGCCGGGAAAAGGCTTTTAAAGAAACTCTTGATATTCTTGCAGCTACTTATCCGAAACTTGACCTTCATGTTTTCGGTTTTATAGATTATCTTGATGAGCTTGTAAAAATCTGTGACTGTGCCGTCATCAAAGCGGGACCTGCAACACTTATGGAAGTGCTTTCCTGTCGAAAACCTGTAATCATAATCAAATATATTCACAATCAGGAACTTGGCAACATGCATTTCGCGGTAAAACATAATGTAGGTTATTACATAAGGCGACCGGGAAATGTTTTTCAGAAGATCAATGAACTGCTCAATGACGCAGATTTTGATGTTAAGATGAAGAAGAACTTTGATAGTATGAATCTTAATACTGATTCTGGGAAAATTGCTACTTTGCTGCTGGAAAAGTAAAATGTTTTATGGTACGTTTCTCAAATGCCTCTTTAATAAGTTCATCGGCATTCAATAATTCATAGATACGTTCTGCCTCTTCCGCTGATGCATGCAGAACAGGATGTTTCGGTGAGAAAAGTACACAGCAATCTTCGTAAGGAAGAATTGATGTGTCATATGTCCCTATCTTTTTTGCAATGTCGATTATTTCTTCCTTATCTGTACCAATAAGTGGCCTGAAGACCGGATATTCCGCAAAATGTTCTGTGACTGAAAGATTTTCTATAGTTTGACTTGCGACTTGTCCAAGACTTTCTCCTGTGATGATACACTGTGCATGAATTCTTTCAGCAAGTATGTTCGCGGTTTTCATCATACAGACACGCAGCATAAGTGTAGCCCAGTTTTCAGGTGCTTTTTCCTTAATGCGCATCTGAACGTCTGTGAACGGAATTATATTAAGATATGTGTCCAGTCCGTAATTTGCAATATTTGCTGCAAGCTCTTCAACTTTTTTTTGTGCTTCCTCTGATGTATACGGATATGAATGATAGTAGACACATTCTATTTTCATTCCGCGCTGTATAATCCTGTATCCTGCAACAGGGGAGTCCAGACCACCGGAAAGCATAAGAAGTCCCTTTCCGCTGCACCCGACAGGAAGACCTCGGTTGGCTTTTATGGCATCGGAAAAAACAAAACAACGTTCCCGTACTTCAACGTTTATTTTTACGTCAGGATGATGAACATCAACCGTAAGGATTCCCTCATCAACTGTTTTTTCGGCAGCGTTACAGCAGATTCCGTATGAGTCAAGTGGAAAATCTTTATCCTGTCTCCTGGCTTCAATTTTAAATGTTACTGCTCCTTTTTGCTTTGCACGGAGAGCCTCTTCGTAAACAGCGTTTGTTATTGCTTCAATATTTTTATCACATGTAGTGGTTTTAGCCCATCCTGTTATACCAATAAGATGGTTAAGCATGAATTCAACAGAAGAGGAAGCTGCGTCTGCACAGTCGATATATAATCTGCCTGCGTGAAGTTTTACATCAACATTATGTCCTTTCAGACATTCACGTGTATTAATTACAAGTTGGCGTTCAAATTCTTTGATATTTGATCTCTTGAGCGTAAGTTCACCGACTTTTGCTAAATATGTCATATATGGAGTATATCAAAAATGAATATCATTGACAAATGAAACCATTGTTGTCAGAATAGTTTATCTGGATAAACCATTGCCAGAAAAATCGATACGGAGTTTTTTATGAAAAAGATAAGGACGATTGAAAGAATCATATCATTGTTTGATAAAAGCCGGGCTGAGAATCTTCCAAAAAATATACCGCTTATGTTACGTTCCCGGGCGCAGACATATCCTGATTATACGCTGCAGGTTGTAAAAAACGAAATCGGAGAGTATGAATATCACAGCTATCGGCGTGTATACAACCGCGTTATCGAAATGGCATGTGCACTTAAAAAGATCGGTATACATCGTGGTCAATTTATTGGTTTTATGTCTGATAACAGGCGTGAATGGATGATTCTGGATGAAGCGCTTCTTTCTCTAGGCGCGGCTGACGTACCGCGCGGATGTGATTCTACTGGTACTGAAATGGCTTTTATTCTTAATTATGTAAAATGTGAAGTCTGTATTTTTGAAAATCAGCGGCAGCTTTTGAAAATTATAAACTGTACAGAAAAAGTTCCAGCACTAAAAACTGTTATATTAATAGATTCTCCTGATGAAAGTGCAGAGAAAATTGCTGCAGAATCGGGATTCAACGTCATAAAATTTGTTGAACTAGAAGATACAGGACGTCATGCTGCTGAATCAGAACGCCGGTCCGTTGAAGCGGAAATTGATAAAACAGAAGGGGATGAACTTGCAACTATTATTTTTACATCCGGAACGACAGGTACTCCGAAAGGCGTTATGCTTACGCACGATAACTACATTGCTCAATGCGAAGTTGTGAGACTTGCACTTCCGAATACAAAAGACGGAGATATCTGGCTTTCTGTTCTTCCTGTATGGCACAGTTTTGAACGTGCGTTCCAGTATTTCATTATTGCACTTAAAGCCGGGATGGCATATTCAAAACCTGCTGCTGCAGCATTGCTTGGTGACATGGCAAAAGTACATCCGACATGGATGTGTGGTGTCCCCCGCTTGTGGGAATCACTTGCACATGGTATTTTCCGGCAGATGAAAAAAGAAAATAGTGTTACCCGCTTCTCGTTTAATATTGCTATACAGATCGGAAAACGTTTTTCATGGGCTCACGACCATGTGTACGGACTTGTATGCCGGTATAATAACGGTACAAGGTTCTGGGATTTTTTCTGGGGAATTATTCCCTTCATTCTTTATGCACCTCTTTACGGTATATGTAAGCTTGTGGTCTTCAAAAAGGTAAAGGCTGTACTCGGAGGGCATATGGTTGCTGCTATTTCCGGTGGAGGGGCATTGCAGAGTGACGTTGATGCGTTCTATCATGCAATTGGTTTTAATCTTCTTGAAGGATACGGCATTACGGAAGCCGGACCGGTACTTTCGGTAAGAAATCCGCTCAAACCGCGAACAGGTTGCGTGGGTGTTGTTTATCCATCTGCAGAAGTGAAAGTAGTTGCTATGAGTGAGGACGGTACTATTGGTACAGAACCTCTCGCACCGGGGAAAAAAGGCATTGTTATGGCCCGCGGACGGCAGATTATGAAGGGATACTGCAGTCGGCCTGATCTTACTGAGCAGGTTATAGATAAAAACGGATGGCTTAATACCGGCGACATAGGTATGCTTACACAGGATAACGAGATAAAAATAACCGGACGTGCAAAGGATACGATTGTTCTGCTGGGTGGAGAAAATATTGAACCTGCCGTTATAGAAGCAGCACTTCTTGACAGTCCTTATATTGAACGTGCGATGATTGTTGGACAGGACAGAAAATATATAGCGGCTCTTATTGTACCTGCAAAGGAGGCTGTTACCGAATGGGCTGATAATTCCCGTATTATGTACAGTTCATGGGAGTCGCTTCTCGAATCGAATGAAATACAGATTATGTTCCGCGAAGAAATTGAACGCCGCATCAGTGATAAGACCGGATTCCGTACATGTGAACGAATAAGTCGTTTTGTTCTGCTTCCTGAAAGTTTTGAACAGGGTAAGGAAGTAAACGCGAAAGGGGAAATGATGCGCTTTAAAATAACTAAGATTTATGACAAACAGATTAAGAAACTGTTCAGTCAGGATAACAGCGTAATGCAGTAAAGACACACTGCTGAGGGACCGATAATGGAAGTGTGAAATATTCACCATTATTGTTTTTTTTTATTCGTACGTCAGGGCTTATACAGAACTCCTTTTGCCGCATGAAAGTAAAAAATCCCGGCTGCTTTTTTAGAGAGTTCCATACTTTATTGCCTGCGCGGCTGATGATTTTTATGTTATGCATCTCTTTGCCTCTTGCAGCTCAGACAGAGCTTGATGCTCATGCACAGGCTTCGTCATACGGGAATGATTATGTCCCAGTTCCTGAAAATCAATCGGTATTTACACCCACACTGCTGGAAGGTATCTGGCAGGGAGCGGACAGGTATGTTTTTTTTATTGCACCATCGGAAGAACCGGCTCTCTCTGCAGAAACAGCCTCGGCACAGTCGGATGCGGTTGTAGATCCCCCGAATGCTTCCATTCCGGATTTGAGAAGGCCAGCTCTGAATACTCAACCTTCAGAGCTGGCAATTGTATTGAAAACATATTATGGCTGGTTCTTTGACCGTGCCGCTGAGCCCGTTTCTTTTTCTGACAATGTTACACGTTTCAGTTGTACGGCGACGGCAAAAGAGGCTGAACATATCAAAGTTGTGTATGAACCTCTTCAGGTCCGCCCCCCCCGCTATGATGCTTCGGGTATAAATATTCCCGAAGACAGTGGAGTCTGGGAACTTGTCATACATTATGGAACAAAGGACCGGAATATTACAAGAATTCCTGTGGCGGTAATAAAAAATAATCTTTATCTCAATTTTGTGATAAAAGGACGGACGAATGATACCCGTACTTCATCGACCGAAAATCCTCTTTTTGGTTACTGGCAGGGGATAAGTTCTCGGAACAGTATAAGGGTGTGTCCTCTTGCTATGAATGAAAACATCATTTCCTATTATGTTGTAGACAATGCTGTCTATACACTTCGGTACTGGTTAACAACAATGGAATATACAGATGCATATGCATCGTTCAGTGACGGCGAAGATTCATTTCATGTGGCAAAACATATTGTATCAGATGGAAGTGTCTTTACATGTGTAACCGGACGGAGTCTCCAGATACGCAATATTGACAAATCTGCATCACCTCTTACAGATTATACTCTTGATTCAACTGGCACAATATGTGCGTTCGGAAAGCCGTATCTGACAAAAGTTACAGGAAAGAATAAAGCTTCTGTCCTCATGCAGATAGTAGCAGAGGCAAACAAAAGACGGAAAACAGATCCTCCTCCGCTTTTTCCTCCCGATAATGTTGACTGGCATTGGGATATAATAAACATGCTTGAAAAAGACAATACACAGATACAGGCTGTACGAAAAAGGCAAAAGGAGTTTACTCAAACTGACGGACGGGAAGGACGTATTGATGCAGTACAGGCTGCTGCATACAGTACATATACGAAAATGGAAACCGAAGTTATGCAGGGGACTGGAACTTCGAAAATAAAAACCTCTTTTGAGTCTTCGGAATAATTATATCTGCAGGAATAACAGGAGCTAGTATTTTTCTTCAATACATGGCATAATATTCGATAGTATTTTATATTTAAAGAGGTCTTTTCGTGTACAAGCCAGTTGATCCAAAAGCAGACTTCCCGAAGCAGGAAGAAGAAGTCCTGAAATTCTGGCAGGACAACGACACATTCAAAAAATCAGTTTCGCAGCGTGAAGATGCTGAAGAATACGTATTTTACGACGGACCGCCGTTTGCTACAGGCCTTCCGCATTTCGGTCATTTTATACCGTCAACGATTAAAGATATAATTCCCCGTTATCAAACAATGAAAGGAAAAAAAGTCGAACGCCGTTTCGGCTGGGACTGTCATGGTCTTCCTGTTGAAAATCTCATTGAAAAGGAACTTGGTCTTAACTCAAAACATGAAATTGAAAAATATGGTATTGCAGAGTTTAATGATAAATGCAAGGCCAGTGTTCTTCGTTATACCGGTGAATGGCGAAAAACAATTACCCGCATGGGACGGTGGGTGGATTTTGACAACGACTATAAGACAATGAATCCCGAATACATGGAATCCATCTGGTGGGTTGTAAAAGCTCTTTGGGATAAAAATATGATTTACGAGGGAAAGTACATCCTTCCATATTGTCCAAGATGTTCCACAGTTCTTTCAAATCATGAACTTGCACTGGGGTATAAAGATGTAAACGATCCCGCGATAACTATTCGTTTCAAAATTGTCCGTGCACCGGAAGGTGTTGATGATCCTGAAATGACGAACGGTAAGACATACTTTCTTGCATGGACGACGACGCCTTGGACACTTCCGTCCAATGAAGGTCTTACAATGGGGCCTGATATTGATTATGTAAAAATATTTGATGAAGAATCAGGTGATTATTATATTCTTGCCCGGACGCGGCTTTCCGCATATTACAAAGATGAAAAAGGCTATAAAATTATATATTCACGCAAAGGGAAAGATTTTTTGGGTGCAAAATATGAACCTCTCTTTCCGTATTTTGCAAAACTTGCAGTAAAAGAAGACGGAAGTGACGGCGCCTTTCGTGTTTTTAATGCGGATTTTGTTTCTATAGAAGACGGTACGGGTATTGTACACACCGCTCCTGGTTTTGGTGAAGACGACAGCAAAGTGTTTTCAGGAACCGGAATTCCATTTGTGGAACCAATTGATGCAGAGTGCAAATTTACTAGTGAAGTCTCTGACTATGAGGGACGTTTTGTAAAAGATTGCGATAAAGATATTATGGACCGCCTCAAAAAAGAAGGAAAACTTGTAAAACGCGATCAGATACTCCATTCATATCCTCACTGCTGGAGATGTGATTCTCCTCTCATTTATCGTGGGATAGGGAGCTGGTTTGTAAAAGTCGCAGACGAACATGAGCGCCTCCTCAGAGCGAATGCTCAGATTAACTGGCAGCCAGCTCATATCAAGGAAGGCCGTTTTGGAAAGTGGCTTGCTGGTGCGCGCGACTGGGCAATCAGCCGTAACCGTTACTGGGGTAATCCGATACCGATCTGGAAATGTGACAAGTGTGGTGAGACAATTTGTGTCGGAAGCCGGCAGGAATTGAAAGAACTTTCTGGTGTATATCCAGAGGACCTTCACAAACAGTATGTTGATAAAATTACAGTACCGTGCAAAAAGTGTGGTGGAACTATGCATCGTATTCCGGAGGTTCTCGACTGCTGGTTTGAATCTGGTTCAATGCCTTATGCGCAGAATCACTATCCGTTTGAAAATAAGGAATACTTTGAAAAACATTTCCCGGCAGACTTTATCTCTGAAGGTCTTGATCAGACACGAGGGTGGTTCTATACACTAACCGTTCTTGCAAGTGATTTGCTTGACAGACCTGCATTCAAAAACTGTATTGTAAGTGGACTCGTATTGGCTTCTGACGGACGAAAAATGTCAAAGAGTCTCCATAACTATACAGATCCTGTCGAGGCTATTAATAAATTCGGGGCAGATGCAATACGTTTGTTTCTTATGCATTCTGCTGTTGTAAAAGCGGACGATCTTCGTTACAGTGACGACGGTGTACGGGATGTCCTCAAAAATATCATTATACCGTTGTGGAATAGTTACAGTTTCTTTGTTCAATATGCGAATATTGACAAAATCCAACCGACGGGACATGAGTTTGACGAGACAGTACCGCAGAATCCGCTCGACAAATGGCTGCTTTCTATTACTCAGCAGCTTGTAAAAAGCGTATCATCAGCACTTGATAATTATGATCTTTCAAGTGCAATTGATCCGATTGTTGTTTTTATAGAAGATCTAAACAACTGGTATATCCGACGGTCACGAAGACGGTTCTGGAAGAGTGAGAACGATAATGATAAGAAAGAAGCATATGCAGCTCTCTATATATCGTTAAAAACGTTTTCACTTGTTGCAGCGCCGTTTGTTCCGTTTATAGCAGAGGAAATCTGGCAGAATCTTAAAAATCATGATGATAAAGAATCTGTGCATCTTGCTGATTATCCTGTATATAACGAAGAATGGAGGGATGAACAGCTTGAATTCAAGATGAACACGGTACAGAAAGCTGTTTCCATGGGACGATCTCTGCGTAATACGTTCAATATAAAGAACAGGCAGCCACTTGAAAGTGTGGCTCTTGTAACACGTAATGTTGATGAAAAAATCGTTCTGGCAGAAATGGAAGATTCCATTCGTGAAGAACTCAATGTAAAAAAAGTTATTTTTCATGAACGGGAAGATGAACTTGTTGAGTATAGGGCAAAAGCTAATTTTCGCGTGTTAGGAAAAGAGCTGGGATCTCTTATGAAGGAAGCGTCTGCAAAAATTGAGGCACTTGATCAGAATGCAATTCAGCATATTTTAGAAGGTTCAAAACTTACAATAGAGGTAGAGGGAAAGTACATTGACCTTGACGGTACAAAGGTGAATGTTGAACGTCTTGAAAAGGATGATCTTAAAGTACTTAATGAGGGAACACTTACCGTCGGACTTGATACAAAAATTACCGATGAACTTAAAAAGGAAGGATATGTACGCGACCTTATCCGGGGAATACAGAATCTGCGCAAGGAGACGGGACTTGATATTACCGATCGTATTACGTTAAGACTTAGTGGTGATTCTGAGTTAAAAACAGCCTATACAATGTTTGCAGATTTTGTTGCAAATGAAACATTGGCAACTTCTGCATTATGGGTGGATAGTTTAAATGGCACTGTTGTTGAAGCAGATGAGGAGAAATGGAGCATTTCAATTGAAAAAGACTGATGCCATATTGGTACAGATACTTTGCATGGGGATACTGGCGGTCTGTTTTATATCTTGTAAATCCGTACCACAGGCAAATCCTGTAAATCCGCTGGATATCCTTGATGCAGGTAGTTCTTTTTATCTGAAAATACCGGAAAAAACAGATCCTGTGCTTGTATCAAGAATTCTTCAAAGCGGTATTGTTGGAATAAGTCCTGAAAATGCTGATAAAATAACAGAACGGATAGACATTGTTTATGCAGGTCTTGAACGAAAACTCAATCAGACAGCGGTACAGGCTGTTGTATCAGGTATCGTACCGCGGATTGCTGTTTCACGAGCATTTAAAAAAAACAGCGGATGGGAATTCTCTTCTGTTTATGAAAAAAATACAGCAGGGAAACTTGTAGAGTATGTTTATTATACTGAAAAATCATCGGGAATGCAGGCAGCTTTTCCTTCAGACAATATTGCCTGCTTTGGTTATGCTGTTCCTTCTATGATAGATTCATATCATAATCATGCGTTCAACGGAGATTTATCAAATCGTATTCAGAGCAGTGTTTATGAATGGTTAAGCGAAGGCAGAGATCAGATACGTTTTTATGCAGTAAAACCTCAGTCTTTTCTTACCGTTCTTACAGGGACAAATCTCAATCTGAGACTTGCGTATGTAAAGGGTTATATGATTACAGACCAGAATTACACTGATCAGTATATTATGACAATAGAGTTTGAATTTAATAATGAACGGATGATAAAAGCAGGAGAAAGTATGTTGTCGCTTGCTTTTGGTCTTACCAATTCACAGACACAGCTTACATCTCCGACTCATCTTATTGTTTCAAACATTAAAATAAATAAAAAACAGCTGTACGGGCTGTTCACATTATAAATTAATTAAGTGGAGTGTGTCATGGCAGATGATAAAGTAGTTTTAAAAGCAGAGGATCTGGATGGATATCTTACAAGACAGGATCTACTTGATCTCGACGTTCTTGATAAAATGTATAAAGAAACTATGAAATCTTTCGATCCGGTAAACGAACATAAAATTATTGATGCATATGATAAAATGGGTCATAAGATGCAGGAAATATGTGCCGCCCATCCTCAGATACGGGTTTTTTCATTTGTAACCGAAGAAGGTGCTCACGCAGAAGCCTCTCGTGTAATAGCAAAACTGCGTGATGTTAATACAGACCATCAGGAATTTATGTATTATAGTCAGCGCGCTTATGAAATGCTTTTTCGTATGGCATATACGGATGAACATTCTGATAAAAAAAATCATATAATTGTAAAAACACCTGTAACAAATCCTGTTCAGAATTATGCAGTTCACAAAATACCTGATATAGACAGTAAGATAGAAAACTCGGTTATGTGTGTGATGCTTCGTGGCGCGCTGCTTCCAAGCATGATTATATCAAAGGAGATAGAGGAGTATTCTTCGCACGATTACGTGACCCCGTTTGCACTTTTTAAAATTAATCGGAATGATCAAAAGAGTGAAGCTGATATGGAGTACATCCTTAATCTTAAAAAATCGTTTTTTAATATTGAAGAGCTTGACGGGAAAGATCTTATTTTTGCCGATCCGATGAATGCAACAGGCGGATCTCTTGTGACTGTTGTAAAGTATCTGCAAAGTCAGGGAATAAAACCTAGATCAATTAAGTTTTTTAATACTATATCGGCTCTAAAAGGAAGTATTCGTGTAACACGTGCACTGGAAAACTGTACCTGCTATACATTGTGGCTTGATCCTGCACTTAACACATCGGCATATATTATGCCTGGTTTGGGGGATGCCGGTGACCGACTCAACGGTTGTGATAAAAAAGAGATGCCTCGTAACATTATTCAGCTTATTGCCGATTACGGCAGCAATATTGCAGGACTGTATCGTTCACAACTTTATAAAATCGAACAAACAGTTTTAGGGTGAGAATGAAGAAAACGTCCATTACAGCTTTTGTAAGTACAGCAGTAGTTATTATAATTGCTGCAACTTCTTTTTCGTGTAGTAGTACGACTGCTCATCTTGCTGTTCCCGGTGAAGATTTTATTTTACGAGAACGTATAAGTTCGGAATATCTTGCGATTGCTGATGCTTATGTTGATCTTGAAAAATATGATAAGGCTGTAACGTATTATCGACTTGCAATGAAAGACAAAAAGCTGTATTGGACAGTTTATTATAAGCTCGGTAGAACTTATGCGCTTGCCAAAGACTGGAAAGATGCTGAAGACGTATACGATGAAATGATTGAGAGGGATCCTAAGAATGTAAATCTTAAGCTTTCTCGTGCATATATAAAAGCTATGTCAGGAGATCTTGATGATGCGATGATGATTTATAAATCGCTTATGGAAGAAGAACCTGATAATGAAGAAATTATCGTTAATTATATAGCAATATTGTTGTCTCAGGGAAGAGCCGAGCTGGCAGAAACTCAACTAGATGTATTAAAGGAGAAATTTCCTGATAATAAATCGATTTCTGATTTTAGTAAAAAAATAAATGATGCACTTAAAGATGATGGTAGTGTACCTGCAAAAGAAAAAAATGCGGATAAAAATTAATTTTTGTTTTCAGTTTCTATGAATTTACGATATTTGTCTGCGTTTGCACGAAATGCAATAATAGGTGAATCAGGTTCCTTAAATGCATGTTCCAGAGCTTCTGCAGCCTCTTGGATAAGGCGTTTTCCTGGCAGCATCCGAACCGACCTGGATGAAATTCCGATTGCGCATTTCAAATTTGTACTGTTTTCCTTTAGTACTTTGGCAATACCCAAATATAATGTACCTGCAAATGACACCGCTTCATCAACAGCGGTATTCTCTTGTATGCCTGCAAAACCATCAGTTTTATATTCGAAAAGCATATCTTTAAATTGGAATTGCTCAAGAAGGTAATTGCAGACTTTTTGAGTCACATCATCTGTCAAAGCCATCGTCGGAATACGTATTATAAAAAGCGACAGATCCTGTTCTGCTGATGCAGCACGGACAAGTTCACTGTCAAGTCGCACTTCAAGATATTGTTCCCAGCCTAATCCGGTAATAGGAGAGAAAAGACCTTCCGGATTTTCCTGTTTGACTGCAGTGTCAGCAGGAACAGCAGCTTCCAATATTTCTTCGTTTTTAAAATCAGATTCATTTTTCGTATCTTCGCTGACATATTTTTCTTCAGAAGGTTCACATTCATCAGGTGACTTTTTTTCACTAAAAAAAGGTTCTGATTCGGATCGATTATCTGTCTCCTGAGAAAATTTTGATTTCTGTTCTAAAAACTCATCTGTCTCATTGTAAATAGTATTGTTATCAGAATTTTTTTCTGATAAATGAAGATATAAAATAAGTATGAACAATAATACTGTTGCTGCAAATATAATAAGAAATGAAAATCTTGCATAATAAAAAATCAAGGAAGGTCGTAGAAGATACAATGACGCTGTAAGCGTGTAAGAAATACCGTTTTTGGTGAAATGACTTGAATATACCCTGCAAAAATGTGAAGAATTTCCCTCATTTGTAACTGTTGCATCCGGATAGACATACAAAAGTGAAGATGCATTTTTCAATGTAATAAAAGAATAATCTTCCATGTTTCCGCATGCTTCGTTGAATACTTTATTGAATTCTGGTGATAAAGGGTCATATGAAGAGAGAGTTGTAGAAGTAATATGCAGCATGTGATCAAATTTGTATCCAGTACGTTCTGATCCGTTTGTATATTCCTGAATCAGACTATAACAAAAGAAAAAAACAGCTGATGCAAAAATTAATGAAATAATAAATGAATAGATAAAAGTACTCTTACTCTTCATAATGATTGAGTATATCGTAGAATTTGAGAGTATGCAAGATTTATCAGAGTCTTGATACTGACTTTGTCTGCAGTATTAGCCCTGAAATAAGCTGCAGCTGGAAGCATTGAAAGAAGAACAGGTGGTAAAGTATCTGGAAGAAGTGATGTAAAATCAACATTATAAATATCTGCCTGCATGTATCGTACAAAAGAATTAATATCAAATGTTTTCATCGAAGAAATAAGAAATTTGTTTTTCTTATCTGTATGGCAGAATTTTAGAAACTTTTTTTCCTTCATACACATATTGTTCAACGTAAGCCAGTTCTTAAAAGAGGTATTATATGATTCAAGAATTTGAGTTGTAACTCTTCCTCTGAGATTTTTATACTGGATAAGTGGTACACGAAAAAAAAGCTTGTCAAAGATTGTCTCGCCGGTACAAAGCCTGTTTGATTCTTTGTTATAAAGAATATCAAGATAAGTACCTTTCATATAGGATTTACCGTGAAGATACGAAAAATCAGCCCCTGCTACAATAATGTGGGAGAATCCTGCTTTTACAGCGAAATCTGTGGCCGCAATAGTGACCGTTCCTGTTCCGGAATCAAGACGCAAAAAGGAACCGTTACCCGATAGTTTTGAATATTCGGATATATACTGTGCAAGTGGATGCCCCGTATGGACAAACAGAATTTTAAACCCCTTTTTATGTATTGTGCGGACTGCAGAAGAATTTGCGCAGAGGTCAAAAATAAATAAAGTATTTGAGGAAATGTTGTTGTACAAAAAAAAGTGGTTATGAGAGATTTCCTGTCCGTCAATGGATATAACAGCGTCACAGCTGATACCACGTTTACTAAGACTGCTGAAAGACGTATCGGTTGCAATAATATAAAGTGAATCTCTGTTATTAATTATATATGATATATTTGAATCAAGTGATGGACCTGCTGCAGCAATAAGAGCTGTTTTATTAACTGGAAATGATATTTTTTCCAGAGGATAAAGTTCTTTCAGATTGGACAGAATATTTCTCTGCCATATTTTTCCAAAGTGTACCTGGACAGAAAAGTCAGCAGAAATAATTTTTGAGGCGCTTGCTACTTCTTTTCTGAATTCTTCGATTCCCGGGGTATTTTCTATTATCCAGCTTGTTTGTTCGATTATTTGAAGCGAACCGTATATTGCCGGAAGATAATAATGAAGAAGCATTTGAGCCGTATGATCAACAGGGAAAATAATGATTTTTTTATCATTTTCTATTTTTAAAAAAGAGGGTATTTGTTTTAGAAAATCAATATCTTCGTATGAATTTTCGGCTGCAAGAATAATACTTCCTGGGTATATTTTCCTGATAGCGTTTATAAGATATGCACCGCCTATTCCTGCAACAAGAAAGAAATTGCAGTCACCTTTTAAAAGAGACACCGTTTTTTCCGCTTCTTTGACCGGATCATATCGAGAGTGCATCGTATGTCCATTTGAAAAAACAGGAACAGGGAATCCATTTTTCGAAATGAGAATTGTTTTATAAACAGAATTATTCATGCAGTATCCTTTCTAATCGGCACAGAAGTGCGTTATTTTTTTCCTCAAGAATATTTCTTCGTTTTTCGGAATCTATCTGACACGAAGATCGTTGAAAAACAAGGTATTCGACAGGAAAAATAGAATGAAGCCATTCGTCAGAGTACTTGTTTTTTTTAATAAATTCTCTTTCTGATGATTCTACTGACGTCGGAATAAGGGTATCCATGAATGAAGGAAATTTATTTTCCTGAATATTCTCACCGAAAAAATTAAAATCAATATCTTTAATTGATCCAAGTGTATTAGAAAAATTGAAATGATCAGACAATCTGAATAATCTTTTTGTTTTTTCCGGAGCAAGAGACTTGAACCAGTTGCTATACACAGACAGAGCTCCTGTAGAAAAACGAGAAGCAGATATACGTGTTTCTTTTGGAGAGATATGGTTATCAACACTGGAAGCAACCGTTTCAAGCAAATTGGGTTGTGCATGTTGATACCCTGAAGATGAATCAAGATCGAGACCGCAAAAAAAAACAGGTCCCGTAGTAATGTTTAGTGCAAATTCTGCAGCCGTACCACTGACTGTTCCGTTGCGTTGTGCAGGTACTCCCTGTATGCCACAGTATGGAAGTAAAGAAGCTGAGAGTCCGTCGTTATACATAAGGGGAATAATTGTATTGTCTGCTATGACCTTTTTTTTACAAAAGCTTTCAGCAGAAAGTGCAAGCGGAACAGAACATCTGCCGTTTTCGTAAGGCATAAGATGTGCTTCCGCATAATAACCTCCGTCTGTTGAAATACACATATCAGGTAGAATATGATTGTTAAGAAGAACAGAGAGAGAAGAGGATACTGCCACTAAAAAAAAAGATCGTCTGTATTTTCTTAATAAGGGAAGAGTACCGGAAAGACTCGGACCTGACGCTGTTATAACGATAGCACAGGTCCCCTTTTGTACAGGAAATGAAGTTTTTGACAGATAACGACAGAAAGTAAAGATATTGGAAGTCCAGCGGGAACCAAAAAAACTTCTTGTATAAAGAATATCACGGCTTTTCAGTACGGCTTTTTTTATTTCGCTCCATACTGAGTTGTCAATATCCGGAAATGCACGCGCAGATGGAGTCCATGAGAGAAAAAGTGTTGAAAAAATACCTTCTTCACCAAGTTCATTAAACAGCAGTTCCTCAAAAGGAACCGATATGTCATAAATTGGGAATATTTTATCCCATAAATTATCGCAGAAGGAGAAAGCTTCACTGTAGCGGACTGCCAGTATTTTTTTATCAGGGTATTTCAGACGAAGAAAAGAAGAACAATAGGAAAGAGCCGGTTCTAGAATCAATATAAAAGACGGATTAAAAGAGCATGTAATAGAATTAACAAAACGTTCTGCTTCCTGTTCTGGGTTATATGCAGAATGAAGCAATACATTTCCGTCAGAACATGTTCTGGAACCATTTTTAGCGGTTGAAAATATAATGCGCAACATCAGCCTTCGAAAATAAATTTACGTATACTGTCTTCTGACGAAGCTGTACCAGTTTTGAGAAGAATAATTGAATTTGAAAATGAAGAAAGAACTGGCTTTAATGTATGAGCGATATGATACTGAAGAATTGTGTCATCTAATTCTTTTTGTGCAAAAAGTACCAGTTTTATTTCACCATTACCATTTTGAATACAAATATTTGGTTCTAAAAAATGTTGCTTAAGTATACATAAAATTTCTTTATAAATAGTAGTAAAAATACAATCATGAATTAGTTCATTAGAAATATTTACATTACGTATTGATGAATTTACTGCAATTTTTACAGAAAGAAGCATAAGATAAGCTGTGGTATGCATAAAATCGTAATTCAATTTTGGAACAGTGGAAATTTTGTCCTCATTTTTAACGGAAGAAAGGTAACATATAATTACATTCCTTATCTCTGCAGAGGATACAGATAAATCTTTATATGAATCAAAATCAATATTAACAAAAATACAGTCACTCGTGATTCTTAAAAAATGGAGGCCTTGTATTTGTTCTTTAAATGAAGAAGAAAATATCTGATAAAATCCGGAAAATTTATTGTCAATTTTTTTTAGACTGACAAAAAAGTCAGAACTACCTATCGTTCCGTCCCAATAATCACGGGAAGATATGGAAGATGCTACGGTAATTGCATCAATACCTTTGCATTGAGTCATGATAAATACATCATTATAATTTGTAAACAGTGCACAGTGCAAAAATGAATATGTATTACAGAGTGCTGAAAACGATGTACTTACCGGACTTTCAAAAAGCTTTGTAGTTTTTGCAAGAAGACCGGTATTTTTTGACTCTCCAAAGGATACCTGAGCCGGAAGTTCTGTGGAAATGCGGCTGAGTAATCCCATTTAAGACAATCCTAAATCCGAAAAAAGTTTTTTATAAGTTGCAAAATGTTCAGAACGGGCAAATTCGATAATTTTATCCTCTGGTAGATTTTCGAGAAGCTGGTCCATGTAGAGAAGAACTGATTTTACTTCTTGTGTCAAATCGCCTGGCAAATCTTCTTTTTTTGATTCTTGGGCAGATTTTTTCTGTGGATCAGAAGAATCTGAGACTGGTTCGGTAATATCGTTAGATTTTTCTGTATCTGCAGTTATATCAGCATTAAGTTCATTTTTCGCAATTTCGTCTGTATTAAGATAATCAATATTATCCTTCGTGAGAGAATCTGAATCAGATATTTCTTCAGAGAGAACTTTATCAGGATTTGTATCGTCCTCAATTTTTTGCTTGTCTGACGTTTCTGTTTCCGAAGATTCTATGGACAGATTATCTGTCTCCGGTAAATCGGAATACTCTTCAGGCGCTTGAATGTCTTCATTATAGTTTAGGTCTGTCCGTTCCGTAACTGTATCATCAGAAACGGGTAGGGATGTTTCTGTTGTAGTATCTTTTACAAAATCCATAAAATCTGTTGATGAAGATTCAACAAGAATATCATCCACTTTGGGAATGGAAATTTCTTCAGGAAGTTCATCTGGTATAGCTTCCTCGGTTGAGTCGACCGAAAAAGCACTAATATCAAGATTTGGTTCTTCAAGCTTTTCATTGTCAAAATTCATAGTAAGGTCGGAAGATTTTAAATCGTCTACAGCTGGTGTTTCTGGAACATCTATTGAAGAATCTATCGTTCCGAATAAATTGTCATCAGTAAGTTCTTCAGCCGGCTCATTTTTAAGTTCACTTTGTGGAATAGATTCAAGTTCATCAGAAGTAGTTATTTCTTCATATTCATTAATTTTTTCTTTTGGAGATGTAGAAACTGAATCAGTTTCGTCTGTTTTATTTTCGGACCCGACTTCCTTATTATTAGAAAAGTCTGCCGTATTCATTATGTTGTCTAGTTCATCTCCTGACAGCGAAATTGTTTCATCGGCGTCTTCTTCTGCGAAGAAACCACCTTTTGTCAGTTTTTTTGTTTCTGTATCAGATGCAGTTGCTTCATGAGCTTTTAATTCTGCAAAATCATTTTTAAGATTAGAAATTTCTTTTTTTAACCCTGACAGATCTGAAACAATTTGTTGAAGAAGTGTATTATCAACAGAAGTTGTTTCAGAAGAGATTTTAGGCTTTTCTGAAGTTGTACCAATTAAGGAATTTGTCTCTTCATCAAAGCTGTCTGGTATATTACTATTTCCTGAATCCGATTTTACTTCATTTACGACAGGGGCAGCAGAAACATCATCTTCTTCTGTAACAGTAAGATCATAATCAATATTTGCAGGTTTTGATTTTTTTTCAGATATATTTGTTGTAACCGGCGTTTCTTCTGCATCTGCATCAACACCAAAATCCGACAAAGCGACATTTTCGGTGTCTGCTGTAACTGAATCACTTATTTCGCCTTTTGTTTCATCATCTGAACCGATTTCTGCAACAGGAGACGATTCTGTTTCCTGAGACGTATCTGTAATAGAATTGAACATATCATCCAGATTATCTGCATCAATTGATTCAGTATTTTCAGATGTTTTTTCCGGTACGTCAGATGCATCAAAATCAACGGCTTCTTCCTGCTCAAGAGGGTTAACACTCTCTCCTTCAGGTTGATCATCGCTAAAAGAGAGATCTATATCAAGAGGAGCCTCGTCAGGAATTTTTTCCTGATTTGATGCTTCTTTGACAGAGAAATCCGAATCAAGAAAGTCATCAAGTGAAACATCTTCTTCAGATTCGTTAGACGGTACAGTAAGTTCGTCTTTATCTTTATTAGAGGAATCTTCGACAGTTACAGAAGGCGAAGCAGGATCTGAAAAACCTTCATCAAGAAAATCTTCAAGAGATATTTCATCAATTTTTTCCGGTTCTTTTATATCTTCAATTATTTCTGTACTACTCGAAGATTCCGGTATTTCTGAAGTATCTATTGTATCAGTAATACCGGAAAGCTCTTCCGTTGTGAGCGTTGTATCATCCTGAAGTTTATCTGCTGCGTCTGTGGAAATGTCTGTCGCGATGGATGATATATCTATATCCGCGAAATCTGCCAGATTTGTATCAGCGATAGCATCATCTGATTTTTTATCTCTATCATTTACGGGAGCCTCATCAGATTGCGTTTTTAAAGGTTGTTTTACCCATACACCGTAACTGTCAAGTTCATTTGTGGTATCTGTCGAATCGCTCATATCATTCCTCTCATATTCAGAAGATAAATAGTATACTCTATTTATATCGGCATAATTCTGCAGAAAAAATAGTTAAATATAGTAACTTTTTGTCTGTTTATCTTTATACTGTAGATTATAACACATCTTTTTATTTCAGAAAACAGAAAAGTATTCCGATAGATGAAATATGGTTCATAAAAAGTGTCTGATAGCTGTACTTTTGGGTACACTTGTATATACTATGCTTTCATTTTTTGTTGGAAGAGACGGTATATGGGTATATCGCCAGATGCAGGAACAAAAACGAAACATAAGTAAACGGACGGCCTCGATACAGAAAATTAACGATGAACTGTCTCTGGAATATACTGCTCTTGAAAAGGACAAAGATGTTATTGCGGCGTATGCCCGGAAACTTGATTTTGTGAAAACTGACGAAAAATTAGTAAAAATTACAGGATTGCGTCCTTCCCAGACAATGCTGTATGATACAGGTACTGTTTTAAAACGAAACCCTGTAAAGTATGTGTCGGAGAGTGCTTGCAAAGCTGTCGGTTTTGCTTTTTTTATTGTAACGCTGATACTTATGTTACTTGCAGATTATAATAGAACCGGAAAGATTAGTTTTCATACAACAAAAAAAGTGAAAGAAGATTTTATAAAGGGAGTACCTGTTTATGATGTGCCACAAATCTGACTTTGATTCTGTTGAAAAATGTTCAGAATATTTAAAAAATGGTAAAATTCTTATTTTACCTACAGATACCGTATACGGATTTTCAGGAATAGTAGAGCCTGTCGAAAAAAAAATATATAATACAGACATTCGTATCCGTACAATAAAGGGCAGAGCAGAAACAAAACCATTTATACAACTTATTGCCCAACCTCAGGACATTTTTAATTATACTAATGATAAAATTCCTGAAAAAATTTTTACCGTTTGGCCTGGTGCGCTTACTGTCATCGTACATGATAAAAAAGGTACAGGAACAACGGCTTATCGATGTCCTGGTGATGAATGGATAAGAAAAATAATACAAAAATGTGGTTTTCCTATATATTCGACAAGTGTAAATAGAAGTGGAAATCCGGTCCTTGATACTATCGATGAAATATACAAAGAATTTGAAAATGAATGTGACCTTATAATATCTGACGGAGATAAAAAAGGTGCTCTTCCTTCTACGATTATTTCTGTTTCTGATGGAAAAATAACAATTTTACGTCAGGGATTTATAAAAATCTAAACAAACGCTATTTTCTTGTCCAGACGACTGCAACAGTCCCTGTTTGTGATGCATCTCCATTCTGTACGAGTGTTGATTTTGTTCCTGTAAGTGTATTCACATCTTTTAACATAAGATTCCATTGTATTGGAAGAGCTGTCGTTGCTGCTTCAAGTGCAGTTTTACGTGGAAGATCGGGAAAAAAAGAAGCATTTGCTTTTCCTGTCTCAGTAATAATAACTTTTTTTAGGGTTTTATCGATATCAACCGAAATATTCATTGTTGCACCATTATTAAAAATAATAAAACCACGTCCGCCACGGAGAATGACAATTTTATCAATAAATTCTTCTCCACTCCATGTTCCTGCAAGCATATCTGTGGAAATTGACGCTGAAGACATATCTGAATCAATGGAAGATATATCAATTGTATTTTTGTTGCTTTCCGGTACTTCCGTAGTATTTAATGATGTAACATAATGTGCAAAAAACGACTGCAGTACTGATTTTGACTCCATAAGTATTTTATAATACGAATCATACTCTTTGCTGTCAGAATAAGAATTTCCCCTGTTTTTGTCTGTGATAGTAAAAATACATATCCATTTTTCAGTATTCTGACTGCTTTTTTTTATAATTACATAAAAAACAAAAGGTGAAGTTGTAACCGAAAGATCAGGTTTTCCATCTGAGATATATTTTGTTGAAAATCCTTCTGTACGTTTATCTATGACTGTAAATCCTGAAATTTCTCCCATTTGCGTGTAATACAAGTCTTCTGTCATTTTTACCATGCTGCTGTCCAAATCAGTAGAAACAATCCCCAAAAAGTCAACACTTCTGGTTGTTTCTGCGTTTATCGGGTGGAGCAGAATAATGGTATCTATGGCAGTATATATTACATACCTGAGAATTTTGCGCACTATCCGTTCAGCTCCCTGCGAAATTCCCGCTGGGTTTCACGTTCTACATCTCTGTCCCGTATCGTATTACGCTTGTCGAACTGTTTTTTACCCTTGCAAATGCCAAGATTTACTTTAACCCGGCCGTTTTTTAGATAAAAATCGAGCGGAACGAGTGTATATCCCTTTTCTTCGGTTTTCCGGGTAAGTCTTTTTATTTCGTCTTTGTGCAACAGCAGTTTTTTCGGTCGATCAGGATCCGGTGAGAAAGCAGATGAGAAGGTATATTCTGAAATGTGAAGCCCCCTGATCCATATTTCTCCATTTATAATTTCCCCAAAACTGTCGGGAAAAGAAATAGTACCGGCCTTTATCGATTTTACTTCGGCCCCTAACAGTTCAATACCGCATTCCACGGAATCTTCAATAAAATAATTGAAACGAGCTTTTTTATTTTCTGCTATAATTTTTTTCCCTTCTGCCATACTGCATCTGATTATATTATATCGATTGAAACCTGACAAGTTGCGATACTTTTGTGTTGTAAACAGGTATTATTTATGTTATTGTAAAACGGATGAATAAAGAATTATATAAATTGTCATATACATTGAAAAAACAAAGGCAGCACAGAATCATCATATGTGTGTGTTTCGTACTGTCTATATTTGCTTCAATTATGCTTATACGCACGTTTCTTTTGATTCCGGTACGTGAACGGTCTGTTTCAATGCAGCCTGATGTTTCAAATGATACTTGTGTTCTTTTTACTCCTCTTATCGGTACACCGCAACGCGGTGATGTGGTGCTCCTTAAGCCTCGTTCCACTGAAAAACATTTATTGATATATCGTGCAGTAAATACACTGATAAGTTTTTTTACTGCACAGCAATTTACACTCTTTGACAAAGATAATACGATGGGACGAGAATCGCAGATAAGGCGCATTGTAGGACTTCCAGGTGATACTATCTATATGCGCGGATATATTGTTTTTGTACAGCCGGAAGGTAATAAGCATTTTCTTACAGAGTTTGAATGTGTGAAAAAATCATATGACGTAAATATAATCACAGTTCCAGTGGGATGGGACAGTAATATCGGTGTAAGTGGTAATTTTGATAAAATATTCCTTGGAAAGGATCAGTATTTTGTTCTTGGTGATAATAGATGCAGCTGTATCGATTCCAGATTATGGGGTCCCGTGAATATAAAAGATATAAAAGCGAAAGGCCTTGGCGTCTATTTTCCGTTCCCGAAATTACGCTTATTATAACTTTCTGTGGAACGTTCTATATCACTATATATACATATACCATTCTGTTTCTCAAAATGTACCTATTGTGATTTTTACAGTGTACCATGCGGCGGAGGTATTCCCGATACTTATATTGAAGCCGTACTTCATGAATCCGCATACAGAGCAGAAATTAACAACATAGATTCATGGCGGACAATTTATGTCGGTGGCGGAACTCCCAGTCTTCTTACAGAACCGCAGATATACCGTTTATTTTCAGGACTTGCTGATATTGTCGGTAAAAAATTATCCTGCGAAACAACGATTGAATGTAATCCCTGTGATATAGCAGAGAAAAAACTTGTAGCATTTGAAAATGCAGGCGTTACACGACTTTCTTGTGGTATTCAGTCGTTCTGCGGTAATGTTTTAAGGACAGTCAGGAGACGAAGTAGTCCTGACGATATACGACTGGCTCTTACCTGTATAAAAAAATACTGGCACGGGCAGTTTTCTGCGGATATAATTTCTGCTCTTCCCGGAGAAACGAAATCGTCGTTTACCGCGGGTCTTGACTCTTTGCTTGCATATAGACCGGACCATGTATCACTTTATTCGCTGACGGTAGAGAAGAGTACTCCGCTTGGTGAAAATATTTTTTCAAAGAAAATTCCGTATGATTTTGATTGGGCTGATGAACTGTGGATTTCAGGAAGAAATTATCTTTCCTCTCACGGGTACGAGCAGTACGAAGTTTCGAATTTCTGCAGAGACGGAAAAAAATGTCTGCATAATTTAGTATACTGGAGTCAAGAAAATTATATTGGTTGTGGTGCAAGTGCAACGGGGACAATTTACGGGGGAAGAAAAATATTGACCGTAAGAGAAACGAATACGCGAAACATTGCAGAGTATATAGATTTCTGGCAACGGAACAAAAAAAAAATTACCAAAATTCCTGAAGAAACAGAGTATATTACTCCCGAAACTGCAGAGTTTGAGTTTTTTATGATGGGACTTCGTACTTCTGCCGGTATCTGCCGTGAAACATATGAAGAAAAATTCGGTATAACATTTTCAGAAAAAATTAAACATCTTTTCTGTGACTGGGAAAAAACAGGCAGATGTATTAAGTATGAAAAGAATACCCGCCATTTTTACGCATTGACTGGTAAAGGAATTCTTTTCCTTAATGAATTTCTTGAATCATTGTTATGACGTCGTTTTTTCGTTTTTTAGGGGAATAGTAATGATAAATTCCGTCCCTTCGCCAAGTTCAGATTGTACGTCAATGGTCCAGCCGTGCGTATCTATAATACTTTTAACAACGGTAAGTCCGATTCCCATACCTTCTTCCCGTCTTGAATTAGTTCCCCTGTAAAACATGTCAAAAATATGATCTTTGTCTTTTTTTGCAATACCGATGCCTGTATCCCTGATGCTGATGATGCATGATTTTTCTGTTTCAGTACCAGTTATTACAACAGAATCGCCTTCTTTTGAATATCTGATAGCATTGCTGAAAATATTTTCAAGAGCACGGGAGAACAGCTGTTTATCCATAGGTATTTTCAATTCCTGCGAAATATCAATAAGATCTGAAACTTTTCGTTTGAACACCGTACCTGTCATAACCGCACCTTTTGCAAATTCTTCTATGACGGAACGTATGCCTACAGGTATAAGATCCTGTCTCCAGTCTGCATTGTCGAGTTTTACAAAGTTAATAAGTGTGTCGATCATCCCTTCAAGCTGGTTTGTTTTTGTCGTTATAATTTCAAGAGACTTTTTAATTTCCTCTGGATCTGTAACGACATCATCGGATATTGCCTCTGTATATCCTTTAATAACAGCGACGGGAGTACGCAGGTCATGACTTATTCCCATAATGAACCTGGTTCGGCGTTCCTGCGAATCAAGCAGCGAACGCCGCATTTTATCAAGATTTTCAGTAAGAGAAATAATTTCGTTGCTTTTCTGTTTTATTTTTTTAGGATCATCAATGAGTGATACACTAAGATCTCCGTCTGCAACTCTCTGCGTTTTTTGTTCAAGTATCGTGATCGAAGAAAATATCGTATGCGATATATGTGCAATTGCAAGCATTGTCACGCCTGAAAAGCTGAGAATAAAGAATACAAGATAAAGGACAAAATCTAGATTTTTTCTGCGGTACTTAACATCCCGTTTTGCCCGGCTCAATATAAGAAAATCAGAAACGGTATCATTAAAATTCGGACTTGCAAATTGATAGAAATATTTACTGCTCGTAGTCCCGATAAGATGCCATAAATAGTCCTGTGTTATACCGTTGCCGACTTTTAATTCGGGCATACTTGAAAGCAGCACCATAGATCTACCCGAGAAAGTGATAAGAGCAACTTCTATGTCCGGTGGAAGATGACGCAGCTGATCATATAATTCATTCCAGTCATTTTCTGAAAGCTGAAGTTCATCGGTACTGCGTATTTCTTTGTAACCGTGCATAAGAATACGTTCCGGAGACATAAGGTAATGATATATCGGGATAAATGATGCACACAGTAGAGGAATAACTATTATTGCAGCAAGAAGAAGATGAAATTGTCTGCGGATTGTCATGTATTTGTTCCTGTTGTTTTTTTGTCAAAAATCAGAGCTTCCTTTTCAAAGCAGTATCCAAGTCCAAAGACAGTTTTAAGATATACCGGACTTGAGGGATCTTTTTCAATTTTTTTACGAAGACGCTGTATGTAAACCGCAACGGCAGTGATGTCTCCATACTGAGCCTTCCATACATCTGAATATATTTTTTCGGGAGACAGAGCTTCTCCCGCATGTTTTACAAGATATTCCAGAACCGAGTATTCCTTCATTGAAAGCGGTACCTTAACCGATCCCTGTTTAAGTACACAACTGTTGAGCAAAAGTGTATACTCACCGAAACAGATAGTTTCTTCCGCAGCAGCCTCCGTTACTGCCTGCCGCCGGAGGTTTGCCTGAACCCTTGCTACGAGTACACGTGGCGAAAAAGGTTTTGTAACGAATTCATCCGCACCGAAACCAAGCCCTTTTATAATATCTTCGTCAGCATCACGTGCAGAAACGATAACAACAGGTACGGTTGTTTTATATTCTGCGCGGAACTTTTCCAAAAAATCAAACCCGCTTATTCCTGGCAGATTTAAATCAAGAATAATAAGATCCGGAAGCGGCGACGTTTTGAGATTTTCAAGTGCATCTTCTGCTGTACCGAATGTTTTAGCATCCATACCCGCTTTTGATAAATATATTGATACAAGATTTGCAATTTCCGGTACATCTTCTATAACTAAAATCTTCGGATTCATACTATTTCCTCTGCTTTCTTTTATTTTAAGTATATCTGTAAAATAAAAAATCGCAACAGCCATATATGTACAGTGTAGATGAATAACGTAAAATTATAAAACAAAACAGAAAATTATTTTATAAACACTTGCAGAATATGTTCCGATAGTAAAGAGAATAAAAGTACTTGACGTACAATCAATAACCGGAGCATTATATAAGAAATGATTGAAGTAATGCGTCTAAATGGGAAAAAATACTGGATTAATCCGCATATGATAGAAAGTATGGAAGAAAATCCGGATCTGACTCTTTCAATGCTTTCAGGTAAAAAAATAGTCGTAAAAAATTCACCTGAGGATATTATCGAAAAAATCATCGCATACCGTCAAAAAATCGGTATAAACACACAGGAGATATGAGCGTATGGATATAGCTACAATAATCGGCATTATCGGCGGTGGTGCCTGTATTATAATGTCGGTTCTTACATCGGGTGGTACGGTAAGTGGTATTATCGATGTACCATCTCTGTTTATGACAATCGGTGGTTCATTTTTCTCTTTGTTTATTTGTGCGCCTCTTTCAACCTGTCTGGGCATGTTTAAAATCATGGGGCGTACAATGAAGGTCTTTGATTTCGGCGAAAAACAGATAATACAGAATATGGTTGCTCTTTCAGAAAAGGCCCGTCGTGAAGGTATTCTTGCACTTGAAGACGGACTTGATGATATAGAGGACCCGTTCATGCGGAGCGGTCTCCGGCTGGTAGTTGATGGTACTGACGGACAAGTGATACGTGCAATAATGGAAAATGAAATGAATCAGTGTGAAGCACGCCATATGACATGGATAAATATAGTTACCCAGTGGGCAGGGTTTGCACCGGGCTTCGGAATGATGGGTACCGTCGTAGGTCTTATTGGTATGTTGCGCAATATGGAAGATAAATCTTCGATCGGTCCGAACATGGCAGTTGCTCTTATTACGACACTTTACGGTTCCATGATGGCAAACTGGCTGCTTGCACCTGCTGCACAGAAACTGCTGGGACAGAATGCTGCAGAGATGAAGACAAAAGAGATGATTATAGAAGGGGTTCTTGCAATTCAGGCTGGTGAAAATCCGCGTATTATGGCACAGAAGTTACTTACATATCTTGATCCGGTTGTACGCAAGGCTATTGAAGCTGACGTTCTGAAGGACTAGACAAAATGGGAAGAAAGACTAAAGAACCGTCAAAACCGTCCAGTGCATGGCAGGGAACATATGGCGACATGATCACACTCATGCTTTGTTTCTTCGTTATGCTTTACAATCCATCTGAAGTCGATGTAACGCAGCTTGCAACTATTACACAGTCGCTTCAGATGAACGAAACCGAAACAACTTCTGGAGGTATGTCTCTTTCTGCCGGACGTCTTTCAGATCTCGGAAATAATATAAACTCACTTCCATCGGTAGAAAAAGGAAAGTCACTCGGAAATGCAAAGAAAAAAGCTGTAAGTCTGTTTGCTCCCGATGTAAAATCAAATAAAATTACCGTAACAAGTGATGAAAGAGGACTTGTTATAACACTTGCATCTGACAGCTTTTTTGATGAAGGAAGTGCAGATCTTAATATAGATGCAACCCGTGACACTCTTTTGCGACTGTCAGGTTTTTTTAAAGATCCGGAGTTAAAAAACCGCCGGTTCCGCATAGAAGGGCATACTGACAATACTCCCGTCTCTTCTGATTCAAAATTTCCAAGCAATTGGGAACTTTCCGCTGCCCGTGCAATGAGCGTATTACATTATCTTGCCGATTTCGGGGTAAATGAAAAACAATTTTCCATTGCGGGGTATGCAGACACGCGTCCTATGTTTTCCAACAATACACCGGAGGGACGAGCCTACAATAGGCGTGTAGATATAATTATTCTGGACGAAGGTCATTTTTAATGGTAAACTATAAAGAAGTTACTGTTTTCAAAAAAAATGTATTTGTGGAGGGGATCAATGGCAGAAGATAATGCTGATATAAATCTTGATGAGAATGCTGGTGACAGCTCCTCGCCCGCAAAAGGTAAAAATAAACTTGGTAATCTTATTCCCGGCATGCTCAAATGGATTCTTATCGCAGTCGGCGCTGTTATCCTCATAGTTGTTGTTGTTTTTATTACAATAAAGCTTGTAAACAATAACAGTTCATCACAACCGACTATTCAGATGAGTGAAGAGTATAAGGAACAGCGTGAGATTCTTGACTGGTATACATCCCTGGGGGTAATCCGCACAAAAACAAGCGACGATATTCCTGCAAGCGTTGTTGTAAATATTGCACTCGGATATAAAAAAGACGATAAAGCTACTGCTACGGAAATTACAGCAAGAAAAATTGAACTTACGGATTTTCTGCGCCGATATTTTACAGAGAAGACCATTGCAGAATTGAAGCCGCAGAATGAAGAAAAACTGAAAATCGAGCTTCGTAATGCTATAAATGACGAGATTCTGAGTAATTCAAAAATCAGAGATGTATCATTTCAACAGCTTGATGTTGTAGAACAATAACGGCGCTGTAAAGGTCTCAAGGTGGAAGGTGCATGAACGAAGTTCTGTCACAGGATGAAATTGACCAGCTGCTCACTGCTATCAGTTCCGGTGATTCCGAAGCTGACGATTTTAAGCCAGTCAGCGATACTCGTAAAATAAAGATATATGATTTTAAACGTCCTGACAAATTTTCGAAGGAGCAGCTGCGTACCGTTTCCAATATGCATGAAACGTTTGCGCGTCTTACTACGACAAGTCTTTCAGCTCAGCTGCGGAGTCTTGTACATGTGCATGTTGCGTCCGTAGATCAGCTTACATATGAGGAATTTATACGTTCAATACCAACGCCGACAACACTTGCTGTTGTTAATATGGATCCGTTGAAGGGTAATGCAGTTCTTGAAATTGATCCGACAATTACTTTCTGCGTAATAGACCGTCTGTTCGGCGGACGTGGGACAACAACAGGAAATAAAAACCGTGATCTTACTGATATCGAACAGTCCGTTATGGAAGGTATCATTGTCCGAATCCTTGCAAATATGAGGGAAGCATGGACACAGGTAATAGATCTTCGTCCGCGGCTTGGGCAGATTGAGACAAATCCTCAGTTTGCACAGATTGTCCCACCGTCAGAAATGGTTGTTCTTGTTACGCTTGAAACAAAAGTAGGCGATGAAGAGGGAATGATGAATTTCTGTATTCCATACCTTACTATTGAACCGATTATTTCAAAGTTATCTTCACAGTTCTGGTTCAGTTCTGTTCGAAGAAGTTCAACTACTCAGTATTTAGGAACATTAAAAGAAAAACTTTCATCAGTAGACATGGATGTTGTTGCCGAGGTGGGATCAATTGACCTGCCTATACGGGAAGTACTCAGCCTGCGTGTCGGAGATGTAATTCGTCTTTCAAATATTCGTGTCGGAGATCCGCTGACTCTCAGCGTTGGTAATAAAAAGAAATTCTATTGCCAGCCTGGTGTCGTCGGCAAGAAAATGGCAGTCCAGATTACAGGCAAAATAGAAGACATTCAGGCAGATGATTTTGAAGAACTGTCCGTAGAAGGAGATGATTCATATGAGTGATGGTGCAATATCACAGGATGAAATTGACGCGCTGCTTTCAGGCGTATCAGTAGATGGACTCAATTCGTCCGGGCAGGTAGGCGGTGCTCCGTCCGTACATATCGACACTACCGTACTGCAGAATTTTGCCGATGAATTGAAAACTCCGCTTATGGAAAATCTTAACAAGATGACAGGGGCATCTTTTACAGCTGACACGCCTGTAGTAGAAACGCTTGACCGTGATCGTCTTCTGGCAAAACTGCCGGAAGTTGTTGTTGATGTTCTGGCTGATTTTTCAAAAGGCCTCAGTGGTGATCATCTGTATATTATGGCACCTGAGTTTGCACAGAAAATTGTCAGCCTTATGAATAAAGAAGATAACGCCGATCTGGATGATATGGCGCTCTCCGTTATTTCAGAAGCAGTATCAACTCATACTAATGATGAAATTCAGGCTCTTGAAAAAACCGGAAAACTTTCGGGTATTGAATGCAACGTTCCCACGGCGAGAAATGATCCGAAAGCAATGATCCGCATTCCGCAGAATATGTTTGCCCTTTTCAGTTATCCTCTTATGCTTGACGGACAGGGGTATACTTTATGGGAAGCTGTGGGAGGTGAAGCTGCCGAACAGATAAGTAAGGCTCTCGGAGGCAAAACAGGATCAGAACGGCAGGATGGCACATTGAGTGCAGCCGATATGTCAACTGTTGGAAATATGGCTGGTGGCGGAATGCCTCAGATGAGTAACATGCAGCAGCAGGGAATGCCTCAGATGGGTAACATGCAGAATATGGGTATGGCACAGATGGGCGGTATGCAGCAAATGATGGGTATGCAGCAGGGAATGAGCCAGAACATGGGAATGAATGTACCGAACGTTCAGGCTCTTCAGTATCCGATTTTGCAGGGAAATACTACCGGCGGCGAGCAGGGTAATATCGGCCTTATCATGGATGTTTATATGGAAATGACCGTAGAACTCGGTCGTACCAAAAAACAGATTAAGGATATACTTGGAATGGGAGAAGGTACTATTATTGAGCTTGACAAACTTGCCGGTGAACCTGTTGATATTCTTGTAAATCATAAACCGATTGCAAAAGGAGAAGTTGTAGTTATCGATGAAAACTTCGGTGTTCGTGTTACCGAAATATTATCTTCATTGGAGAGAGTGACGGAACTGCATTAAGAATACACTGATAAATACCAGATGTGTTAATCAGTATACGTAGAAAGGTCTCTGAGGGTGGGGGAAATTGAATTACTCAAGAAAAATTTGTACGGTATGTGCCGTATTCTTTCTGTTTATATCCTGTTTTTATGCACAAACTGCTGCCGGAATCAGTGAAAGTACAGAGGTGACGCAACCGCAGGAAACAGACGCTGTTGTTGATGAGTCTACACTTCCAATAAGGACATCTTCCGCACAGCCTTCTGATACATCACACGGCGCTACTGTGTGGCTGTTTATCCGTATGATACTTGTCCTTGCTGTTGTTATTGCGTGTATATACGGAGTTTTATGGCTCATGAAACGTAATACCGGCAGAATAAATAATACAGACCAGTTCCTCCGTGTTGTTTCTTCAGTCACTCTTTCTCCGGGAAAATCTGTTCAAATAGTTTCTCTGCTTGACGAGAAAGCATATATTATAGGAGTTACTGATAACGCTGTAAACCTCATTGGCGAAGTAACCGACAAAGAGACGATCGATGCAATGAATTTATATGCGGATAAACAGACGAATACGAGAAAACCCCGGAATTTTAACGATATTCTTTCAATTTTTATGCCGAATGGTCCTAAGGAAAAGAGTGGAAATATTTTCAGCGGAACCGGCGATAAAGCTGCAGGACTGCTTAAACAGCAGCGTGACAGACTTAATCCGGGAAAATGATATGAAGCAGCTTTTTCTTAAAATCAGGAAATATGCACCGTTTATTGTTTTTTGCACACTGATAGGATTTATGTGTTCATTACCAGTTTCTGCTCAGCAGAGTACTTTTCCAAACGGATCAACCCGCGGTACGACAGAAATAAGTAATACAATACGCAGTGCAACGGTACCGAATATCGACATCAACATTACGCAGCCAACTACAGGAAAGCAGGTTGCTTTTTCTGTACAACTTCTTTTACTGCTC
>JALNVF010000005.1 GCA_023231445.1 Treponema sp. | reverse complement strand
CTGGTTCGAGATCAGAGAGATCCAGAGTATATACTTGTTCATATGCTGCATCCGGATCGGATACCCACTTACGGTAATCTGCAAGCGCGTTTTCCTTTGTTTTGTATTCGTCTTTGATGAAATTCCACAGATAATCGACGGTCTTAATGTCCGGATAACAGATGCCTGATGTTCCGCCCGCTTCGACAGCCATATTACAAAGCGTCATGCGTTCTTCCATGCCGAATCTGTCAATAACGGGGCCTGTAAATTCTACAACGCAGTTTGTTGCTCCGTTTACGCCGATTTTAGCAATAAGAGAAAGAATGACGTCTTTTGCATATACGCCTTCTTTCAGTTTCCCATTAAGTATGAATTTTATTGATTTTGGTTCTCTGAAGGAACATACTCCTTTTAGAATACCTACCTCAAGATCTGTTGTACCCACTCCTGCCGCAAATGCACCAAAAGCACCGTGCGTACAGGTATGTGAATCACCCATAATGACGGTGAATCCCGGACGGACAAATCCTTTTTCGGGGAAAATGGCGTGGCAGACTCCGTTTGAACCGATATCAAAGAAATCTTTTATATTCTGGCGGTGTGCCCATTCCCGAAGAATTTTCCCCTGTGCTGCAGTTTTACTGTCTTTTGCCGGTGTTACGTGATCAATAACTGCTTTGATTTTTGTATTATCAAAAACTGTATCCCTGCCCCGTTCAACAAGATCGTTAATTGCAACTGGTGTTGTAATTTCATGGCAGAATATCCGGTCAAGTTTAAGAACGTACGTGTTCGGAAACGGTGAGTCTACAAGATGCGAATCAAATATTTTCTGTGCTATTGTTTTACCCATACAAATGCTCCTTGTTTAGTGATACTGAACAACTTTAGTATAAATAAATATTATACAATAGTCAATAAAATAATATGTATGGCTGAGGTTTAATTATGATACAACATTCTGAGGGCTGCCTTTTAAATAGCATTCAAAGTTTTTAAATGCTGTATCCATAAGCCGGATCCGGGTTTCTTTGGGCGCCCATGCTATATGGGGAGTAATAAGGCAGTTTGGAGCACCGAGAAGCGGGCAGTCGTCTTTCATAGGTTCTGTAGTGAGAACGTCACATGCATATCCTGCAATTCTGCCGTGATCAAGGGCTGTACGTACGTCTTTTTCATTAACAAGTCCGCCTCGTGCAGTGTTTATAACATATGCACTTTCTTTCATAAGAGAAAGTGTCCGCCTATTAACTACTTCTGTGGTTTCAGGGGTAAGAGGTGCATGAAGTGTCAGAAAATCAGATTTTTGAAAAAGTTCATCAGGAGAAACGGGGGAGGGAATTCCTTCTTTCAGGCGATGCGGACAACATATAATATTCATACCGAAAGCCTGTCCGATAAGGGCAACTCGTTCGCCTATATGTCCGTAACCGAAAATTCCGAGAGTCTTACCGGCGAGTTCGGTTAAGGGAGCTTCCCAGTAGCAGAAGTCCGGGCATGACGTCCATCTTCCTTTCATAACACTGTCACTGTGAAGCTGAACATGATTTGTAAAGGCTGTTATGAAGGAAAAAACATGCTGGGCTACAGACATGGTGCTGTAAGACGGTACATTTGTTACGGTAACTCCGAATTTACGGGCTGCTTTTACATCTACCACATTATACCCTGTAGCAAGTATACCTATATATTTTAAATTCGGACATTGTTTCAAAATATCCGGCGTGATAATGATTTTATTCAAAAGAACTGCGTCTGAATCATCGATATGGTTTATTACTGAATTTAAAGGAGTCCGTTCATACACAGTAACAGAAGCGAATTGCTTAAAAGAATCCCATGTAAGATCACCGGGATTTAATGCATAGCCGTCAAGAACTGTTAGTTTCATATTAGTTCAATACGTCAACACCAGTGCTTTTTATCGCGTTTTCGATTGCATCTTCCGAGGTTCCGTCATTAAAATCAACAAGAACCTGTGCTTTTGCTGTATTAGCAGCAACATTTGTTACACCGGAAACGCCACGTACAGCCGTATCTACTTTTTTAGCTGTAGCATCATCGAACATACCTGCAACATAGATTTTCTTCTGCATATTACGCCCCTGTAAATTAATTATAGAAGATAACTTTCATATATTCAAGTAGCAGTACTTCCCAGCTGTCCGCAGGCACCGCCGATTTTACGTCCTCTCCGTGTTCTGAGTGTAACGTTAAGGCCTGCGTTCTGAAGTCTTGATACAAAATCTGCAGCTTCTGAAGAATCTGGTTCTGTAAATGGTAGTCCTTCGACCGGATTCCAGGGAATAATATTGATGTTAACATCAATATCCTTTACGAAGTCAATCATATGGCGTGCATTTTCAGGTCCGGTATTTTTTCCGGAAAGAAGGGCAGCTTCGAGTGTGACTCTTTTTCCTGTTTTTGCAATATAATATGCTATAGCCTTTTTCAGTTCGGGAAGCGGATTTGTTCGGGAAACAGGCATTAGTTCTGCGCGAAGTTCTTCTTCTGCCGTTGTAAGAGATACTGCAAGTCTCAGAAAAGGACCATTGTCCGCGAGATCATATATACCTTTAATGACACCCGATGTAGACAGCGTAATGCGTCTGGACGATAAATTCCGTCCGCGTTTATCTGTAAGGACGGCTACGGTCCGTCTGATACTGTCAAGATTCATCATCGGTTCTCCCATACCCATAAAAACAATATTATCCAGCGGTCCTGCAGCTTTTTCAAGAAAAAGAAACTGTTCAGTTATCTCTCCTGCGGTAAGATTCCGGGCAAGCCCCAGTGTTCCTGTTTTGCAGAAGGCACATTTCATGCCACAGCCTGCCTGACACGAAACGCAGGCTGTCTTTCTGTTTTCTCTGTCCGTGAGTAAGACTGTTTCTACGGCAAGTCCATCATAGAGTGTAATCTGCAGTTTTATCGTTCCGTCAGGATCTTTCAGCGTGTTAGTGATGGAAGAAGACCGCAGGACAGCTTTGTTTTTCAGTTCTTCTCTGAGTTGTGCGCTGAGGTTGGTCATTGCATCAAAGGATTCTGCTCCGTTTCCGATCCATTTAAAAATCTGAACACCTCTGAATGAGGGAGAAAGAGAAAGAGATTTGCATATTTCTTCCGGCAGCAGACCGGCAAGAGAGATTTTTTCCATATTTACAACAGTCTTAAAAAAGAGGTTTATTTGTTTTAAGTTTGTCGAGCATTTCGTTTACAGGCTGGCTGCGGATACCCTGCTTCTGGAAACTTTCGAGGCTGCTTATAGCATCCTGTTTTCTGTTCATTCTGATATAACAGTCTGCCAGATCAATGTACAGTCTGTAATTTTTTGAGTCATTACGGATAAGATTTGAAAGCCGGGTAGCAGCTTCGTCATATTTCCCTTCACCTTTGCAGATAAGAGCAAGTCCGAGCGCTGCATATATATCAAAATCAATATCAAGTGCTTTATTGTAATACTGTGCGGCAGTTTTATAATCACCGGTGTTCCGGTATGCATCACCTGCACGGGTAAGAATTACCTTGTTATTCGGATCAAGTTTCAGTATGCGGTTCCAGTAGTCGATTGAGCGGTACTGCTGATTCATACCGCGGTAACAGTCGGCCAGTCCGAAAAGGGCATAAAAATTATTTGGATCCATTTCAAGTGCACGTTCAAAGTATGAAATTCCCTGATCGAATGTCTTGAGTTTACGGTGACAGTTTCCTATTGATGTAAGTACGCGTATGTCCACTGCGTTATTATTGAGGTCGAGCATTTTTGACCAGTAATAAAGTGCATCTTTGTATTCTTTGAAATCATAGTGCAGATGTCCGAGACCGATAAGTGCATATGCATTATTTTGTTCCATATCAAGTACCTTGAGGTACAGTTCCTTTGATTTTCTGAAATCCCGGATTTTTCGATATGCATCAGCGACACGCGTAAGAACAGTTATATTACGATCATCGTGAACAAGATACTGCTCCCAGATTTCAATAGCTTTATGATACTGATTGAGCGCTTTATAACAGTCTGCAAGACCGAATAATGCGTAGTTATTCCCCGGATGATACGAAAGACATGACTGATAAAAGCGGATAGCTTCATTAAAATTGTTGCGTTTGCGTTCCGAATCGCCTAAACCGACAAGCGCATAATTATTATTATCTTCTAGTTCAAGTATCTTCCGGAATGCATCCTCCGCTTCCTGAATTTTATTGTTTTTCAAAAGAAGATAACCTTCTTTTGAAAACTCTGAGATTTTATCAGCCTGTGGATTTGCAGACTTTTCTGTATCGTTTTCAGCAGGAAATGAGTCATCTGTTACAAATGACTGTTCATTTTTTGAAATATCTTCCGTGTCCATACAAATACTCCTTTTTTAAATCAATCTTCTTTCAGTATGATTGAAATGATTTTTGCCAGCTCTTCATAGACTGGTTCTGACTTTTTTACATTATGTGCGAGAACGTATTGTTTAAGGGCTTTTATTCCCTTTTCTTTTTGCATGTATGCATCGCCGACTCTGGTTAAACCGTCCGAATATCCGGTCGTCACAAAGATTCTGCGGGCGCTTTCAATATCTCCCTGATTATAAAGAATATTACCTTTTTTGTTCAAAACAGCTTTTTGTTCTGAAGTAAGTGATAACACAGGTGAATCTGTAACCTTTATAAATCCTTCAGACTCCTGTTTGGCTTTTATCTGGTTTTTTAACTCGTCTGTCATGAAACTCTCTTACAAAAAAGCGATATTCGTTATATATGGTAACATTTTTTGTATAAAAGTCAAGGAATTTCCAAAATCAACAGGAAATATCAATTTTAAAGTTCTGCTTCCGGAATGCAAGACCCTTCCACTGAATAAAAATCAACAATTGACCTTCCGTATATACGCTGGTCGCTCCGGTACAAACCTTTAATTTTATCCGGCATGAAATGCTCTTCGGGACGGTGAATAAGAATCGTTCCATCCCGGGTAAGCATGTTATTTTCGAAAATCTTTGATACCAGATCTTCGTGATATTTGTATATAAAAGGCGGATCCAGAAAGATGTAGTCGAAATTGTCTTTGCACCGTTTTATAAAATATTCGACAGGCATAAAATGGCATTGTATTTTTATTCCCATATCATGTTCTGTTATAGAAACATTTTGAATAATAGTGGGAATTTTTATTTTATCCTTTTCACAGAGGGCAACATTAACCGCACCCCGGGAGACTGCCTCTATTGCTATTGTTCCTGAACCTGAGAAAAGATCTAGAAAGGATTTTCCCTTTAAATCTCCGAGAACGGCAAAGACTGATTCACGCATTCTGTCCATAGCCGGACGAATCACTCCGTCCGGGCATTTTGTTGTTCTTCCTGAAAGCTGACCACCAGTTATACGCATGTTTATTACCGTCCTGTATTAAGAGACCAGTAGATCTGGTCGTGAGGCAGCCGTGTATTGGTTCTGGCAAAATCAAAGGCTGTCTTTTTATCTGCCGTGCGGGTAGAAATTATAGCTCCGTTTTTCAATAACAGGCTGATAAGAGCTGTGGAATTTCCACTTTCTGCCGCATACATAAGCGGAGTTTTTCCCTCCCAGAATCTGTTGAGCGGTATCCCTTTATTCAGAAATAGTTGTGCTTTTGCAAGATATACTCTGTCTGAAGACGTTGTCGCTGTAATAGCATAGATAAACGATTTGAACACATCTTCTTCTGCAGGATAATAAGCAGCAAGTAAATCTGAAAGTATTTCAGGATTTTCTGAATATTGTGACGCCATAGTGAGCGCGGAAGCCTTATAGTTGTTTTTCATACGCACATTTGCACCGTGACTGATAAGCGTGTGCACGAGCGTTTCATTGTTCTGATAACGAACTGCATACATAAGAGGAGTCCATCCTTCTGAATCGACCGCATTTACATCTGCCCCTGAATAAAGCAGAGAATTTACTTCCCAGTCGTTGCCTTCTTTCAGTGCAGACATAAGCGGTGTTACGCCGTTTGCATCAGAGCTGTTAGCACCAGAGATTAATTCGTTTTGAGGTGCAGATTCCCGTGTATCTGTATCAGCTGAATCATCATCAGCATATTCATAAAGAGATGTTTGTTTATATGCAGAGATTTTTGAGGGTTTTACAACCTCTGTGTCTGATGGTGGCAGCTGGACTACCGTGTTTTGATTTTTAACTGCGTCAGAAGGTTGTGTGTTCTGTTGCAGTGCCGGTTGTTGTTCTTCCGTTTTAATTCCGACGGCTCCATCCTGTATGGCTCCGACACTACCAGCTGCAGGAGGTACACCGGATGGAGCCGCTTCAGTAACTGCAGCGGCTGATGATGGTTCTGCAGACGGAATGTCCTGTTGATTATCGAGAGGGGAAGAATTTCCTGTACTGTTACCGAATAAAAGTGAGTTATCTTTTTCACTCAGATAGGACTTTACAAGCTGCTGCACCTCTGATGAATTGTTTTGCTCAATATATTGAGCAGCGTACTTCCCGTTTTTATCTTTCGTCATGAGCCGGGTTCGTATCTGACTTTTTGAAAAAGTCCCGTATGATAAAACAAGTGAAGCTGTATCGGAATTTTTACAATACTGACAGACATAGGAAACAGCAGATTGTCCGATTTTATTTTTCTTTGCAGGGCTGATACCTGCATCAAGTAATAATTTTATGATATCCTTACTGCGGTTCTGGGAAATGGCACTCATAAGGAGTGTGTCATTGTTTTTACCGATTGTATATGTAATCAGATCGCTGTTCTTTTTTAGTGCTTTTGTTATGTCTTCAGCTGATCCGCTTTGTATAAGGGTATCATATGTGCTGCTGTTATCAGAAGCAGAAATTTTTGCCATAGATACGGTATAAAAAATAACGAAGAGAAGAATAATACGGATTATATTTTTTTCTGACAACAAAAACATACTATATTATATAATGCAAAAAGGTATTCAAGCAAGTACTGATAAAAACATTCAGAATGTCTCTTTGACGGGAATATGTTTTTCTTTTCAAATTTGTCTTGACCCTTGTGAACTCTTCTGTTATTCTTATAAAATCCACCCCTTGGAACTTCGTTGTGAGTTCCCAAATGTCCATAAGGAGATTATATGAGAAAATATGAACTTATGACTATCTTCCCGATAGATGAGGAGAAGTCAAAGAAAGGCACTGATGATGTGCGTAGTGTTCTCGCACAATATGGTGCAGAAATTGAAAAAGAAGAGCCGTTCGGAGACCGTGATCTTACTTACGAAGTAGACAAACAGAAACGTGGTCGTTTTATTCTGTTCACGCTCAAGCTTAATCCCGGAAAGATTTCAGACCTTGACAGACAGTTCAAAATCAATATGAACCTGCTGAAATATCTTTTCGTAAGACTTGATGAAAAAGAAGCAAAATAAAAATACTCGATAAGTCGGAAAACTGGAGGTACAGTATGACAGATATGAATCACGTATTCCTGATAGGACGTCTTACAAGAGACCTCGGTGCTGATGAGCGTTCATTTGCATATGTGGGAAATGGTCAGCTGGCTCGTGCTAATGTAAGCATAGCTGTAAACAGAAGCAAAAAAGAAGGCGATCAGTGGACTGACGAAGTAAATTATTTTGATATAACGATCTGGGGAAAAACGGCTGAAAATTTAAAACAGTATCTGCAGAAAGGAAAGCAGATTGCTGTAGACGGCTATTTAAAACAGGACCGCTGGCAGAAGGATGGACAGAACTTCAGTAAAGTTACTGTTGTTGCAAACACTGTACAGCTTCTTGGTGGAAAATCGGATGGCGGCCAGAGTGCCGGGGGTGTTCCGAGATTCCAGCCAAAACCTGCGATGAATACACAGCAGAGCGGCATGATGCAGAATGATACATATACTGCGGATAATGCTGCATCTGCTGATGGTGGTTTCCCTGAAGACATTCCTTTCTGATTAATGGAGAAAAATATGGCAGACGAATCAAAAGATAATGCAACAGAGGCAAATGTCCCTGTTGATGAGAAAATGGCTGATGCTAACCTTGATGTCGGTATGAATGATATCGACCGCGATAGTAATGACAGTGAAGAACGCGACGGAAACGGACGCAGTGGAAAGGGTAAGACGTACTTCCGCAAGAAGGTATGCCGATTTTGTGCAAATAAAGCAAAAATTGACTATAAGGATGCTGACAGTCTCCGTCGTTTTACAACTGAACGGGGTAAGATTCTTCCCCGCCGTATAACGGGTACCTGTGCAAAACACCAGAGAGAGCTTGCAGGCGCAATCAAGCGTGCTCGTTCTATCTGTCTGCTTCCTTTTGTTGCTGACTAAAAAATTATCAGACTGCGATCCGACTCCTGGTGACGCAGTCTGAATGAAAAATAGGAGCTTGATATGAAAGTCATTCTTAATGTGGATGTTAAGTCCCTCGGAGAAGAGGGTGATGTAAAGAATGTTGCTAATGGTTATTACCGCAATTTTCTTGGGCCGCGTAATCTTGCTGTTCCGTACAACGATGCAACTATTGCCGTTTTTGAGAGCCGCAAAGCAGAGATAGAAGCACGTAAAGAACAAAAACGCAGTGCTTCTGCCGGCCTTAAGGAAAAACTTGAGGCACTTAATCTTGAAATTGTTATGCCGTGTGGAAAGAACGGTAAACTTTTTGGTGCCGTTACGACTCAGGTTGTTGTAGACCTGCTTTCAAAACAGGGTTTTGAAATTGAGCGCAAGCGGATTGATATTCCGGGACTCACAATTAAGTCTGTCGGAAATTATCATTTTGCGGTAAAATTATATGAAGCTCAGTCCGCTGAAATAAAGATTGCTGTAAAAGGTCAGGAAGATAAAGAAAACGAACCTAAAGAAGTGTCAAAAAAAGAGCGGAAAGAAAGAAAGACTGAATCAGCAGAGACTGTCGATTCGGTAAAAAATACTGCGGAATAATCTGTCAGCAAGTATGTTGGTTATGAAAGCCGGCAGTTTACAAAACTGCCGGCTTTCTGTGTCTTTGGGGATATTCATATGCTTGTGGATATCATGTTAAAAAGTTGTTGATATCTTGTTTATAAATATAACTGAGGAGTGGTATAATGGAAAACGGGACACAATTAAAAGACAAAGTACCGCCGCACAGTATGGAAGCAGAGCAGGCGACGTTGGGCGCGCTGCTGCTTGACTGGAGTGCTGTATCGGATATTGTTACTATGCTGCGTCCTGATCGTTTCTATTCACTGCAGAATCAGATTATCTATCAGGCAATGATAACTCTCTTCGGATTAAGTGTAAAAGGTGATACACTGACCGTAATAAATGAGCTTACAAAAGAGGGAAACCTTGAGAAAGCGGGTGGTGCTGCATATCTTGCTTCTTTAACAGATACGGTACCAACAAGCGCCAATGTTCAATATTATGCGCAGATTGTGCTTGACCAGGCATACCGTCGGGATCTTATAAAAATATCATCGGAGATGCATGCATCCTCGTTTGACGAAACTCACGACAGTCAGATACTCATAGAAGAAGCAGAAAAGAAAATTTTTGCTTTGTCCGAACGAAATGAGACAACTAAAGTTCATGATATGAATGAAGTCATGACGACAACAATTGATCTTATTGATAAGCGGTACAAGAGTAAGAATGCTTTTACCGGTGTTCCGTCGGGATTTCATCAGCTTGATACAATGACAAGCGGATTTCAAAATTCCGGACTTATTATTATCGGAGCCCGTCCTTCAATAGGTAAAACGGCACTTGCACTTTCGATGATGGAATATATTACAATTGATAAAAATATTCCATGTGGCTTTTTTTCTCTTGAAATGTCGTATCAATCCATAGGCCAGCGTCTTCTTTCTCAGGAATCCCGTATTCCGGGCGGTAAACTCAAATCAGGTCTTTTACAGCTTAAGGATTTTCAGAAACTCCAGGATGCGGCCGGCCGGTGTTTTAAAGCTCCTCTTTTTATTATTGATACGCCGAATATGAAACTGATAGATTTACGGGCAATGGCACGGCGGCTTGTCGCCAATCACGATGTGAAAATAATTTTTATCGATTATATAGGTCTTATTACAACGGAAGATACATCTGCTCCGGTATATGAGCAGGTTGCAGAAATATCAAAATCGCTGAAGGCACTTGCGCGTGAGCTTGATATTCCGATCGTTGCATTGTCTCAGGTTTCGCGTGATGCTGAAGGTGAGGAACCGAATCTTGCACAGTTACGCGGTTCCGGCTCTGTTGAGCAGGATGCTGATGTTGTTATCTTTATACACCGCGACAGGAAATGTGAAGATCCTGTGCAGCCGGCAAAACTGATTATCGCAAAGCAGCGGAACGGAGCAACAGGACCTGTTGATATAGTGTTCGTTCCTGCATGTACGAAATATGAAAACAAGCAGGAACAATAATTTTCAGCTATTTTACGTTTGCAGCAGCTGCTGCCCTTATTTCCGAAAGATCATTTTTTGACAGAAGTCTGACTTTCCCGTCGCTTCCGGTAACTATAATTTTGTCTCCTGAAATTGTGACAGGCGTGCTATTTTTTACTGCGACAGGCGATTTAAGCTTCAGGGTCAGACCTGCATCATATTTACCGAGTACCCAGTTGCTGCCGTCCTGTATGACACAGTAGAAATCGGTGCCGTCCTGTACGAGTACTGAATTTTCAGCAACCGTTTCGCTGCTTTCTTTTATCATTTCCATTGTAGCCTGGTCAAGAAGAATCAGTTTTACCGCCCCGTTACCGCTGTTTTCTCCGGCAATTGCTATAAAATTGTCTTCTGCAGTATAAACAGTCCGGCCTCTGATATACGTTACGGGAGATGACTGCATTATTTCACCTGTTTCTGCATTAACTTTTACCATTCCTGAAAGTAATTCTTTATTATCGACAAGCTGCATACCGTATACGGCAGATGCCTTTGAATCAGCTTCCGCCTTATCCATAACAGTCTGCTGGTCTTTTGCTATTTCTGTACGTTCTGTCTGGGCTTCATTCTGTTTTTTATCGGCCTGAGTCTGAGCTTCAGCCGCCTGCTGTTTTGCCTCGTCGGTTTTCTGCTGCTGTACATCGGTTTTCTGCTGCTGTTGTTCTGAATCTGTCTGTTTTTGATCGGCAGTCTGCTGCTTTTGTTCGGCTGTCTGTTGTTTTTCCTGTGCAGCTTTCTGTGCCTGTTTGTCGTTTGGATTAGCTGCTGCGTTTTTTTGAGCTGCAGCTGCGTCTTTTGCTGCGGTGTCAGCTTCTTTTTGTGCCTGAACAGCTTCCTGTTTCTTTTCTTCGTTTTTTTTCTGTTCAGTAACTAATTTTTTCTGTTCTTCCGCCGCATTTTTCTGCGAAGCTTGTGCTTTTCCTGCTTCATTATCCGCTTCACGTTCTTTTATGTCGACCATCTGTTTACGGCTTTCAATATTTTTGCCGTTGTCTTCCTGCATCGATTTTACAACTTTTGTGTCGCTGATAACGGATGTATCAACTGTACTTAATCCTCCGTTCGCAGCATCAAAGAGAGGAATAACAATCTGCGTATTTCCCGGCCATTCGTCGTATTTGAGTGCAAGTCCGCACGACGCGGACGTAAGATTAGTCATGACAATTTTTTTATATTTTGCCTGATATGCATCTATTTTTCCGCGGTAAACAGCATTGTAGACTGTTATGAATACAGCAAGCGTATCTGCGTCTTTAGCTGAATAATTATATGCCGATGAAAGGTAAGCTGAAATAATGCGGCGGAGATTGACGATATGGTCGACGGTGGCATTGTTTCCTATGAACAGAATGTCGGCATCGAGTTTTCCTTTTTCGGCAGGATCTACTGCATGTACGATATAGTATCTGTTGTTTGCTCCTGCTGATGATGCGGAGGCAGGCATTTTTCCTACGACTGTGCCCATGCTTGATCCTATAGCTCTGATGCTGGCAGCCGTATCTATAACCGTGTGCGGACCAGTATAATTAATGAAGACTACGGTGTCCGGACTTCCTGCACTTTCAAGTTCGGATTTATCGACCTCAAGGGCAGATAGAGAAAGTGTAAAAGCAAGAGTACAGATTACTATGAAAAAAAATTTTGAAGATTTGTACTGTTTGTTCATAATTCCTCCGGAAAGCACTTTTCTGTTAATGTTCCTGTTATAAAAAGTATAACATCATAATTGTATTTGAGCTACTCATAATTTAAGACCGGAAATATTTGTTAAAGTCTTTCGTGCATATACATGAACACGATTGTCGTACTGCGGATAAAGCATTTTTGAAAGAATTTCACGTCCGTGCTTATAGAAAGCCGGCCGTCCCATGAAACGACATATCGAATAGACTGCATCGCACAGTGAAAAAAGAAGTACGTCGTCCCGGGCGGATATGGAAAAGAGAGCGTTATCAAGCGAATTGAGCAATTTGTCATCAGGATCGTATCCGCAGCTGCCTGCTGTTTCTATCAGTGTATGCATAAGAGTCCTGTTCTTTTCATAATTGATGAGCTGCGCTATGAGAGGTTGAAATGTGTCTGTACCATACAGTGAGAGCTGACTCAGCATTCTGTCTGTCCCTGTTATATCGGTACTGAATACAGAAGGTTTTGTACGTCCGCCTGAATTTGAATTATGAAGAAAATAGAGATATGCATGTCCGGCATCGAACAATTCCTTTGTCCATTTGATTTCGTTTATGCCGTACATTCCATTAAGCAGTTCACGGCGGCGTCCGTCTCCTGTCAAACCGCTTCCGAGATCACCTGTTATTGACCAGATTTTGAACGATATATTGTTCTGGTTGTCTGACTGGATGAATGTGCTGTAATCTTTTTTTTTGATTGTGTTTTCAAAATTATAGGTTGATGGAAAGTTCTGTATCATACGGTAACCGGTGACAGCCCATGAAGTTCTGCAGAGTACGAGAAAACCGTTTGCTGTATAGGTAAGATAATTCCATGACGTGCTGCTGCTGTTTTTCTGAGGCAGTAAAGCACTCCATCTGCAGTCTCCGCTGTCAGAAATAAGAACAGCATGATTGTCGTCTGCGATAAGGTAATTATTTTCCGATACTGCTTTATATACGGTTTTGTTTATATTGATATTCGGAACAATGAGTGTTGATAAAACAGTGCCGCTGCCGGTATTGAACAGTGTTATTTTTGCGTTTTCTGACAGCGGCTGTACCAGAACAGCCCGGGAAGAACCGGATGCGAGAAAGAACGTATTATCATTTTTTGCTGCTCCCGAAAAAATACTGTTGTCTGAAGGAAGAGCCCATACTGAGCGTACGTCGTTATTTTGGATTGAACACAGCCCGGCACCTCCTCCTGAGAATGTAAGCAGCAGTCCGTCACTGCATGATGCAGTCGATGTTACAATACCAGCAAACGTTATTTGTTCAAGTATTTCACCGAACGGAGAGATACGTACTGCCGCTGTTTTGTCACCTGCCGGCTGCATTAGAAATACAACAAGACTACCGTCGGGAAGTTCTGTTAATGGAAGCAGGCTCTGCTGCTCTGTAGAAAGATGCCATTTACATATTCCTTTTATGCTGTAACAGGCAATATCCTTTCTGCCGCGTACAAAGACGCGGCCGTCACGACCTTTATACGGAGCAGAAATTATTGAAAAGGGAACGATTGAAGACCAGAGTGTCAGTCCGCTGGGATTAGTGAAAGAAAGAGTATGTCCGTCGTTTACCGTGAGCAGAAAATCACCGTCAAGGACAGTGAGAAACGGGTCAGGTCTGCCGGGAACAGCACGCTGCCAGAGAATTGTGCCTGTATCAGTACACGCTGAAATCATACGTCCTTCTGTGAGTACTGCAAATCCGTAAGACGTTAATTCAGGAGTACATACTGCCTGACCACTTACTACAGCATTCCAGTTTGCTTCCTCTGATGAAACCATAATCTGCCGTACAGTAGTTGTTTCTGCCGGAAGATAAAATATTTCTGCTGAGATAACTAAAAATATTATGCAGGTGTGTATAATCTCAGACAGTTTTTCCATTATTGTTTTCCAGAACAAGCGATGCCAGACTTTCGATATGGCAGGTATTCGGATAAAAATCAAGCAGTGTAAGAGATTCAAGTCTGTAACCGGCAGCAATAAGCCGGGAAATATCGCGTGCATGAGTTGCAGGATCGCAGGAAAGTGAACGGATGACCGGAATCCTGCTTGTACACAACCATCTGCTTACTGCGTCTTCCATACCGCTTCTGGGGGGATCAATAACTGCAGCATCAAAATCCGGCTGCTCCGCAGCAAACTGCTGTACCCATTTTTCACCGCTTATGCCAAAACTTGTATGTTTTTTTCCTGCCATGTTTTGTTCGGCGAATACAAGTGCATCGCGGTTATGTTCAACGAGCGTTACTTTGTTGAAACTGTCTGCAAGAAATACCGAGAACGTGCCGCAGCCGCTGTACATGTCAAGTACATTGGAGCCGCCTAATCCGCTGCAGAGCGCCTGTATGGCAGATTCAAGGACCGTCAGATTGGACTGGAAGAACCCCCGTACATCAAAGCTGATTTTTTTATCGAGCAGAGAGACGGTTACTATGTCCTGCGGAGAAAGAACTGTACCGGAAAAATGTTTAGCGATACGGTTTTTTACTGCTTTCTTTCCTCCTCCGGTATGTATCTGAATGGAATCTGATTCAGGAAGAGAAACAGCTACTTTACTTCCATCCTTTATTCCTGCCGATATAACACAATCCGCACCGAAGAGATGAATGCGTCCTGAGGGGCGTTCAGACGGCTTTACAAGCGAAAACCAGTTGTTTATTTCTTTATTTGCAACAGAACAGCTGGTTATGGGTATTATTTTACTGGTGTTTTTTTCTGTAAGTCCGCCGTCGTTTAATTGAAAGCGGCACCGGTACCCTGTATCCGGTCCGGAAATTACGGTTATTTCGGGTATGACAATACCACAGCGCTTGAAACAGTCAGCAAGCACCTGTTTTCGGAGTTCTTTCTGGTAAGAAGGGGCTATGTGCATCATGTTGCACCCTCCGCACAAACCGTAATATCCGCAGACAGGCTGTATCCGGTATGGTGAAGGTTCAAGAATATTTACTATGCGTGCTGTATCGTAGTCACGTTTAGTATCTGTAATTTCAACTTCAAGTTTTTCCCCGGGGACCGCATATGGTATAAAGACTGTTTTACCGGCATTTTTTCCTATACAGTTTCCCCCGAAAGCTATTTTTTCTGTTATAATAATAGGATGTATATACATTTATACTAGTGTATCAGATTTTTTAAACGGGGGATAGTAATCATGCAGATGCAGAGTTTTTATCAAAAAATGAGCGATGAAATCGAAATTTCGATAAACCGGTGGATTCCAGATGAAGGCCGGAATATAAACGGAATAGTAGAGTTGTGTCATGGTATGATGGAACATGCGATGCGTTATGACCGTCTTGGATCAATTCTTGCTGAAAACGGATGGATATTCAGTGCTTATGATCAGCGGGGGCATGGAAGAACTGCGCAGAAAGCAGAACGTGAGGGAACAGGTATGTTCGGTATGCTTGCAGAAAAAGATGGATTTAACCGTGTTACAGAAGACCTGGATGAAGTAATTATCCGGATTAAGAATGATTTCCCTGATAAAAAAGTTGTATTGCTGGGACATTCGTTCGGTTCTTTTGTATCACAGTCATATATAGAAACATACGGCAGTCATATTGATGCATGTGTTTTATGTGGTACTTCAGGCCCCCGTATTCCTCTTGCAATGGCAGGTAATTTTACAGCCCATATCGTAACGCTGTTTAAGGGGCGGAAATACTGTTCCCCGTTTTTGAAACATATGGCATTCGATTCATATACAAAGCATATTACAAATTCTGTAAACGGGCAGGAATGGTTGAGTCGTGATAAGAACAATGTACAGATGTATCTGGATGATAAATGGTGTGGGTTTGATCCTACTGCTGGTTTTTTTTGTGATATGACTCAGGGACTTAAAAGGATACATGCTGCATCGAATCTGAAGAAGATTCCGCATAATCTGCCGGTACTTATTGCTTACGGAAGTGAAGATCCTGTTGGAGATTATGGAAAAAGTGTGAAGAATTTATTCAATATTTATAGGAAAAATGGAATAACAGACGTTACTCTGAAGGAATATCCAGAAGACCGTCATGAGATTTTCAATGAAATCGACAAAGATACGGTGGCAAATGATTTTCTGTTGTGGATAAACAGCAGAATAAAACCTTGACTTGACGAAATGGCATTACAAGTCATATTATCAATATATTGTGCTGATTCGCTATGGAACTGACAAAAACGGTAAGCCTGTTAAGAAAGCTGTAATTTATACAAAATCAGAACACGGTATTCCGAAAGAAAAAATTGATAATGATGCTCTTCGTATAGTTGAACGCCTGCGTGATGCAGGCTTTAATTGCTATATTGTAGGTGGAGCTGTACGCGATCTGCTTGTTGGCAATGTGCCTAAGGATTTTGACATTGTAACAGATGCAACTCCATCAAGAATAAAAAAGATTTTCAGAAATTCCCGGATAATCGGGAGGCGGTTTCGTCTTGTTCACGTACTCGTCGGACCGAAAATTTTTGAAGTCAGTACATTTCGTTCTACGATAGAAGGTTCTGTCGGAAATGATTTTGGTTCAATGGATGAAGATGTCAGGAGAAGAGATTTTACGCTTAATGCGCTTTATTATGATCCTGTCAGAGAACAGGTTATAGATTATGTCGGAGGGGTGCGCGATATCCGTAAACATGCACTGCGTCCTGTGATTTCGATTGACCGGATTTTTATTGAAGATCCGGTGCGGATGCTGCGGGCTGTAAAGTATTCTGCAACGACAAGTGCCAGAATGTCTTTTACGCTGCGCAGAAAGATACGCCGTTCGGCAAATCTGCTTTCTGATATTTCTCCATCTCGTCTTACGGAAGAGTTGTTGAAGATCATTAACAGCGGTCATACATATGATATTGTCCGCGAGGCACTTGATACAGATTTGTATATGTATCTGCAGCCTGCAGCGACAGCCTTGATGTATGCAGACCGCGATTTTGAAAATGCCTATATGGAAAGTCTCAAAAAACTTGACAGGCTTTCCGGATCAGAAAGTGATATTCGTTTAGGCCGAAAACTTGTTTTTCTTATTTTTGACTTTGTGAAGACGCTTACAGACTGGAAAAAAGAAATTTCAGAAGATTCTTCTTCTGGAGAATTGTATGCGAGGACATGGAGCGAATGCCGCCGTTTTGTGCTGCCGATGAATCCTCAGCGAAGTGAGCTTGAATTTGCTGTACGTACCGTATTATCTTCTCTTGGTGTGTCAGTCCGTATTCCCAGACGGCGACATCAGTTAAAGACTGCAGAGTTAAAAAGTGGAGTTCAGTAAGTTTGAAGCTGGATCAGGAGACGACGATAGACGCATTGACAGGGTTATACGTCGTTTTTTACCTGAAAAAAGCCTTTCGTCTGTATACAGTTCAATACGGAAAGGGTATATCAGAATAAACGACAGGCGGATAAAACCTGAAACGCATATTTTAAAAGGTGATATACTTTCCGTCGCGTGTTTTCTCCTGTCAAAGGCGAGTACTTCTGAAAAGGGAACGAAAATTGAAATAGATTTTCCATGTGAAATCATTTTCAAAAATGAACATTTCCTTGTCATAAATAAACCGTACGATGTACCTGTTCAGCAGTCTGAAACCTGCAGCCATGCGCTTGCGGAGATTGTTGCTGATTATTACAAGGCTGTTTCCGGACAAAAAAAGGAATCGTTGTCGTTTACACCGGGGCCTCTTCACAGACTTGACCGGAAAACGACGGGAATACTTTTTTTTTCATGGAGTCTTGAAGGTGCAAGGTGGTTTTCCGGTCAGATGACAGCACATATATTTGAGAAGAAATATCTTGCCCTCGTTCAGGGAAATCTTTATGCAACTGAAGAATGGGAAGATTTTATTGAAACGAAAAATGATTTGAATTCTTCTTTTCATACAGTCCGGCTTGTAACTAGTGATGGTAAATATGCTCATACAAAAGCAGAACCACTTGATTCCGGTATATACAATGGCATTTCTGTAACTTTGGTGAAATTTACAATTACTACCGGACGAATGCATCAGATACGGGTTCAGTCGGCATCACATGGGTATCCTCTGCTGGGAGATACCGCATACGGAGGAACTGCAATTCGTGAAGTGCAGAATTTCTTTCTACATGCATATGAGGTAGATATTGGAGATAATAAACTTGGTTTACCTCCGTTCTTGAAGGCACCTCTTTTGACAAATTTTAATAATATGTTAAATAAAACATTGATAAACTGGAGAAACTCGTTTATACTTTAAGTCAGGGTTCCTCTTGTGCATTTATTTCATAAAATCTTAAAAGAACTTCTTCAGCCTTATACAACAGATACAGTTTATGCGCTTGTCGGAGAAAGTGGTACTGGTAAAAGTTATAATGCAAAACTTGTTGCAGAGCGATACGGGCTTAATGCTATAATTGATGACGGTCTGCTTATTCAGGATGATAAGATTTTAGCAGGGCACTCGGCAAAAAGTGAGCAGACGTACATGGGAGCAGTGCGTGTTGCACTTTTTGACAGAAAAGAGCACCGTGATGAGATAGCCCGGAAAATAAAACATTACCATATACGACGGATTCTTATTCTGGGTACGTCTGAAAAAATGGTAATAAAAATTGCAACTCGTCTTCAGTTGCCCTCACCTTCAAAATTTATACGCATTGAGGATGTTGTAACTAAAGAAGAAATTGAGCTTGCTATAAAATCGCGCCAAATAGAAGGAAAACATGTCATACCGGTGGCATCTATAGAGGTAAAACGTCGTTATCCCAAGATTTTTTCAAATGGTATCCGTTTTACCTTCCATAGATCAAATCCATTAAAGGTTGTTTCAGCAGACAATAAAAAAGATAGTAAAGTTGTTGAAAAATCAATTGTTCAACCGGAATTTTCGAAAAAAAAACGTATCGCCATTTCAGAGGCAGCACTTGTTCAGATGTCGATGAACTGTATCAGGGAATATGACAGCGGTATACGTGTTAAGAAAATGATTGTCAGGGCTGACAACAGAGGATATCGTCTGGTAAGTACGATAGATATACCGGCTGATGACTTTGCTTCAACTGATGTGCCGCTTACAAAACGAGTCGATAATCTGCAGAAAAAAATAATCGATAAAATTGAAAGTAGTACGGGGATTTTTATCGAGGAAGTAAATATCATAATCGATAAGGTTACTACAGTATAACAGAATTGACAGGTATCTGTTCAGAGAATACTGCCGGGACTAGTAAAAAACGGGACGTAATGATAAAATATATATATGTTATTGTCAGTAAAAGAACAGCTTAGGCTGTTTTTCGTAAATCCTGTATTTTTAGCATGTATATGCAGCTGGTTTTGTGCCCAGTTCATGAAAACAATAGTTTCTCTTTGTTACGGAAAAATCCATAGTTATAGTGAATTATTTGAAATGATGTTCTGGAGAACAGGCGGACTCCCTTCCAGCCATTCGTCGATGGTGTCTGCCCTCTGTACATCTATCGCATTTCATTCAGGTATAAATTCCGATGTGTTTGTTCTTGCTCTTTGTTTTTTTCTTGTAACTATACGGGATGCCCTTGGCGTCAGACGTGCGAATGGTATTCAGGCAAAAAAACTTAATGAAATAGGAAAAACACTCGATTGCAGAGGTATATTGCAATACAAACAGATGAAAGAAGTTCAGGGACATACACCGCTTGAGGTTTTTGTAGGCTGTCTGCTGGGGTTTTCTATTGGACTTGCATTTTCGCTTTTGTGAAGTATAAGCGTATGCATTCACCGCTGAATAAAATGTTTATTGCAACTGGCATATCTGTAGCCTCCGTTATTATTATTTTTCTGTTCAGATTTATACCATCGGACAGTTTATGGAAAGGGTACCGGATTATGTATGTTTCGACCGGCTGCGACAGCAGCCGCATTGAAAATGCTATGGAAAAAGCGGGATGCAAAGGAGTTATTGATCTTGCTTCTCAGCATGTTCCTCTTCCACTTCGTGCTGATACACCGGAAGTATCTCTTGCATCAGCTGCGCAGGATAAAAACGGATATCTTTCCAGACGTGCGGCATATTTTTTTGACAAAGAAAAAAAATATCAGCTTTACTACATTCCTGACAGTGAGGTAGATAAAGCTGAAAATGCAGTTTTGCTTTTGCAAAAAAAAGGAATCAGTGCCGGTATACATACACAAACCGGATATCCGTGGCTGATACCTGTAGTTTGCCTTTTATTTGCAGTTTTACTGGATATACTAGCTGTAAATCGTGTTATTTTTATATGTTTTTCGGTTATTCCTGTTTTTTTCTCAATATGCGAGCCTTCTTATTCAGGAGCATCTGCTGTGTGTCTTTTGTTGTATGCACTTTTTCTTGTGCAGCAGGTATGGAATAGAAAGAATGCTTTGAGTTTTATTTTGACAAATATTACTGTTTTATTTTTTACGGCATCATCTCTTGTAATTGCGATTATGACTTCGCTCAGATACGGTCTGATTTTCGCTGCTGTTGTAACAGGGACAGCTGCTGTTATGTATGTTCTTTTGCAGGCGGGGAGAAAAAAAAATAAAAAATATTCCTTCGTTCCTGTTATGATTAGTGTTGCAGATGCCACTCTGTTTAAAACTAAAAAAGCAAAACACGGATTGGCTGCATGTGCTGTTTTTATTATCCTGCTCACATCCATTCTTCTGTTTTCTGCAGATTTTTCCCATCCTTCAACACGAATGCAGCTTCCCTCGGCACGCGCAGGGGGGATTGTGGATAGTTTTCCGTCTCTTGACGATTACGTTGTATGGTGCTGGAAGGCAAAAACTGCACCGTATCGGTCGCTTAATTCTTTTGAAAAAACAGAGACTGAAAAACCCAAAGATGGTGATACAGTCGTATTTCCCCAATATGCAGAAAATAAAAACGGTATAACAGAAAGCGATGTATCATTAAGATTTGATTCGTTATTCCGCAAAGATATGCTGGCACAAATAGATAATTTGAATTTTCCTGCAGTTGAAAAACTTTTGAAAAAACAGGGAAAATTCTTTCATGCGGGATATGCAGTTTCATTATCCGGCGGAGGAACGATGTATCTTGTGCTTATGATTATTTCTTTTTTTATACCCTTATTTTTCTTTACAAATATGTTATTGGACGACAGATGGAGTAAGAATCGATGAAAATAATTCCTGTTGTGTATGCAGAAAAGCGAAAATTCTTTAAGGATGCGGTTAATGCATTCCTTCCCCGGATTGTGACAGTACCCTTGGTTCAGGAAACTGGATACAGATGTTCAAGTCTCGTAAAAAAAGGAGATATAGTACGCGAAGGGCAGATAATTGCTGTTCCTCATACAAAACTTTCATCTGAGAATCCTGCGAAAATTCATTCTCCTGTTCCCGGATTTGTTGAAGACATAGTGTTATGTATTGGACCTGACGGCCGTCAGGGGGAAGCCGTAAGAATAAAAATGTCCGGCTCATTTACATATTTAGGTAAGAAAAAAATTGCCGTTGACTGGACTATTCTTCCGTCTGCTACAATCATTCAACAGCTTTCTGACAGAGGCGTTGTTAATACTTTCAAAACGCAGGAACCTGTTTCTCTTGCGATGGAGATTGATACTGTAAAAAATAAAAAATGCCGGCTTCTTGTTGTTCGCTTGTATGACGATGATCCGACTCGAGTAACAGATTCGCTGTTGTCTTCAATGTTTTTGAACGAGATATATACAGGGGCTCTTATAACAGCACGTGCAATGAATGCAAGTGGAATCGTTTTTATAATGGATTCTAAATCTCCTGTTCCGGAAATAAGCAAACAGGAGGCAGTTCCCATCCGTTTTGTAAAAATCAATATCACAGAATATCCTGCAGGATTTAAGAAAGAGATAAGGAAGATTGTGAGAAAATCAATCAGAGAAACTCCTTTTTTAGATATAGCGGCTGATGATTTGTACGTAGATGCGGCTACAATGTATGAAGTATGCAGCGCAATTAAGGATGGTATTCCTGTTATTGATAAATATGTATATATTTCCGGTGAATGTATTCCTGCGTCGGGAATGCTGAAAGTACGAATAGGAACAACCGTTCGGTTTCTGGCACAACAGTGCGGAGGCTTTAGAGTACCTCCTGCTGCGATAATTATTAATGGACTTATAAGCGGGTATTCTGCATGCAGCCTTGATGCTCCTATAACAAAATATGTAAAATCTGTATTATTTCTTCCTGCAGCTAAGGTACCTGAACAGCGGCAGTTTGCATGTATCAGGTGCGGAAAATGCCGTAATGTATGCCCTAGAAAATTAACACCCGATGTATTGTATCGGTATGCAAACGGTGGAACAGAAAATGATGATTCTTATATACGTTCAGCGCTGCTTTGTTCGGAATGTGGTCTCTGTAATTTTGTTTGTCCGTCGCGACTCCCTGTTAGTCAGACGGTAAAGATGTTGAAAATGAAGCAGATAGATTAAGGAGCAAAATAATGTCAGGAAAGTCAAATGAGAAGTTATATAATAAAATGCTTATACGTCCGTTTACATATGCATCTCAGTCTGTTGGAAATTCTTCGCTTACTTTAGCAGTGCTTCTGGCTGTGCAGATTTTCATGCTTTTGCTGACGAAGAGTTATAGCGCTCTTTGTGTTATAGGCTGTTCTTTGTCTGGTTCCTTATGTGCTGAAGCTGCAGACAGACTATATCATAAATCGTACCATTTTTCAGATATGACGAGTGCGGTTCAGGGAATTATTATTGGAATGCTTTTGCCATCGACTTTTCCTCCTGTTTCTGTTTTTTTTATTACTTTTTTTACAATGATTTTCTTGAAATACATGTTCGGTGGTTTTGCAAACGCATGGGGAAATACAGCTGCTATTACAATTGCGGTTTGTTGGATTATCGGTATGAAAGCTTTTCCGGGACTAATTGTGACAAAAAATTTACTGCAAATGAGAAACCCTTCTTATACTTTGATTCAGACTGGTGTATTTCCTGTTTTTAAATTTGATCCTCCTATTACTGAGGCTTTGAATAATTCGCTTTTTAGAATACTAAAAGTGTCTATTCCTGATGGATACATTTCAATGTTATGGGATACACACTCTGTTATTCCTGCATTCAGATTCAATTTTATTACACTTATTTCTTCAATAGTGTTGTTTTCATCGGGAATGCTGAGTATATTAATCCCTGCATGTTTTATTACAACATATGGTCTGCTTGTAAGATTTGCAGGGCCTTTCATTTGTGGTGGTATTCCCGGTCAAGGTGATTTACTTCTTGCTTTTCTTACAAGTGGTACGATTTTCTGCAGCATATTTGTTATTCAATGGTACGGAACAACACCTCTAACCTATACAGGGAAAATTTTGTATGGAATTATATGCGGTGTATTGGCTTTTATGATTGCAGGGTGTGGAACGTCTTCTGTAGGAATGATTTTTACAATTCTTTGTGCAAACATAATTTCTCCTATAATTCAAATTATTGAAGACAAAAATAATAAAAAAGCTTTATATAGTATGCTCGATGAAAATTTAAAAGACGAAGGTATCAGATGATGGATACAGAAAATTCTTCAAAAAAATTATTAAAACAGTATGGAATACTTGCGGGTATTATAGTCGGATTGTTCGGATTGCTTACTGGTATTATTGTTTTATCTGAAAATAAATGGCACACTGGACTTAGAGAGGAAATAATAGATGTCCTTGAAGAGAAAGCTCCTGGAGAATGGATAGTTGGGGAGTATGTTGGAATAAATGCACCGATAGCTTTAAATTCAGTATGTTTTCAGGTTAGAAGAAAAGATAATGGGGCCAGAAAATATGCGGTCTTGATAAGAATTGAAACTATATATGGTCCTTTACCTGCTGTATTTTTATACAACGATAAATCGGTTGCAAAATTCATAGGTATTGCAGGGCTTCATGGAAGAGTGCAAAAAGTAATTGAAGACGAAAGTGACGATGCAAGGATTAATTACTGGATCAAGCGTATTCCCGATATTGTAAGAAACACCGCAACACCTGCATACAGTGGAGTAGGAGCAATAAAATAATGAATAGAAAATCAATATATGTTTATATCGCGGCTACACTCGCAATGGTTGTTCCTGCACCAGGACGTTTTGTCTGTGGTATAATACTTGTTTTGGAACTTAATTTTCTTATGCTGGTTGGAACACTTATAAAAAGTTTTATTTATCATTTTAAATTACAGACGATAGGAAATGTCTTGTTGTTGTCTGTAATGATTGCAGCAACGATGTTCGTCCGGCAGATACTTGTACTGACTATTCCTCTGCTGGCTGTGCAACTTGGCTTTGTTATATACTTACCGACTGTATCTTCCTTTTTGATTGGATATATGTTTGGCAGTGAAGGATTATCCTTGAGTAAGGATATATCTCGCAATATGTTACAATGTTTATTTTATTCAGTATATGCTCTCATTTTTTTCCTGTTTAGAGATATTGCAGGATTCGGAACAATAACATTATTAACAAGACATGGTATATATGAGAAAGTTCTGTTTGATTCAGGTAAAATCAGTGCACTTGTTTTTTTTGCAACTATTCCAGGTGCGCTGGTTTGTTCAGCAGTTATTCTTATTCTGCATGTTTATGTTATTAACAAAATTACAATTCTTGAGAATTTGGAGCATATAAATGATTGATACATTTTTTTATTTTCTTCTTTATTGCTCGGCTGTCCTCATTTATGGAATAGGGTTGAATAGAGCTGCTGTTTTAAGTCGTTCAATGGATAAAACATTATTTTTCCAGTTGATAAAATGTACAATTGTAGTTCTCTGTTCAACTATATTGACTTTTGTAATAATCAAAGAGCTGCTTATTCCGGCAAATTTAATTGAATTATATCCGCTTATTGCTCTTTTAATTTTTATATCGGTTTCCGTTTTTGTTGAAATAATTATGCGGATTACCACCGGTCTAAAAACTTCAGAATTTGCTGTTTCGTACCTTATAATTTTACTTACGCTGAATGAAAGTTTAGGAATAATAGATTCGATTGTTATTGCAGTAAGTTGTATGTTATCTTTTATTCTGATTCTGCCTGTTTTATTTTCATTAAGAAGACGCATTGAAATTGTCCGCCCCAAAAATGATAAAATGAAAAAGAAAAGCCTTATTATGCTGACAATGGCAGTAATAATCATAAGTCTTGCTGTGTGGAATGTTTCATGGTTTAATCAGGGGGTATTATGATGGTGTTTTCTGTTGTTTTTATTTTTTTGCTTATACTCCTGCTTTTACTTATATTGTTTTTTATGTTTGTAATTTTATTACCGGCAATGAAGAGAGTGTCTTTTTCTGTTGAAAATCCGCTTTTTTCGGAATTAGAGTTAAAATATGTTATTCCTGAAATTGAACGGCCTAAAGATGTAACAATGCATGCGGTAGTTTTATGCTCATCAAATAAAAAATTCAGTAACCAGCAGTGTTTGGATTATAATCCTGGGCAGAGCTGTAAAACAGTCAGTCAGATATATGAGTCGATCAACGATTGCAGATTTTCGTGTATAGGACTTGGAGATTGTGTAAATTCATGTCCTCAGGAAGCTATTGTCATAAAAAATAATACGGCAGTTGTTACAAATTTATGCTGTGGTTGTGGTAACTGTGTTGAAGAATGCCCTAAACACATAATAAAACTCATGCGGCTTGAAACAAACGAATGTCAGTTGTGCTGTAATGTAGATGAAAGTCTTACTCATTGTTCTGATTGTAAAAAAACACAGAATATAGAAATTCCTGTGAAAAGGGGCTTTAAAATATGGGAGACTTGTTATAGAATAATTACAGGAGTTAGTTAATAATAGTAAATGAATTTATTATGTGTCTGTTTCGGTCTGGAATCTGCGCCGGCCGGCATGACACTTCCCGATAGTGAAAAAGATTATCTGGATGTGTATAAACCCGCAGCAACATTTTTATATTCTCATCCCGATTGCAACTTGTCTTTTTCGTTTAATGGAAATCAACTTCAGTTTTTTAAGAAGAAGCATCCTGAGTTTTTAGAAATTCTGCAGCAGCTTACAAGCAGAAAACAGGTAGAAATACTTGGAGGCGGATTTTATAATCCTGTTTTTCCTCTGCTTTTTCCTATTGATCGTAGTGGGCAGGTTGATATGCTTTCTGCCGAAATACGACAGACCACCGGTAAACGTCCCAGAGGTATGACGCTTTGTGCCAGCAGTTGGGATACTTCTCTTGTTACAAGTCTTGAGACATGTGGTATTGAATATGTTTTACTTGATAGTTCTATTATTTCTCCTTCAAAACTTATGTATCTGCCTGTTATTATGTCTGACAGAGGAAAATCAATTGATATTATTCCGTTGTATAGAAAACATAAGCCGTCTGAAGATGTTCCTGCAGAAGAATATTTGTCATCGTTGTTTTTAGCAGTGAAAAAAAATGTTCGTGGTGATTATTATGACAGGGAAGGAAATGAACGGTATGTTGATATACAGTTTTCTCATGAAGAATTTCATCAACTGCTTAAAAACGGCTATTTGCTTTCGATTTATGAAACGGCTAAAAATAAATTCGGAAATACAATACGATTTTCATATCCGTCATCATATCGAAGAATAACACAGGTACGAGTACCAGCGTTTATTACAGCTGGATTAAGTTCTGATATTGCACAATGGGCAAAAATTCCTTATACCTCAGTGACTAAAAATGACGGATATCCCGTTACAATTTACGACTTTCTTCAGACTTATCCGCAGAGTCTGGCACTTTGCTGCCGCATGTTATATGTGAGTATGCTTATAAATCAGTATCATGGTGATAAGGCCCGGAAAAAAGCGGCACGTGAGAAGCTGTGGACCGCGCAGAGTGGAGAAGGTTTTGTCTGTACTTCAAAAGGATCTCTTGTTAATTCAACATACAGACAAAAAGCATACCGTTGTCTGAATGAAGCCGAAATGATTGTGCGTGATAGTAGTAAATTTGATGAATCTATATCAAGCTTTGATTATGACGGTGACGGAACAGATGAATATATCTGCCGTATGCTTAATTATACGTCATGCATAAGGTTGCTTAGCGGAGAAATATGTGAACTGGATGTTATGCAGAGTGCCAGCAACTATGCGGATAATCCGAGCCGGATTGAAGAATTTGACGGGTGTACAGACGGTTATTACCGAGGAATGTTTGTCGACCATATTTTTTCCGATAATGATATTAAAAAATATTTGAAAAATGAACCTTCTGGTACTGGAATTTTTTCACAGCTGAAGTACAGTGAAACTCGTTTCTCCGGTCAGCATAATGAGATTCAACTTTCTGCTCAGGCAGAATTCAGTGAGCGAAAACAGGAAATCAGCCTTCGGAAAAAATATCTGTCAAATTCAAACGGATTTACTATTCAGTATATACTTAAGAATGAAAGCAGTTCTCCCTTGCATGCAAATTTTGTAGTTGAATCGAATTTTGCCCAGACAAATTATATTGAAGGAAATTTTATTCCTTATAAAGTCGAAATTATTTCTTCTGCTCATAGAAAAGAAATTGATACAACGAAATCTGCAAGTGAAATCGACGGATCTGGTTCTCTGTCAGACGTTTCTGCCGTTCAGATTTCAGATTCTGAAAACGGTCTTTCATTTATGTTCGAGCCAAATGAGAATTGCGGATTTTATTTTGTTCCCATAATATTTATGCGTCCGGAGTATAACGGAACAAAGATTGTTCCTGCTGAAATGACTTTTGCGACTGCAATGTTCTGGCCGGTACAGCTTGAACCGGGTATGGAAATGGAGAAAACTATTAATTTTAGTATTCTTAATATAAATAGGAGAAATCCGAAGAAAATGGAAAAGAGAAAATAAACGTTGTTTTTGCTGCGTTGACCATATATCCTAAAAAATCTATAATAGTAAATTATGAATAGAAGACTTATTACCTCTGCTTTACCTTATGTAAATAATGTTCCTCATCTGGGAAATCTTATACAAATGTTGTCAGCTGACGTTTTTGCACGTTTTTGCCGTAGTCGTGGTTACGATACATTATACATCTGTGGAACGGACGAATACGGAACGGCAACAGAAACGAAAGCGCTTGAAGAGCATAAATGCCCCCGCGAACTTTGCGACTATTACTACAAACTACATACAGAAATTTATGACTGGTTTGATATTGCATTTGATAAATTCGGACGTACATCAAATGATGAAATAAAAGAAATTACTCAGGGAATATTTAAAGATCTGGATAGAAACGGTTACATTCATGAACATACAACCAAGCAATTATACTGTCCTCATTGTAAAATGTTTCTCGCAGACCGTTATGTGCGTGGAACCTGTCCAAAATGTGGGTATGAAGACGCACGTGGTGATCAGTGCGATAAATGCGGTTCTCTTCTTGATCCTGTCGATCTCAAAAATCCCCGTTGCAATACATGCGGTGCGACTCCTGAAATTCGAGAAACGAAGCATCTTTATATTGACCTTCCTTCGATCGCTCCAAAGCTTAACGAATGGATGGAAAAAACAAGTGTCGAAGGAAAATGGTCGGCAAATGCAATTCAAATGACTAAAGCATGGATACGGGACGGTCTTAATGAACGTGCGATTACACGAGACCTTAAGTGGGGGATCCCTGTCCCTAAAGAAGGATATGAGGATAAAGTATTTTATGTATGGTTTGATGCACCAATAGGATATATTTCGATTACGAAGCAGCTTGCTGATGAACTTACGGCCGCCGGAAAAACTTCGTTTGATTACAAGAGCTGGTGGCTTCCTTCTGAATCTCAAGAAGCGAAAGGAAAAGCTGAAGTCGATCTTTTTCAATTCATCGGAAAAGATAATATACCGTTCCATACTGTAATTTTTCCGTCTAGTCTTATTGGATCCGGTCGAAACTGGACAAAATTATATCATATGAGTTCTACAGAATTTCTTAACTATGAAGACGGGAAATTCAGTAAATCTCGTGGTATCGGTGTATTTGGGACAGACGCGAAGGAAAGTGGAATTCTGGCAGATGCATGGCGGTTCTATATTTTTTATAATCGTCCTGAAAAGTCGGATTATCAGTTTACATGGAAAGATTTTCAGGAAAAATATAACAGCGAGCTTATTGGAAATCTGGGAAATCTGGTAAATCGTACAGTACTTTTTGTCAGTAAATATTATGATGGAAAAATTCCTGCAGCATCTGTAGATGAAGAATTATGGACACAGATACGTGGACATGAACAGAAAATTACGAATCTTCTTGAATGGGCGGAACTACGGGATGCATTCCACGAGTTGTTTATCATAAGTGATATTGCGAATAAGGCATTCCAATCCGCAGAACCGTGGAAAACGCGTACTACAGAACCTGAAAAAGCTGCTAAACTTATTTATAATCTCTGTTATGTTATCAAAGATCTTATGATTATGGTTCAGCCGTATCTTCCTCAGTATGCTCAAAAGGTCATGTCTTTCTTTGGGAAGGCAATTCTTGACAGTCGGACAGGTTATTCCTCTATCCCTGGAGCACTTACGTGGAATGATCTTGGGAATATGTCCGGGCTTTGTGATATTGGGGTTACGGAAGTCTATTTTAAGCCGATGGATCAGAAAACCATGCTTGCATTCCGTGAAAAGTTCTCCGGTAATCAGAAGAACCGTACAGAGAACGGAAATAAAACTGGTCAGCAGGACAAAAAAGCTGAAAAGAAAAATGAGAAGAATTCTCTTGCTGCGGATATGCCTGCTCATTTTAATAGATATATTGCGCTCAAAGTTGCAAAAATCATACAGGTAGAACGTAATCCTGAATCTGATAAACTTTATATTGAACATCTTGACGACGGAAGTGGTAATGAACGCGTAATCCAGAGCGGACTTGTACCATATCTGAAACCGGAGGATTTGCTTGGACGGCACATTATACTTGCTGACAATCTTGCTCCGCGAAAAATGCGCGGGGTTGAGAGCAGGGGAATGCTTCTGGCTTCAGACTATACTGATGAAAATGGAAAAGCATGTGTTGAACCGCTTACAGCGCCATGGGCAGCTCCGGGGACCCCTGTTGTTCTTGAGGGAACAGATCCTACAGCCCAGAAAGAGAAAGAAATAAGTGCAGATGTGTTCTTTCAGATAGAAATTAAGGTAAATAATAAGCTGGTTATGATTGCCGATAAAAAACTGGTTGTAGATGGAAAGTTTCTTACTACGACATATTCTGTTAATGGCGGAGTAAACTGAAAAGTGTTTACGTTTGAAATAACACCATCTCACACTGGTTTGTATACAGATTCAGGCAGTCGGTTTCTGCAGTCACCTTTCTGGGCCTCATTCAAGGCTGCACATGGATGGAAACCACTTTGTTTTGAGATTACGGTTAAAAATAAAGATATTTTTTTCTCTTTTTCATGTTCTGTATTAATACGGATTTTTGGTAAAAGACAGGTATCTTTTTCGATTGCTTATATTCCTATGATGATCGAACTGCCATTAAAATACAGTGATACCGTCGGACAGGCAGGAGTATATACACAACTTCTTATTGATTTTGTAGCAGCTCTTAAACCATATCTCCCCGGGAATACTGTCTGTGTGCGTTTTGATCCGCCTTTTGATTTTTATACATGTGAGACCCGTGATCTTTTTGTAAATTCGTTAAAAATAATTTCTCTTACAAATCATCTGAAAATTGTTAAAACGAAAGTTGACATTCAGCCTCCGGATACGGTGCTGCTTGATATTACACAGAGTCCAGATGTTATGCTTAGCGCAATGCGCAGTAAATGGCGGTATAATATTCATCTTGCAGAAAAAAAAGGTGTCATTGTGCATACGTATAAAGCAGGTGACCAGGGTATTGAGAATGCACTTAATGTTTTCTACGATTTGTACAGAACAACAGCAACCCGCGACGGTATAGCACTTCATTCAAAACAGTATTATTCCGATCTTATTTCGTTGAGTGCTTCCGGACGTTTGTCAGGGGGTCCTCTTATTTCTCTCTATGTTGCATCTCATGAAAACGACTATCTTGCTGCCATCATTACACTTTTTTCAAAACGTGAGGCCGTATATTTATACGGCGCATCAAGTAATGTGAAACGCAATCTTATGCCGGCTTATCTTCTTCAGTGGACAGCAATAAACGACGCAAAAAAATATGGTTCTCCGGTATATGATTTTTACGGAATGCCGCCTTCTGACGACAAAAATCATCCGATGTACGGTTTATACCTGTTTAAAACAGGTTTTGGAGGAAAAATTGTACACAGACCAGGATCAATTGACGTTCCTGTTTCCAGAATGTATAAGTTTTATATAGTAGCGGAAGATATCAGAGCCTTTTATCATAAGAAAATTAAAAAACTTTTTACCCATAGTAGTGCATCTTCCCATGCAGGACGTGAAAAATGAATATGGAAGCTTTTGTTTTAGGCTGCGGAGGAATGATGCCTCTTCCGTATCGTCATCTTACATCCGTACTTCTCAGACGCGATGGAGACCTCTTCCTTTTTGACGGAGGAGAAGGAACACAGGTTTCTCTGCGGCGATTGAATCTTAAGTGGAAAAAAATAAATGCAATATTTGTTTCTCATACCCACGCTGACCATGTGACAGGACTGCCTGGAATTATGATGCTTTCTGCCCAAGTGGACCGGACAGAACCCTTGTATATCTATGGACCTCCAAAAATCGCTGAATATATTGAGACAAGTCGGAAAGTTCTGGATATGTATATAAATTATCCTGTTGTTGTAAAGGAAATTACAGCACCTTGTATTGTACACGAAGGCGACGGGTTTTACATCAGAGCATTTCCGCTTGAACATACTAAAACCTGTGTAGGATATACGCTGGAGGAACTTGACAGGCCTGGAGAATTCAGTCCCGCAAAAGCGAAAGACCTCAACATACCCATGGGACCGCTATGGGGAAAACTGCAGCACGGAATAAGCGTTTCATCTGGCGATGGAAGAATTATTATGCCGGAACAGGTTCTTGGGGCTGCCCGAAGCGGCCGGAAATTCAGTTATGTAACCGATACGCTTTACAGGAGTTCTATAGCTGATGAAGTGCGAGGTTCCGATCTGCTTATCTGCGAGGGAATGTTCGAGGATGCGCTTATAGATCAGGCTCGTGAAAAAAAGCATATGACGGCAAGTCAGGCAGCAACAATCGCCCGTGATGCGGATGTCCGGCGGATGGCAATGATTCATTACAGCCCGCGGTATACTGACAAAGAGCTTAGTGTGCTTCTTGAACAGGCCAGAAAAATATATCCGTGTGCAGAACTTTCAAAGGACCGCATGCATTTCGATATTCCGTATATTGATTAAGGAAAAAAATGATAAAACTCGTTGATTTTTCCAAAACATACGGCAGCGGAAAAAACAGCTTTGCTGCCGTTGAACATGTGACATTTTCTGCAGAGCAGGGGTGTGTAACAGCGCTCCTCGGTCCAAACGGTGCCGGAAAAACAACGATACTTCGTGCTGTATGCGGATTGCATTATGCTTCTTCCGGACATGTTTTTGTAAGTGGAAATGACGGCACGATGCATGATTCTGCCGTAGAAACTTCTGTTGTGAAAGGGCTTGTGGGATTTGTTCCGGAACAGGCATTGCTGCCGAAAGAACTTACAGTTGCGGAACTTCTTGAGGAATGTGCAGATGTACGCGGTCTGTACGCGGAAGATAAAAAAAAATCGATTATACATGTTGTTGAGGAATGTTCTCTCGAACAAGTGTATACAAAAAAAATAGGAACTTTGTCAAAAGGTTTCTGTCAGCGTGTTTCTTTTGCGCAGGCACTTGTCGCCGATCCTCCTGATATTGTTCTTGATGAACCAGTAAGCGGACTTGATCCTGCTCAGATTGTTCAGATACGTTCGCTTATTAAGCGAATTTCACTTACAAAGACAGTACTTTTGTCAACGCACATACTTCATGAAGTCGGTGCAATCTGCAGCACTGTGGTTATACTTTCTCATGGAAAACTTGTGGCATCAGGGGTAAAAGAGACTGTTATAAAGTCTTGTGGTGAAAAAAACCTCGAAGAAGCTTTTTTGAGACTTACAGGAGAAGTTGATGTATAAAACAGCGTTTAAGCAGTTTCTTTTTCATTCCGTTATTTATGCACTTCAGCGTCCTGTTTTTTTTATTGTTGCTGTTATATACAATGTAATATGTGCCCTTTATTATATTATTGGTACCGGTTTCTTTTCCGGTTCTGGAAGTACTAATCTTCGGTTTTTTTTTGCAGCAATACCGTATGTGAGCATATTACTTATTCCTGTTATATCGTCAGGCACAGACGATTTCTGTTTCACCGATATATTTCCTCTTTCTGATGTTGAACATACTGTAATTTCCTTTCTTACGTTGTTGGTACAACTTTGTATAATTAACATAACTCAGCTTATGCTTCCGGCTTGTGTAAGTATGTTCGGTGATATAGATGCTGGACAAGTCTTTACCGGTTTTTTCCTTATCATAATTTACGAAGCTTGTATAATTTCTTTTTGTTTACTTGCAAATTTTCTTTTTAGCAGGCTTGTGTCATTTGCTGTTTCGGCTATTTTTATTACGCTGACAAATTTTCTGCAGCTTGCAGTATCTTTTCGGAAGTTGAGTTTTTCTTATCATTTTGATGCTGCTTCGAAAGGTATTTTTGATACACGGGATGTTGTATTTTATATTTGTTTGACGTTTTTTTTCCTTCTGACAGCTGTTTTTGTTCAGGAAAAGAAAAGAGGAAGGAAATTTACGAAAGAAAATAAAGAAACTTTTTTTCTTATTTTGCTTGTTATCATTTTTGCTTTTTTAGACAGTACACGGTATTTTTGCCGTATCGATTTAACACGAGATAACCAGTTTACAATATCAAAATACAGTAATCAGCTTTTATCACAGACAGATGATCCTTTAAAAATAACATATTTTCGCTCTCCTTCCCTTATAAAACTTTATCCGCAGGTTCGTGATATTTATGATTTCCTTGATGAGTATGCTTCGACGAATAAAAACGTGAGTTTGAGACTTCTTGATCCTGACAAAGAAAAGGTTTCCGGTTTGCTGAATAATTATGGTATTCAAAGTCAACAGATACAGACAGGTGAAATCAATAAGACAGAATATTTGAATGTATACTCTGCGGTAGTTCTAGAATATGAAGGGAAAAATCAGATTATTCCATTCATAATTTCGGAAAGTACATTGGAATACGATCTTGACCGCTGTGTTAATATACTACTGACAGGTAAAAAAATGAGTGTCACAGTGCTTTGTGGAAATGGAAAAAATACATGCAGTGATTATTCCTATGTTATTCCCTGGTTTTCATCGCAGGGAATAACATGTACGGAAATTAATATTCAAAATATTTCCAAAACGCTGGCAGAAGCAGATACTGATACAGTATTAATTGTTTTTGGTTCTTCAAAATTAGATGATGACGGATCGGCAGCTATTGAGTCATTTATACTCCGCGGTGGAAAAGTTCTTTTCGCGGTATCACCCTATGTAGCGGATGTTTCTGGAGATTGGTCGATTACAAAAGAGAATAACAGCGCTTTACTGAAAATGCTTGCTTCTTATGGATTCAGTTTTACTCCGAAAATAGTGGCTGATATTTCTTGTGCACGAATAACAATGACAAGCAATACGGACGAAAAAGGCAATTACTCCGATTCGTCTCATTCAGAACAAATTAATTATCCGTTGTGGATAAGTCTCCTTCCTCAAAAAGAAGAAAGGCAGGGAATGACTTTATTCTGGCCAAGTCCCCTGACAATCGAAAATGAAAGCATAGAACCTCTTTTGGTGTCAAGTATTTCTGCATGGGCAATAGATGAAGATAATTCAAGTCAGTCAAAACTATTTGAAACGAATCCTTTTATTGTTCGAAATTTACAAACAGACAAAAATAAAAAACAGTTTATTCTTGGTGCATATTTTGATGGAAAGATAACTGGATATTTTACCCCTCAGGAAAGTGTAAAAACAAAAATTGCAGTCGTTGGAGACCAATATTTTGCCGACAGTCTGATGATGGAATATGCTGGTGGCAATTCCGGCGATTATCGAAATCTTGATTTTTTAACACACATGGTTTTAAAACTCAATGGAGAAGAAGGATTAGAATCCTTGCAGAACAAAAATGCATCATCGACAACATTATATAAATTTTCAGATATGGTAACATTCCGGATTATGATGATAAAAATGTGCATCTTATTGTTTATTCTTATTCCGCTAATATATACAACTGTTTATATAATTTCTATTTTCCACCGTAAAAAAAAGAACGAAAAACTTCGCAGGAGGCTGTTTAATGAAAAAAAATAGTACTCTATTAGGATATGTTGCTGCGGTATTAATAGTTCTTTATGGGGTTTCTTTTATACCTGCGATTCGTGGGCATAATATGGAAAAACATTTTCAGTCTGCACTCATGAACAAAAAATATGAAAATATACTGACTGAAATAGAAATAGCCGGAGAAAATACCTCTCTGAAGTTGTATCGCCGGAATGAGAATGATTTATGGAAAGGAGTAAGTAATGGCAGTGTATTTCCCGTAGATAATGGTCAGATTCAAGCGTTTATTTCCAGTTTTACAAAGGTTCGTAATATGTATAAAATATCTGACAGTGAAAAAAAATGGGATTTTTTTTCACTGTCAGCTCAACACTCTGTTGTAATTGTGTATAAATTAAATAATGATATGTCTACAAAAATATACTTCGGTGGACAGAATTTCTTAAAAAACAGACGTTACCTGCGAATTGATAATAAAATTTCTTCATACGAAATAGATTCTGACTTGGATGTATATCTTACAACAAAAGAATCATTCTGGTATGATCCATATATAATTCCCCAGAATGTTACAGCGTCATCCATTGAAGATATACAAAGTATTAGAATAAATGGGATGATTTATAATCAAAAGACCGATGATTTTGAAGAAAAGTGTACTAAACTATTAGAACTCAGACATGGTGAAATAGCATCAATCCCGAATGATGGAAAAAAAGTATATTTAATTGAAGTTGAATCCGGTGATGGTTTGTATATATGCATACAGGTATATAAAACTGCTGAAGGAAAAATTTTGTTATATACTTTTAAAAATACTCTAGACGGAAAAAAATATGATTACAACTATGCAGTGAAGATAAGCAACTGGACATTTGAAAAAATTGAAAAACTTTTTCCATCTTTTAAAAAATAATCATGTTGTTGTAAGAAGAATTAACGAAAGTATGTTGTAGGCAAAATGGGCTGTTGTGTTCGTCCAGACTGAACCGCTTTTTTTGCAGCATATCCGAAGAATGACACAGGCAATAGCAGCGTTGATGACAGATGCAGTACCTAGGTAACGGTGTGAAAATGCAAAAATAATTACAACTGTACTTTCACTGATGATTTCAGAAGAGAGAAAAGCTGGCAGGGATATGTGTGAAATAAATCTGAACAGCATATCAGGAAGATACAGACGATAGAGAACTTCTTCAAAAAATGATGCAGCGACAAAATCCAGAATGCAATATAAATATTGCACCACGGATGCTGGCCGTACAGGTATTACAGACGGATGAAGCCCTGTGAGGTGCGAAAAAAGTTCTGTTATGGCAGCTATAGTACAAAGTAAACCGAATGTCACGAGTGTATATCCTGAATTGATGAAAAATCGGATATTTTTTACTGTTTTGTCACTTTTTCCTTTTTGGCTGCTTTTTGTATAAAAAGACCAGAAAATCATTCCGGCTATATATGCATAGATAATTTGCTGAAATGGAAATGACCATACCGTAAATGTTTCTGGGGTAGCGTTCTTAACGAATAATGGAGGTAAAATGACAAGAGTGAAAATAAGAGAAAAAAAAAGTATATCGGTAAATGATTTTTTATCCATAAACTATTACACTATGAAAAAACAACGACTTGTGATAAAGTATATACTATTGAGGCATTTGTGTATATTGTTGGAATAATAATTGCAGCTGCAATTATTGCTGTTGCAGTAAAACTCTGCCGGATTTACCATGATAAAATAAAGTTTTTTCTGACAGGTTTTGATTCGAAATTTACATTCTCTGAAATCGGTTTGCTTTGGAAAACAGCAATAATTTGTAATATAGCGCAACCTCTTTCTTTGTACTGGTCTCTTCCTTCTTTGACTCGATGTATTTCACAGATAAAGACCGATGCGGACCGCGACACTGGTAAAGTGACATCTTCTAATTCGCAGCGACTCCTTACAAAACTATATTCATACCGTACAAAAATAGAAAAAGAGGCAGATAAAAAAAAAGGATTGGAATCTACTCATTCTCTTGATAAGGATCAACGGCTTAGAATTATTCTTCCTGGAAAAGGCGTGTTTTTTTCGCGTATTGTAAATAATGCTCGTGAATTGACAATAAGTATTCCTACGCAAAAAGGTATGATTCCTGTAGAAGGAAATGCATGGATAGGAAAAACAATAAATGTGTATCTGTGGCGTAAAGGTGATGCCAGATATGTTTTTGATACAATTGTCTTAGGTGAAGGACTTTTTCTGGGAAAGCCGTCTCTTTATCTGAGGCATACAGATAAACTGCTCCGTACTCAAAAACGAAACAGTGTCCGTGTAAAATGCCGCATTTATGCAAGTTTGTTTATTATAAAAGACCGTGTGATTAATTATAATGCAGTTGAAACTAAAGCAGGATATCGCTGCCTTGTAGAAGATATTTCAGAGTCTGGTGCGATGGTCCGTATTGGCGGTAAAGGAGTTCCGAATATACAAATAAAACTGCAATTTACTCTTGAAAATAAACTTATTGTTATGTTTGGTGTTGTTCGTACAATTGAATACAATGAGACAATCAATCAATCTCGTCTGCATTTTGAATGTATTCATATAGAACCTCAAATGAAAAATGAAGTACTAAGTTTTGTTTACAATATCATGCCGCAGGAACAAAAAGAAATTTATGATGCCATTTCTCTTACAAATGAAGATCAGAGCGAGAGTGGAGACGAGGCTGATAAAAAAGTGGAAAACAGCGGAGGAGATAATAAACTCAATAATACCCATGAACAGAACTTTGATGGGAACTTAGAAGGCCAGAATGTGACAGATGATTTTTCGCCTGATTTGCCTCATGAAACACAATTATATCCAAAAAATGCAGATAATGTCAGTTTTAATAGTAATAAACCGACTGTAGTAAATGCAGCCGAAACAGTTTCAAATGTTGATATACGGAACGAGGTATAAATGAGAAAAATTATTTCAGCTATGATGATATATGCAGCATGTATATGTACATTATATGCAGATGATAACGGACGGATAAAGTTTATTAAAGGAAATATAAGCGACAAAACAGCTGCTGTTCGGGATGCTTCCGATGACAGCGAAGCTGCTGATCTAGCAAATGCTGCGATTGATTTTGCTCTCACGAATAAATCGGAGCTTGGAGATGATCGTGATCTTGACGGTCTTGCAGTTGCTGGAGTGCTTGCATTACCGACCTCATCTGTTTCATCTTATAATCAAAATATGAAGGATGTTCTAGTTAATAAGTTCGGACAATTATTCAGGGAGTTTTCGAGTGATACGGTCAGAATTGCTGTTATAAACAAAACCGCGATACTTAATGATACTGTTACTTTTGATTCTTTCGTCCAGATACTCAATGATTTTCTGCAGAACTCTGATGGCTCGACTCCTGAAAATGGAGTAGTAAAAGCTGCCGTTAACACACTCGGAATAATCGGAAACAGTCAGTCTTTTTCAGTTATTTATGACTGTGTTCTACAGCAAAAATGGCCTCAGTATTCGACAGAAATGAACAATACACTTTCCCTGCTTGCTGATAAATCCATTCCGCAGATAATTGGTATTATCCAGGATGGAAATACCAAGACTATACGCCAGTTATTTGATCTTCTTTGCAGAAACAATAAAAATTCTTCATCTTTTAAAGCAGAAATCGCTGAAAATGTGCTTTCCGAGACTATCTATATAGCAGACAACTCTTCAACTGTGACAAAAGAAACTGTGAGTATTCAGCTTGATGCAATGCGTATTATTTCTCAGCTAAAATGGACACGTTCATCAGCAGTAATGATTTCTTTTTTTAATCTTGCAAAACGTGAGTATATTGCTGGAATTATGACCGATGATGAATTTGCAGAAGTTATAAACGGTGTTGCAAATGTTGCACCTATCGACAGCTCTGCAGTTCTTGCGACCTATTTGATGGAGTTGAACAAGCAGACTGAGAACGGAACTAAATTGAGCGATAAAGTCGTGCTTGCCATAATTAATGCGCTCGGAGCGATAGGCGACAAATCTTCATTTGATTCCTTGTTATATGTTACGTATGTAAATTATCCTGAAAATATTATAGCCGCCGCTCGCGATGCGCTCGCGAGGCTTAAATGGTAATTTTTAAAAATGCAAAGAATCCTCTTGTTATTGCAGCATTTATTTGTGCTGTAGTAATATATTCTGGCAGTATTTCTATAAAAAGCAGAAAGCATTTCAACTCTATTATATTTCCATCTGATATAATTTTCATGAAAGGAAAGGTTGTTTCAAATCCGGTAAAATCATCGCAAACGCAAAGTTATTTATTTAAATTTAAACCTGAATTTGTTAGAACTTCAAATGGAATTGTAAGCACCTGTTCTGGTATAATTCCAGTTATGATCGACAGTAGTATGGTGGAGGCCTATTTTCCGGGGAAACTTTATTCCGGTGTCCGTAAAAAAGGAGTACTTATCTGCGAAGATGGAGCTCTTGCGGAATTATCCGGTAGAACAGGAACAGATGATATATTTTTTGCAAACAATGGATGTTCACAAGGGTTTCCCTGTACACCTGTAGGAAAAGTTGCTCACGTACGTGCATTGTTTCGAGTTCAGTTCAGACGGCTTATGTATGCATGGGGAGCCGCGGGAGGATTTCTTCTTGCACTACTTTCTGGAATAAGAGAGTATACTGAACAACAGACAGCTGATGCCTTCAAGAATGCAGGATTGTCACATATTCTGGCATTGTCCGGCATGCATCTTTCTATTTTTTCAGGTTTTGCTTTTTATACAGGCTATAGCATGTGGGGAAAAAGAACTGCACAGATTTTTCAGATATGTGCAGTTCTTTTGTTTGTCTGGTTTGCCGGATTTTCTCCTTCTCTGATCAGGGCTCTTTTTTGTAGTATCAGTTCAATGCTTTTGTCATTGTGTGGAATAAAAAAAATCAGCATGATATCTGTATTGTGTGCTACATTTCTTTGCCATATTATTGTAGCTCCCGCTGATTGTATGAATGCGGCATTCATGCTCTCTTATGGAGCTATGGGAGGAATTTTGTTTTTTGGGGAATTAATAAATGGTAAGTTATCATATATATTTCCATGTTGTATTTCCTCATGTTTTTCTGCTTCTACTGCCGCACAAATTTTTACAGCACCTGTATCTCTTAAACTGTTTGGAACTTTTTTCCCTGGGGGAATTATTGCATCGGTTGTTGTATCACCTCTTATTACTATATTTATTTATATGGGACTCTTGTTCATTCTTCTTTGTCTGTTTTTTCCGATGTGTGTTGTATCTGCTGGAATTGTTTTAAATAGTGTATATTCTGTTATAAAAATAGTTGTATCGGTATTTTCATATATACCGGGAATAGCAATTCATATATAAGACGATGAGGAATAAGTGTATGGAACATCCAGATTATAATTCACCTGCGTCATTAAAAACTTTACTTGATAGCACTGGAATGTCGATGCAGAAGAAATTCGGACAGAATTTTTTGATAAATGCGGCAGCACGAAAAAAAATTGTAGAGCCACTTGAAATTTCTGAGGGGTCCAGTGTTTGGGAAATAGGTCCCGGACTTGGTTCAATGACGGAAGAACTTCTTTTGCAAGGGGGAAATGTTACTGCTTTTGAGATAGACAGAGGGTTCATCCGGATGCTTAAGGACTTTTTTGAACCTTATCTGGAGACGGGGAAACTTCGGATTGTAGAAGGAGATGTTCTTAAAACATGGAAAAATATATTGACTAAATACGGTAAACCTCAGTTTTTTTTCGGTAATCTTCCGTACAATATTGCTGCTACTTTAATTGCTGACACAATTGAACAGAATGTCCGTTTTGACAAAGTTGTAGTCACGGTTCAGAAGGAAGTAGCACAACGTATGACCGCACTCCCGGGTACAAATGATTACTCATCATTTTCGATATTGTGCCAATGGGCATATGACATTTATCCTCTTATGGATTTATCGGCTGGAAGTTTTTGGCCCAGACCAAACGTAGATTCGCGTGTTGTCGTCATGAAACTTAAAACTGATTTTCCCTGTTGCAAAAATAAATTATTATTTATGAAAATGCAACGTGCATTATTTATATCGAGGCGAAAGAATATCAGAAATAATCTGACAATGTTTTTGTCGGATGCGGAAAGAGCCGTCTCTGTTCTTGAAAAGGCGAAGATTGATCCTTCTGTTCGTGCTGAATCGCTTACAGTAAAAAAATTATTGGAGTTGTCTGACATATTGAATGCTGATATACTATGATTATGAATTGTATCGATATCAGAACAAATCTAGAAAAAATAAAAAATTCCATTACTGATGTAGAACGTTTATCAGGAAGAGAAACTGGAAGTGTAAAACTTCTTGCAGTAAGTAAATTTCATCCGGTTGAATCTGTAATAGATGCAATAAAAGCAGGACAAGTCATGTTTGGCGAAAATCGCGTTCAGGAAGCATTTTCAAAATTTGAAGAAATTTACAAAACTTATCCGAAAACTGAATTGCATATTATTGGTACGCTGCAGAAAAATAAAGTTGGACATGCAGTAAAGATTTGTTCATGTATTGAATCTGTTGATAGATTAGATCTGATTCAGGAAATTGAGAAATATTGTTTAAGTAATAATAAAACGATACGGATATTATTTGAATATCATACAGGGGAAGATTCAAAATCGGGATTTACGTCATATGAAAGTCTGGAGGAAGCTGTTGCGTATTGTGCGGAAGGTAAATCTCCTCATGTAATACCCTCTGGTTTTATGACTATGGCGCCTTTTACTAAGGATGAAAAAGTAATTCATACATCTTTTTCAAGTATGCGAAAAACAGCAGAAAAAATTTGTCAGGAATTTCCTCAGTTTTCTATGGAAAATTTGTCGATGGGGATGTCGGAAGATTACCGTATAGCAATTGAAGAAGGAGCGACAGAAGTTCGTATAGGTACAGCGATATTTGGAGAGAGGGAGTATCCTGCGTCATGAAAAAAATACGGCAGACGATATTGATATTTCTCTGTTTGTGCATATTCAGTCCTTTATTATCAGCAGATGATACGACGAGTACTACACCTGATCCATATACAAAAGACGAATTTCCTCAATTTATGAAAGATGCCCGTCGAGCTGAAATAATAACTTTCGGTGCAATGCCTTTTGTTACACTTAATACAACATTAGGTTATTCTTTTGTACGGTACAGTAAGCATAACTTTTCATCTGAATACGTTCCGAATCCATTCGCAAAAACTTCGGATAGTAACGGTTTTACGGAAGATGAACAGAAAACAATTTTGCTTACTTCGATAGGTATAAGCATAGGAATTGGTCTTACAGATCTGATTGTTAATATTCTGCGTCGTAATGTTGTACAACATAAAAAACATAAAGATGACACTGCTCCTATTATGATAAGGCCCATTGAACAAGATAAAGATGCTACCCAAATACAACTTCCTCCTCCTGATAAGATTAATATACCGGAAAGTAAGTCGAATTCGGATAGCAAGAATACTTTTGAAGGCAATTTTACTGGAGAATAGAATGCCGTTTTTCAGTGTTAAAGTCCCTATTGATTTTTGTGACTATGTACGCCTTGATAAATATATTGCATCTCTTCCGAACGGTATGAATCGTTCAAAATTAAAATCTGGTGTTTCTGAAATACTTATTAATGGAAAACGAGAGAAGATTTCATTCAAAGTAAGAGCTGGGGATCAGATAGATATAGAATGGGAAGATAATGTTCCCGACGACATAATTCCAGAAAATATTCCTTTAGATATTATCTATGAAGATAAAAATATTACTGTAATAAATAAAAAACAAGGTATGGTTACTCATCCGGCATCCGGCAACTGGTCTGGTACTCTCGTAAATGCTTTGTTATATCATTGGGGAAGATCTTCTGTACAGATAAATAAGGGTAATGTTTCAGAAGTGCTTGCAGCGAGGAGACCTGGCATAGTACATCGCCTGGACAAAGATACTTCAGGTGTTATTATTACTGCGAAAAACAGAGATTCAGAAGAATGGTTGCAGACTCAGTTTAAATTGCATAAGTTGCGTAAAGAATATATTGTTATTGTACGCGGAATACCACCGGTAAATGCCGGTGATATTCGTACACAGATTATACGCGACCCCAAAAATAGAAAGCGATACAAGGCTGTAACAGGAATAGAGGAGGGGAAAACTGCGCGAACATTATATCATTGTATAGCATGTTACGGAAATTATTCACTCCTACGAGTACGTTTGAAAACTGGTAGAACTCATCAAATTCGTGTACACATGAAATATTTAGGTTGTCCCGTTTTAGGAGACTCTATTTACGGAAAAAAAGATGAACTTTTTCCGGATGCAACACTTATGCTTCATGCTCGTGAATTGATTGTCAAACTTCCTGGTAACAAAAAATATAGAATATTTCGTGCAGACATACCTGAACGTTTCAAAAATGTTCTTAAAATTTTGAAAAAAAAATATCCACGTATTATTCTCGATGATATAAAATGAATGAAAATAATATAAAAATACTGCATACGCCTACAAAGGAAGATCCTTTTGTTATTCTTTCGAAGCCACACGGAATGCCATCTGCTCCGCTTACCGAGTACGATAAAAATAATGCATTTTGTTTTGCGGCAGATTTATTTCCGGAAATTTTAAATGTCCACGGGAAAAAAAAGATTGAACATGGTTTACTTCACCGACTTGATAATGATGCAAGTGGACTTTTGGTTATAGCATCTACTCAACAGGCTTATGAAGAATTATATAGATCACAGAAGAACGGCAATTTTGAGAAAATATACAGTGCCATCTGTGTACAGAATGTGAAAAATGCCGTATCGCTAGGAGGCTTTCCTCCTGTACCTGTGATAAGGAATATGCTTAATGGAGAAGAATTTATTACAAGGTCTGCTTTCAGACCTTTTGGAGAGGGACACAAACAGGTACGTCCTGTAACTTCTGAATCGGGGTTATCTGCCGAACGCAAGGCGGGAAAAGCAATATATGATACAAAAATTGCAATAAAAAATGTTGAAGGAATATTTGCAAGAGTTCAATGCAAAATTACAGCAGGATATCGTCATCAAGTCCGCTGCCATCTTGCATGGATAGGTCTCCCTGTTCTTGGTGACAAATTGTATAATTTTTATTTTACAGATAAAGAAAAGATATTATATTTCAAAGGAATTATGCTTAGTTTTCCTCATCCTCTTACAGGAAAAAAACTTATATTTACAACTACAGACGAAATAATGTAAAATCAATTTTGCATCGTGATATAAAAGTTAAAAAAAAAGACTAGATGCATACAATACAAGCATCTAGTCTTTTTTTGCCCGAAGGGAGACTTGAACTCCCATGAGCGTAGCTCACTAGCACCTGAAGCTAGCGTGTCTACCAATTCCACCATCCGGGCATACATAAACTATAATGAACTAATAATACCAGAATAAATTACCTTGGTCAATATATGAAATGAAACTTCCCAGGGCAAACGCATTATAAATTAAAACAGGCTGTTTAAAACTTGTAAAATAATGTATAGTTATTCCCCTGGGGGAAACTATGACATTACTTGATGCAATGGAAGAAATAGAAGACACGCGGATAGACCGGTGTAAAAAGCATGAACTGGTAGATATTCTGATGATCTGCCTGCTGGGATATTTTATAGGGCT
>JALNVF010000004.1 GCA_023231445.1 Treponema sp. | reverse complement strand
ATGATTACAACAGCAGATTCAACAGCTGTCTATGTTTCGGGAGACAGTCCTTCCCATCTTGCTGCAGGAAATGATAGTACCGGCGACGGATCGTTTGCAAAGCCGTATGCCTCGCTTGCAAAAGCGCTTGCCACAGTAACAACCAGCAGCAAGGCTCAGACGATATATATTGATGGGACGCTTACCGAAACGGAACAGACTGTTGACGGAAGTGCCGCCGGTTACTGCGAACAGATTGTACCGGCTGATAATCTTACATTGTCGATCATCGGCATAGACGGGGCGGCAGTGCTTGACGCGTCGTCGGTGAGCAGCAGTACGAGCAGTGTGGAACTGCTGTCCGTTACAGGTGGAAGCAATTATACGGTAAATCTTACACTGAACGGTCTTACGCTGAAATGTCCGGCGGGTACTTCGGCTTCCTTGCCGGGATGCGGCGTGCATACAACCAGCTCTTTCGGAACTGGTTCTTCTCTTACATTGCAGAACTGTACAATTACAACTGATTCCGTCTATACCTGTCCGGTGTATACGGTTGCTGCGGATGGAAGCGATCTGGCGCTGACCCTGTCAGGCAGTACAGTTATTGCTGCTTCGGATACGGGAAATGCTGCACTTAGTACAGCAGGCAGCGTTACCATTGCGTCATCGGATATAAGCGTTACCGGCATTCTGACGGCGGGTGCTATCGTCGTGAACGCGGTGCCGTCTTCTCCCATTACTGTTGAGCCGTTCTCATCTCCGACAGGATCCGCAGTAATGCTTTTTGCGAGTGACAGTACGCAGGCAGTCTCCGGCTGCATTTCGTCGTTCCCGCTGTGGGATACCACGGACTATTACTATACGGACAGCTTTACGGTTATGTCCGTGCAGACGTTGACCACCGAATATCGAAAAACGGATGGATATAATTATGTAAATATAACTACTAAACGAGGGCAGATAAGTGTGCCGGTGACCGATTTGACAGATACTTATCTGGCTACTACTATCGGCAGCAACGGAGAAATATATGTTGTATATTATGACCCCAGTGGTGAATCCGGCTGTTACTGTGTTTTTTACGCTGGGGTTGCTGGTGCTTTTATTATAAGTGGTTTAAGCGGGGCTCCCGCAAAACTTGCGCTGTGCCAGGTTTCCGACGGACTTCTGCTGTCGACCGGTCTGGGAAGTCTGTACAAGCTGACGTCGTCGACGACAACCGATGGTACAACAACGTGGACCGGAACGTCGGTTAATGTTGACAGCAGCCTGAGTGATACGTCGTTTACCTCTGTATATACGGGTGGAACGCAGTATGTGTTCTACTCATATACAGATACTACTACTAATAGTTCAGATGGTCCGTATATACCTATGCTTGGTTGTGCCGTCCTGTCGGATGGTACGCTTACGAAAAAATGGGTGGAACCGGTTTCTTTGACAACGGTCAGTGACAGTGCCAGTGTCAGCGGTTTATACAGCAGCAGTGTCTGTATTACTGATATGGCTGTCGGCCTTGACGGGAAACTGTATATGCTCCTGTCTGATACATCTGATAAAGCAGATTTTCTGTTGAACAGCAGTATGTATCTTACCAGCAGAGGTGCACTTATCTGTGCCGGAAGTGCACAGTCGCTTGCTTCCGATACGTCCCCGTCTTCTCTTTCGCTTACTCCCTACGGATGGCGTGCCGGTGCTAATGGAACCACTCCGTGTACTGCATACGGATATGAGTCGTCTGTCATATCGATATATGCATCATCAAGTGCTACCTATGAGGACGATCAGTATTTTGCGGGATCAGGCCGGTTCCTTTGTCTGACACCGAAACAGATTACGATGGCCGACAGCGGTATTTATGTAGCAGATGGGACATCCTGGACTACGAAGTACGGAACTGCAGTCTTTACGCTGGACGGCAGTGTTCTTGATTTATCCATTGCAACTTCGGAATCTGAATCTGTAAGCCTCTATGGAGTGTTTGGCAGCGGAAGCATCACGACGAGTTCTTCCAGTTACTAGCAGCCTTACTGATCTGGCTGGCCTCCATACAGCCGGAAGCTCGGGATGTACGGGCTGGCGGACCTGCTCAGTATATGCCCGAAGGCTTCTGCCGTACACGGGGGAGGTCATGAGCCGTATACAGCGGCATGGTACAGTATTCCTGTGATAAAAGGAAAACCGCCACTGCTGCTTGCCCATACATTGCAACGTTAGGGTTCCATACATTGCAACGTTAGGGTTCCATACATTGCAATGTATGCCACAGCAGCAATAGAATCTGCTCAAATGTATAGTAAAAACCCGGGTGACGGCCCAATCAGGATGACTTCAGAATCTGAGTGAAGAAATTACGACTGTTATCCGGTATACTGTGTGCATGAAAGTTTCCGTTATTATCCCGACGTACTGTACGCCTGAGGAAAAGCTGCGCCGCTGCCTTGAGTCTGCCGTATGCCAGACGCTGCCCGAACTTGAAATAATCGTTGTTGACGACAACGCTGAACGCGCACCGCAGAAAGCGGTGGAAAAAATTATACGGTCATTCAAAAAAGAATCAAAAGCAGTTCATGCAGGTGACATCCGCTGTGTGTGTCACGGACGTAACCTTGGTCTTGCTGCTGCACGCCGTACCGGTGTAGAAGAAGCTGCCGGAGTGTATGTAACGATGCTTGACAGTGACGACGAGTTCAGAACTCCTGATGCATGCCGTACAGCATATGACGCTTCCTGCGGCGGCATGTATGATTTTGTCCAGTTCTGTGCGGAACCCCGCCGGGAGGGAGCGTATATTCTTGAAAAAAATAAAGACGCATACCGCCTTATAGAACATCCGTTTCAGGGGGAGTGCAGACTGTCTTCTTCCGATGCGTTTGCGGAACGGTTTCTGACGAGCGGCGAATTCTGCCTTTTCCTGTGGGGAAAGCTCATAAAACGCGAAACATTTACAAAAGCGCTTGAACGTATTCCGGTAATGGACTGTTTTATGGCCGAAGATCTGCTGTATTCGTATTTTACCGCCAGGGAATCTTTTTCGTATATCGGTATTCCGGACATACTGTACAGCTATAACCTTGGAAACGGTATTTCAACTTCGTCTGATATGATTACAACGCTTGACCGCTGGGAAAAGCTGTGTTCGCCTGCGCTTGTATTCACGGCGGTTATGTATGACCTGAATGAACGTCCGTCGCCGGCAGGGGCGGCAATATATAAATATATGCGGAAATCCATGACGCATTTTGTCGTTCATAACTGCATGCTGCTTAACCGGGTTCAGCCTGAACTCCGCGGGAAAGCTCACGAGATTCTGGAAGAAGCATGGGGACCGGATATCATTCATGAAGCGGAAACAAATCTGCGGGAAAAAAAGTAATAGAGTTAATTCTTCTGTTTTCCGGGGGAAATGTATTCTATGCAGCAGTTGCGTCCGCGTCTTTTTGCTTCATACAGTGCGCTGTCCGCCTTTGCAATGAATTCTTCGAATCCTTCCGGATGCGTTTTTTCTGCAACGGCGTAGCCCATGCTTATAGTAATGAACGGCATATCATGAAGCGCCCGTTCTATTTTCAGACCGCGTACTGCTTCACAGAGACTGTGTGCCGCTTCCTGAAAGTCTGTTCCGCCGGGTAACCGGTATAATCCGATGAATTCTTCGCCGCCGTATCTGAAAAGCTCAAAACCTGTTTTTTCTCCGAATGTACGGAAACAGTCTCCTATTTTATGGAGAACTTCGTCCCCTGCCGGATGACCGAACGAATCATTGTACCGTTTAAAAAAGTCTATATCAGCCATAAGAAGACATTTTACCGGAAGTGCGCGGCCGTCAAACGATTTCCGCAGCTCATGAAATAATTTGCGTCTGTTCGGCAGTCTGGTAAGTTCGTCAGTGTCGCGCTGTACTATAACAATCCGCCTGTTTTCAAGAGCCTGAATCCGGGAATACCGGATTGTATGGCCGCCTGACTGTCCGAGGATAAAACATATAACCATGTTTATTATGTCGTCATGCCGGGAGACTCCCGGCAGGCTGCCTTTATAATGTATATCGCAGTATATAAAAGCTGCAAGAAAAACCAGCTGGAACAGCGTAAGCCGCCATGTCCGGTCAAGGATTACGAACGGCATCATGAGAACTACCATCTCAAAGGTAAATACCTGACCGCTGGGACTTGAGATAAAATGGTTTACAGCTGCATAGATATAAACAAGTATAAACAGACTGTAGAAAAAGGGTAAAATGAGAGCTGGTTGTTTTTCTGCATAAAACCGGCAGTAAAACAGTATACACGAGCATATGGCACTGGGAATGAGGTATGTAACAACACAGGTTCTTCCGGCGAAAAAAGGAATATGCGGAACATCAGACGTCACGGACAAAATCAGGAATAATGCAAGAAACATAAGTATCCCGAGCAGCGCGGCCATTCCGAGCAGATTCGCATTGGCCCTCTCTATTTCACGTTTGTTGTCCGTGAACAGCTGCTGTCCGATATGAGGAAAAAAACAGATTTGTTTGTTTTCGTTTTCAGAACTCTCCATCATAACAGATCACCATGCAAAAAATTCTGTTTTATATTCCGCCGGGACAGAATCCGTTACATATTCTCTCTGCCTTAGTATCGGTACATATTAATGGAAAGATAACAAAGAGAAATTCTAAAATAAAAAAATTTCAGGATTAGTGTAACAAATTTGTCAAGCGCAAATGGATAATGCAGTGATTTTTTCACGTTTTGTAAAATTACTGTTCTCCGACTGTATCGTATCTCTTGTCTTCTGTTATTTTGCAGACAAAAAACTGCTCAAAAACAGAAACTCTCTATAGAGAGTCGCGTACCTTTTAAATTCCAATTAAACTGTTTGAAAAAGGGAGATTGTTTAGATCTTTAGCTGTCAAGAGAGAGCCATATGAGCAGAAAAAAAGATGCCAGAATAGCAGATACCATTGAAAGAATACGCTTTTTGCGTATTTCCAAAAATATATCTATAGAAGAACTTGCAACCAGAGCAAAGGTATCAAGAAGTTATATCTATTATATAGAAACAAAACAGAAAATTCCAACGCTCACTATCCTTTTCCGGCTTGCGGATGCGATGGGTGTTAATATTGAAGATTTTTTCAATTCTCATGCAGATCATCCAAATACCTGTCAGTCATTTCAAAATCAGAAAAGACAGGTCTGTTGTGATAATGAATCCGGACTTTTTAAAATACTTTCCTTTCTTAATATGTACCAAAAACAAACAAAAAAACCGGACAGTCTTTCGTGGAAGGAATTTTATCTTCTTCTTTCTGTTTACCGAAACGGTTCAAGTTCAATAAGCAGGCTTGCTGCAGACCTTGATATACCAGTGCTTGATGTATCCAGAATTGTAAGTGATTTGAAGTCGCGTACAATTCTGCAGAAAAAAATAAGAAGCAGCGACAGACGTGAGGTACTTTCTGTTTTGACTGATACAGGCCTGATGCTTCTAAAAAAAAACGAGCAGATTTTCCGGAATTTTATCGAGAATGATATGAAATTTTCTATGCAAACCGGTGACGATACGTCCGATACGTCCGGTTTTTGTTCTTATGCCGGTCGTATGAACTGTTCCTTTAAGCCTCTGTTCGGCACAGATGAAGAAATTGTTGATCTTGAATTTCTTGAAGCAGACCGGCAGTTTATGTATGAATTTCCTAAAAGCAGGACGCTCAACCGCGGTACACTGCTGTCGCGGACTTTTTATCAGCACTTCGGCATCATGCTGTCTGTCTGCAACACCATATGGAAGACGGGAAAGAAGGTAAGCATTACCCTTGATACAAGATCGAAGAGAAAAGGATACACCTGTGAATTTTTCCGGAGCGCAGACTGCATTATTGTATCGGCAGTTCCCTCCCGAAAGACTGCCGGCGAATATATACATGAACTTTTTCCCCATTATAATTATTTTTTTGTCAGCAGACCGGCTAAAATGGTAGTAGACTGTGCTACCGGAAAAATACTGGAAGTAAATCAGGAGTCTGTCCGTCTTTATGGCTGGCCACGGCAGGAATTTCTCAAAAAGACCATTTATGAAATCAGTACGAACCGGTCTTCTGTTGTACAGTCCCGGCTTAAGTCGGGAGGGAATAACGGAGACGGAGTTGAGCAGATATTTCATGTAGTACACCGCCTTGCTGACGGGACCCTGAAAAAACTTGAGGTTCATATCTTATCATGTCTGTGGGGAGATAGGAAATTTCAGTATGTGACGGTCATACAGGATACATCTGCAGATACAGATTATTCTTATTATAAGGCGGAAAAAACAAAAGAGAAAAAAACGCATGAAGATTTCAGAAACTTTGCTTCAAAGTATGAAAACAATACAACAGACATAAATGAGTTATTTGATTACCTGAAAGAAAATGGTAAGATTTGCTGTTATTCGGCAGGCGATCATTTTTTTGAATATGGTACGCTGTTTCCGACTTTTGGTTTTATTCTTAACGGTATTTTCCGTGTTTATTACGGGACGCCTGCAGGTCATGAGTATACGCTCGAATACCTGCATTACGGCGATGCAATTGATTCTCTGATTTTTTCGACAGATTTTTCAGAATATGAAATTATTATCGAGGCGGTAGTTCCGTGTAAAGTACTTGTTGTCGATCAGGATTTATTCAGGCGGAGAGCTGTCGTTGATCCGCATGCTTTTGAATTTTTATATTATCTTGAGAGAAGCAGACTTCGAAAGCTGGAGAAACATGTTATGCTGCTTTTGACTGATACTGCAAAAGAACGGTATGAGCAATATATGAACGATGAACATGATTTTGCCGGCTGTCTCAGCGGGCAGGATATTGCATCGTATCTGGGGATTACCCCGGAAACGCTGAGCCGCATCAGAAACGCAGATTGAATTTACGGCGGGTAAAGGATATTTCTCTGATTGATTTAGATCAATGACATTATCGTCTTATCAACATACAATTACTGGAAAAATTACAAAATACTATTTTCGCGGAAGAGAATGTGGGCTGGCTTGTTTTCAATCGGATAATCATCTGTTACAGCAGATGATATGTACTGTCGTTTTTAAAATCAAAAAGTAAAATTTATAACACAGTCGCAGCGGGGAGATGGAATACAGGGAGGTATAAAGATATGGAAATGACGAAGCGGAAACTGCTGAACGGAGCACGTTTTCTGAGCTTCACGCTTGACGGCGAAAACTACTGCGTGGACATCCTGAAAGTAAAAGAGATTATGGGGATGACAGCGGTTACACCGCTGCCGCGGACGCCTGAGTTCATACGTGGTGTGATAAACCTGCGGGGACAGATTATACCGGTAATAGACCTGCGCCTGAAATTCGGACTTAAATTCCAGGACTACACAAAACGGACATGCATTATTGTCGTGGAGATCGTGTACGGTGGTGAAAATGTGCTCATGGGGCTTGTCGTCGATTCAATACAGGATGTAGTTAGTATACTCGGTGAGAAGCTGTCGAAGATTCCGTATATCAATGCGCGGATAAAAAGTGAATACATACAGGGTGTGGCGGATACACCGGAAGGCATGAAGATAGTTCTTGACGTGCTCAAAGTTTTGAACGACGAAGAACTGACTATTGTAAAAGATACGACGGAACTGCAGTCAGGAATGAAAAATCAGGAACAGAATTCTGCTGCAGGCAGATAATTACCTAAGGAGAAAATGAATATGAAGAAAAGAGGAATTGGATTCAGAATTATTACAATGGCTGTTGTTATTTCTGCCATTTCTGCCATTATCGGGGTAATCGGATTGTATACAACAAAGAAGAGCAGCAGGCTGACGATTGCGATGTATGAGAAAGATTTACTGGGAGTTCAATACGCAAAAGAAATGAATTACCTTTTGCAGTCAAGTCTTTCCCAGCTGATGATCGCCAACAGACCCGGAAAAACAAATGATCAGATTGCAGACGGGAAAAAAGTATTTGAACAGATATGTTCTTCTTTTTCTGAAGCGGTAAAAAATTATGAGCCGACAGAATCTTCGGAACAGGAAAAAATATTAATTACTCAAATCCGTGCAGATTCTGCTGACTTTGCCCAAAAAGGTCTTGCTATGTATGATTTTTCCCTGAAAGGGGACATTCAGGGAGCTAATCGTTATATTGACACAATTCTTGCACCTATAAACTCAAAAAAACTTGTTCCTGCAATTGATCAGCTGGTAAAAATATCTACGACAAGTGCGGTTGCCGAATACAAAGAAAGCAAAAGAATTGTTTCTTTGTCCATCACTGTTATTATAGCAGCGATACTTATCGGACTGACGGTGTCTCTCATACTGGGAATTACGATAACAAGGAGCATAACGAAACCGGTGTCGAAGGTGGTGAACAGCCTGTCGGAGAGCTCTTCACAGATACGCATATCAAGTACGCAGCTGTCGTCGGCCTCGCAGGAGATAGCGAACGGTGCACAGGAACAGGCGTCGAGCATCGAGGAAACGACTTCCTCGATGGAAGAACTGTCCTCTATGGTCAGGCAGAATCTCGGAAATACGCGTCAGGCGAGCCTTCTTTCCGAGAAAGCAACTGATGCAAGCCAGAACGGATTTGACAAAATGACAAGCATGCTTACGGCGATGACGAACATTTCAAAATCAGCGGAGGACATCAAGAACGTCATAGACGTCATAGACGACATCGCATTCCAGACGAATATGCTTGCGCTGAATGCGGCGGTTGAAGCAGCACGTGCTGGTGAAGCCGGTATGGGGTTTGCTGTAGTGGCCGACGAAGTGAAGAACCTTGCAAACCGTTCGTCGGAGTCGGCCAAGGAAACGGCATCCATGATAAAGGAAACGCTCAGAAATGTCGAAGACGGCGTGACCATGTCGAAGGATCTTGCAGAAATATTTAAAGATATACTTGGCAATTCAAAGAAAGTACAGGAAATGAACAAAGAAGTTGAAACCGCTTCGGGCCAGCAGGATGAAGGAATCGGGCAGGTGAATAAAGTCCTGATCCAGTTCGATACAGTGGTGCAGACGAATGCATCAAGTGCCGAGGAAACGGCCGGTGCGGCGGAAGAACTCCAGGGACAGGTGGGCAGCCTGAATGAGATCGTCGACAGTCTGTACCTTATAGTCAGCGGGAAGACATATTCAGGAGGCACCGGGGAAAGCGGGAGCCGTCCGGCTGCGGAAAAACACGAAAAAGCAGCATCAGGCCCGGCCGCCCGTCAGGCAGAAATGAAGGCGGCGCCGGCGCACGGTACGGCCCTGAAAGCACAGCCGTCAGTAAAGAAAGGCTGCGCACCGGGAGAAACGGCGGAACAGAAAAGCGGACCGGTAAAAAAAGAAACGAAGCATGTAATTTCATTCGAGGACGATGAGGATTTTAAACCCGTATGAACACTGATGATTTCGACTGACGCCCCACGTCCGGAGCTTAGAGCATCGTTCATATACCGGAAATTCGGGATACGGACGGTGCTTCGGAGCGCTTGCATCATTCGTAACGACATGCCATACGTACTTCTTCCGGAAGCCGGAACAGTTCGTACGTTTACGGCAGGCAGCGATTCTTCGACAACCGTGACCGTAAAGGCAGGAGGTACCGTTGCAGCGGGCACAATGACTTTCGCAACGGCGGAAGAAAAACATTATCTGACGACTGCCGACAGTGACGGAACCGAAACGCTGAGTACGACAAATTACGTGCAGGCAACAAAAGACGGATTAAAATTCGTGCTGGCATCTCTTCCTGACAACGCTTCTGCATTCGTGCTGGGTATTGACGGGTATTATGATGCATCCGGTACATATCACACTTTAAATGATTATAATCTGGTACTAGATAAGACTGTTTATGGAGGTCAATCCAATCAGCCTGCTGATCTTCCTTTTGAAATATATACGTTCCGGCTTGTCGATAAGAATGTTACGTATAAAGTCTATGCAACAATATACGATGAGAACTGGTCAAAACTTCAGTCATATTATTCTTCCAGTTCATCCACTGATACTGTTACTTCTGTTGGCGGCCTTGGCATGCCCGTTATTTCAAATTCATCTGCCGTAACATTGAATTGGGATCAGTCTTCGTCAACGATTTCAGCAGTAGGTGTTCCGGCCTTTGATTTCAGTAATTTCAGCGGAACAATATCTGCCTTCCGCAATGAAATACAGGTAAATACCAGCAAAACTTCAACGAATTTTGATAAGACAGGTTTTGATGCACGGTCAATTGCGTTTACCCCTGATAACCTTTCTGCGGGCCAGCTCGAAAATATCTGCGGCAATTCCGGTGTAGGTATGTGCATTTTTTATAAAATCAGACTGGCAGATGATTATGATCAAAATGTATGGTCATCAGTTTATACTATTCATTCGATACACAGGACCGATCTGACAGTGAACGCGTTTACTCCGACGATAACGCTTGATGCGAACGGAGGCACGTTTACGCCTGTATCCGGAGGAACTGAGGTATCGACAATAACTCTTTCTAAAGGCCTTTCCGGAGCCTTTACGCCGAAAACAACATTTGCAGAGGTTATGACCGCACTTGATACCTATACCTATACCTATACCTATATGGCAGGAGACATTTCTGCAAAGGAGAGTTCGTACTGTACGGATTCAAACGGGAATATAATTCCCGTAAGTAATACAAGTCAGACGCTCGGGTATACAGATTATAAAGTTGTATTCCACTGGACGCTGCCGCTTACGACGGATAACTGTACGGGCGGTACATGGACGGGTACATATGAGACAAAAAATGCTGCAAACGTTATAAGTCTGGACAGTGGACTGCTTTCGACATATACGGATACAAGCAGCAGTACGTCAAGTTATCCTTTTGTATTAACAGTTACAGCGACAGAGACACCTTCTGTTGACTGGATAGATACCAATGGAAATAAAGTGATTTCTTGTACTCCTGCCACGATAACAGACGGCACTGGTGACTCTACCTATTCGTATACATTACAAAATTATATAATGCGCGGAGATTCTTCAATATCCGGTATCTATATATCCGGCAGCAATAGTACGATAACTTCGGTTGTACTTGCTGCACAATAATTATAGGGAACCTCTAAAAACTTCAGTTTTTAGAGGTTCCCTATAACGAGACAGCAGATAATTTTTACTGCCAGGCTGGTTTTCAGCCGGTTTTTTTATGAAACACATCATGGTCTGCATATCGCTGATGTATGGACGGCGGAAATATGCCGATAGTAGTATGTAATCCTGTTTTATAACGAATGCGTGCACAGCTTATAATTTCTTTACTTCTTCTTCAGTCAGACCTGTGCAGGAAGCGACGGCGGAAACGGAAATACCGGTATTCAGCAGACGTTGAGCGATTCTTGCCCGTTCCTCAGCTTTCCCTTCAGCTTTCCCTTCAGCTTTTCCCTCTGCCCTGCCTTCAGCCCTGCCTTCAGCAAGACCCTCTTTCCGTGCATCCGCCTTTGCCTGGGCCCGGTCGTGCAGCCACATCTCGTGGCGCAGCTGTGCATCCCGCAGCTGGTCGTCTGTCAGAAACCGTTCGTATTCTGCCTTCGCTTCCGCAATTTCCGTGTCAGTTTCCCTGTACTGCTTCATAAAATCCTCCCGGCTGCCGTCCCTGAAAAACCGCAGCCATCTGAATAATGCAGGAGACAGCCTTCGTTGTTCCCTGTTCTTTACAGTATACAGCGCTTCTTCCCGGATATCAAACCGGTCAAGTTCGAGTATATGATACCGTTCCGGATCCCCGTACGGGTAAAACAGTTCGTCGTGGCTGTCTTCATGAACGACAAGCGAACAGTGGTGCATCTTTTCGCCGGGCAGTACCTTTCCCGTTCTGCCGTAGATATGTCCGCTCAGCAGGGCTATTACGACTGAAGGAGCCAGAGCGTCATAGTGATCCGACTCTTTAAGCAGGCTGTTGAAGGCGCAGTTGTTGTAATACGTCATCCTGTTCCAGAACGAGTCCGATATGTCAGTCTGGATTTCCACGTCGTATGTTACGCCGTTTTCGTCTGAAACCTTTACGTCCATAACCGACTCTTTGTCGTAGATACATTCTTTCAGATTGAACGGTGACAGTATCCGTACGCCGGTTACGGGCGGTTTACCTGCATCCTCCAGAACGGCATTGATAAACGATTTCGTGAAGTGTGTACATTTTGGCGAAGAGAGCAGGTAGCGGGCAAAAACGTCCGACGTAGGGCGGATTTTCTTCCTGGCTTCTTCCGGTGTGAGTGAGATACGTTGTCTGTGCATGATTTTCCTCCGTATGATACTATGGAAATCTCAAAAAACTGAAGTTTTTAGAGGTTCCCTTATATATATGCATTGAGCTATCATTTACGGAGCATTGTGCCGGATTTTTTTTATGGGCTGGAAAGATGCGTTTTCTGCCGCCTGAAGGCTGGAGTAATTGTTCCTGATGCACTCTGGTTACACTGACGGTTACCCCTGAAATAGTGTACAGAAAACGAAATGTCAGTATCTGCGGGAAACGTGACATGTATCATGCAGTCAGACAGTGTACGGACGGCAGAAGTATGCCGATATGTAAAGAGAAGGACTGTCGTTGTTTCCGTACTGTACGTTGCGGAAAGATAGTATATAATGATACTGAGTGAGATTCCGGAGGTTTCTGCATGATCCGCATATTCGACAGCATACGACATTCACACACGGCACGCATACTTGCGGCGTGCTTACTGTTTGCGGGAGCGAGTGCAGGGGCGTGGGGAACGAATTATTACTGGATAAGTAATAATGGTTCCAATTCCGTAACAAGCGGAAACTGGGCTTCCTCTTCAAGCTGGTCAACTTCAGGAGATAATTCGACTGCTAATACCGGCTCATATCCTGTTGCGGGAGATACCGTTTATTTTACGGGACGGGGCAATGCTGTTACAGTTAATCTTACGGCAGATGCCTATGCTTCAACAGTATATTTTAATACCACCGGCTACTACAAAGTAACAATTAATCTGAACGGATACAGTCTGACCGACAGCGGATATTTATACCTTGTCGGCTCTAATACCAGTACAGATTCACATTCAAGTAATGTTATCGTAAATGGATCCGGTTCGATAACGATGCAGTCTCTCGATACGACAAATGATTCCAGTCATACGTTGACAATTGCCGGTGGAGTGGTCATGACGGTAGAAGCAACCCTGTACGGTAATCTGAATAGTGGATGCACCTTTACCATTAAAGATGTCGACGGCTCCTGTACGTTATATGTGCCTGCTTCTGGTGTAAATATCAATTACGGTGACAGTTCCATTGTGTATAGTCCGAGCGATCTGCCTCAACCATACGGAGATCCGTCTATATATACAATAAGCAGCGATAATACATCACTTGTAACCGGTAACAGTGGTTCCGGAATGGGCTTGACTTTTAAGAAGCCGGGTGCCGGAGATAGTACTCAGACTGTTCCTTTTAATTATTCTGTACAGGTTATCAGTACTCATGGATCTACCTGTACTTATACGTTGAATGGAACTTCGATTTCAGATGAATCTGAAGGATCTATAGACTATGCGGGAAATGCATCCGGCGATATAAAATACCTGAAGGCTTCTGCCCTTCCGAACACAGGAGATGGTATTATCATTACGTTCAGAACTCCTGACGATTCCATGGATCTGGCAGAAATACGGTATATCCAGGACGAAGTGATGTGGATCGGAGGTGCTTCAGGGGCGACGACGGACTGGAATACCGATTCAAACTGGAATACAGGTAGTGTACCGACTTCTGGGGATGTCATTATTCCGTCCGGGTGTTCATATTATCCTTCAGTAAATAGTGGTGTTTCAGCTTCTTTAAAATCCGTTACGATAAAGAACAATGCAAAGATAACGATGAACGGTGGTTCCCTGACGGTTACGTCGCTTAAGGCTGAAGATCTGGGAAAAATAACCGGAACGTCGGGAACTGTCACGTTTACCGGATCGACTGCTTCATGGGAAGCAACGAACCCTTCATATTCGGAGTTTCCGAATGTAACAATTGCATCCGGTTCCACTTTTACACCGCAATCGGATATGTATATTACCGGCAATTTTACCAATTCGGCAGGTGGTACGTTCGATGCACAATCAAAAAGTATAAAGATTGTATTCGAGCCGTCCGGAACATCGGCAGCGGTTACCGGCAGTTCGTATTTTACAAAAACGCTGTTCGATACACTTTTCTGTACAGGACAGGGCGGTAAGACGCTTGCTTTTTTAGGAAATGTAACTGTCGAAAATCTTATATTGAAAGGATCCTCTGCATCGAGCCTTCTTTCCGTTACCGGAAACAGTGCAACGGCTCAGATAAAACTTTCTTCAAGCCAAAGCAGCGGAATGTATCTTTCCCTTAATAACACAACGGCACCGAAGATTACCAACGGAACTACTGTCGGTGATGTGACCTATACGGTCTATTCAAGTACAGGCCCCAGTACGTGGCCTGCTGCTTCTGAATGGGGCTGGGTTAAAGGTGATGCTTCGGAATATGTATGGCTCGGTGTGACATCATCGTGGACAAACGGTTCTAACTGGAGTACCGGTAATTATCCGGGAAGTATTGCAGGGAGCAATCCGACGGTTAAGATTCTTTCCGGACTCAGTGCCTATCCTGTTTTGACGGGTGACGAAGATGTAGGTACAGGCGGTTCTATAACGATAGCTTCCGGCGCGTTCCTTGATTTTGCAGGATATAAGGTTACCGCCGGTACTTTTACAAATAACGGGAAAATACGGCTGAAGGGAACGGAAACACTTTCCAACATTACAACATATACCGGTTCATCCGGTTCGCTGGAGTATTACGGTACGGCGACAAGCATAAATTCCAAGCTGGGAACAACATTTAAAAATATTTCCGTCACTTCTACCGGAAATCTTACTGTAAGCAGCATCATCGCGGTTACGGGCTCCATTACGAATGCAGGAACGTTTACCTCGACGTCTACTACAATAACGATCAGTGGTAATATAACGAATACTGGGACATTAAGCGGCGGTGTCGTGACGATTACTCCGTCGGGAACATCTATAATTACAGGTACATCAACGGCAAGTGCTACAAGTTTTTCTTCTCTTTCCTGTACGGGGCAGGGCGGCAAAGAGCTCGATATAGAAAAATATATATCAGTTACAGGTTCTGATGGATCATTAGTATTAACAGGTACAGCTGTTGCTGCTGCATCCCGACTTAAAATAGACGGCAGCGGCTCTATAACGCTTTCAGCCAGTCAGACTACGACTTCAAATTTTATGTATTTGACGATAGAAAACGTTCCGATTGAAAATTATTCCTCATATACCTGCGATATTTATGATACTACCTGTTTTTCATCTACAACGCCGTCCGGTTGGATTACACCGACAAGTACTTCTACCTATACGTGGACGGGAACTTCCAGTACAGTCTGGAGTTTGGCCGGTAACTGGACGGTTGGAGGCAGTACTGCGACAACAATCCCTAGTGATAATGATGATGTCGTACTCCCTTCTTCGGGGGTTTCAAATGAACCGGCGCTCTCCGGCGCAGTAACGGTCAATTCAATAACGATTGCCTCAGGACGAACGCTGACGCTTGGAGGATATAATTTTACCGTTTCATCATCATGGACGAATAAAGGAACCGTTACGGCAACCGGGGCCGGAACGATAAGCCTGCCTTCTTCTGCATCTGATATTGATGAGGAAGGGACATGGCAGTATATAGACGGATCATCCGGAACTATCTGTACGGGTCTGACCTATAATAATCTTAAGGTTGCCGTATCAAGCGGCACTTCCTGTTCTGTTTCAACCGGAGCGTCTCTTAAAGTCGGCGGGACGCTGTCGATAGATTCTTCATCAACATTGACGCTTGGCGGAGCCTGTACTGCAAAAACCATTACAAACAACGGAATCTTTAACGCGAAGACGTATGATCTTTCTGCTTCCGGAACTTTTACCAACAACGGAACGGTAATGTTTGCCGGGACACAGTCTGTCAGTATAGGGACAATTACGAACGGCACCGGTACAGTACAATATACCGGTTCATCTGCAACTCTGGTCTGGGGAACTTCCTATAATAATCTGATAATCGATGATAACGATACGCGGGACGGTACGAGTACGGCAAAACTTACGACAGATACTTCTGGTATTACTGTTTCAGGTTCTTTGACGAACGACGGTACGCTTACGACCGGAGCCGGTACGATTTCCGTTACCGGTGCGGTAACGAACTATGGTAAAATCGATATTGCATCTTCCGGCAGTATCACAGTGGGATCGTTAACGCAGGGAAGCGCGGGTGTCGTCGATATTTCCGGCAGCGGTTCCATCAATAAGTCGTATTCAACGGCGGGAACGTTTATTTATTCGGAAGCGGCCGCATCGTCGCGTACGATTTCCGCACTCGACGGATATTATGACATGACAATCGAAGGCGGCGGCTCGTGGACGACTTCGAGCGACATTTCCGTGGGGAAAGACCTGTCCGTGTCGGGCACCGGGACTTCGGCTTCATTCGGCGGCGGTTTATCCGTTACCGGTAATTTCTCCACCGCAAATACAGATACGGCATCGGTGAGTTTCAATAATACGTCGGGCAGTGCGGAAGCGACGACGTTTACGGGAACGGCAACGTTCGGCAGTAGCGGAAACGTGAGTTTCGGAAACTATAGCGGCGACTCGTTTACGGTGAACGGCGGCGGAATTGATTTATCGTCGGTCACGGGAACGATCACGTTTGCCGGAACGATTACGGTGAAGTCGGGAAATTCTATTACCTTCAAAAAAGATGCAGTACTGGCAGCAAATACGGTATTTGCAAGTGATGTTGCACTGGGCGGATCAGCCGGCATCAGTTTTACAAATGCAGTGTCGACGGCAAAATCGGTGACGTTCAACAGTACGTTTACCGGAAATACATCAGGAAATGTTTCTTTTGGTGCAACCGGATATCCTGTTAATGTGATATTCGGAGACGGCAGTGGAACCGATACGGTTTCTGACATCGCAGCGCTGACGGTAAACGGAACAACAGAAATAAAATCAGGTACGACCATTACGACGACGGGGAAACAGACATATACCGCAGCTGTGACGAATACGGGAACGATCAATGTACCTGATGTAACGACCGGTAGTACTGGAGTAGAATTTGGAGCCAGTTATACGGGAACGGGCGGAACGCTGACGGGAATTACCGGTACGAATAATCCGTATATTGATTTTACCAATTCGTCTACCACGGCAGTTACGATGGAAACGTTTACGGCGAACGGGGACATTGTGCGGTTCAACGGAAGCGCAACAATTACGTTTACACCGGGAAACAGTAATACGTATGCAGAAATACAAATCGATAAATCCGCGGGAACCTTTACTGCGCAGACAAATACATTATCAGTAACGACACTTACGATAACGGCTGATACGGGTTGTACGTTCAATACTGCAGTAACCTGTACGAATCTTTTCGAAACGGCAGCGACGGGTGCACTTGCGTTTGCCGGCGGAATCAGTGTTACGGATACGACCTCTCCGGTTACTCTTTCTACTGCAGGAACGGTAACGTTCGGAACGGACAGCAGTTTTGCCGGCGGCATAACGCATACGGTGGGTGAGACGGATATAGCAGGAACGATTAGCGCGACGGATAAAGCGGTTTCATTAGGAACGGTTGCTCTTACGGGAACATCGGAAATAACTACCGGTTCCTCTTCCGGTTCCGTAACGATAGGAGGAGCAGTTACCGATTCCGGAACGGCTTCAAATCTTACGATAACGTCACCGACGATTGCCTTGAACGGCGGAACGGTCACGACGACGGGGAATCAGTTGTATACGGGAGTCGTTACAAGTTCGGCAGCTACGGGGCTGACACTCTCTGCAAACAGCGGCAGCGGCACGATTACATTGGACAGCGCTTCGGTTACAACGACGGGTACATCAAAAGCTCAAACATATGTCGGAAATGTTTTGATAACCAATACTGGGACAACGTCATTTATTGCCGGGACTGATACGGTTACGTTCGATGGAACGCTTGACGGCGGCGGATACAATGTAACGATCGGAGACGGTAGTAATGCGACGAATGTTGTGTTCGGCGACGGCAGCGGAACCGATACGGTTTCTGACATTGCAGCGTTGACGGTAAACGGAACGACAGAAATAAAATCAAATGCGTCCATTACGACGAGTGGAAAACAGATATATACGGGTGACATAACGAATACCGGAACGATCAACGTGCCCGCCGTAGCGACCGGTAATACGGCCGTTGAATTTGGAGCGGGTTATACGGGAACGGGCGGAACACTGACCGGAAACAGCGGCACGAACCCCTATATTGATTTTACCAATTCGTCTACAGCGGCAGTTACGATGGGAACGTTTACGGCAAACGGGGACATTGTGCGGTGCAACGGAAGCGCAGCAGTAACGTTCACACCGGGAAGTTCGACATATGCAGGAGTTGAAGTTGATGATACTGCGGGAGTAACACTCGGCGGCGGTCTGACGGCGTCAAGTGTTACCATTGGAACGAGCGTAGTGCTGACCGCCGGAGCGAACGCCACTGATGCATATACGATATCATTGTCCGGCAACTGGACTGACAACAATACGTCGGGCGGCTTTACGGCCCGGAACAGTACGGTAAAATTTACTGACAGTGCAACGATTACCGGTTCGACATCATTTTATAATCTGACGTGCAGTGGTGCTGGCGGAAAGACGCTTACCATAAGCGGATCCATAACGGTCGAAACAATTGATCTGAGCGGATCGGGTACATCGAGTCTGCTTACGGTGAACAGCAATACGGCGGCGGACACGATAGTACTAACCAACAGCAATACGACGGCGCAGTATCTTTCCATCGGCGGAATAAGCGGATCTATGGGATTCGGTCCGAAAATCAGCACGGGAACAATCACGGCTTCTTCTTCAAAGTGCTACACGTCGAGCGGATATTTACCCTCCGGATGGACTTTCGGCACGTATACGTGGCTTTCTACGGCTGAGACGACTGCATGGGGAACTGCGTCGAACTGGGACAATAATGCCGTTCCGTACACGTCGTCGGACGTTGTTGAGATCCCTGCATCGTCGAACAATCCCGTCTATTCGTCGTCGGACGCAACGACGATCAAGTCGCTTTCGCTTACTGCAGCCGGTTCTCAGTTGACGGTGAGCGGTTCGGGAAACATTCACCTTGCAGCCGGTTCGTCACCACTGGCGAATACCGGCACAATTAAATATGAATCGACCGGCCGTATTACCGATACCGGCAGTACGCCTGCGTTTATCAACGATGTCTCAAAGGGCACGGTAGAATACGCCGGAAGCGGTGGCACGATCACTGAGTACGTGAGCGGAACGACAAGCTCCGATTATGATTACTATAATCTGACGTTGTCCGGAAGCGGAACGTTCGGCAACAGCGGTGTAACGATCGTAGTGAAAAATACGTTTACGTCCGGTTCAAGTTCCGTCGTAGACAGTCTTGCGTCGCTTATTGTAAACGGTGCATCTTCAATCGGTGGTAATATAACTACGACAGGAACTCAGACATATTCTGGTACGGTTACGCTCAGTTCCGGTTCGGGCTTAACGCTCACTGCATACGGTACTTCGGCTGCCACGGTAACGTTCGGCGGTACACTCACGGGAAACGGAAACAGTCTTACGTTTGGTTCAGGGTCGGCTCCGACAAACGCTGTGTTCGGAAATACCGTAAAGACAATCGATGCTCTTACGGTTTCGGGGACAACAACAGTAAATACGTCGTCGGTGACCACGACGGGGATACAAACATATAGCGGTGCGGTGACGCTTGGAGCGGGATCGGCCGAATCGTTTACCGGAACGACGATGACGTTCAATAGTTCTTTGACAGGAGACAGCAAAGATGTTTCTTTTGTCGGAGATGTCGTGTTCGGCGACGGCAGCGGAACCGATACGGTTTCCGGAATTGCGGCGCTGACGGTAAACGGAACAACAGAAATAAAATCAGGTGGGATCATTACGACGAGCGGTGTGCAGACATATACCGGCGACGTTACCAATTACGGGACGATCAACGTGCCTGCCATAGCGACGGGATTCACAGCCGTTTCTTTTATGTCGGCGTATACCGGAGACAGCGGAAGTTCTCTTGCGGGAAGTACTACGACAAATCCGTATATTGATTTTTACGGTGACGTTACCTTCGACAGCAGCAGTACGACATTCACTCCGAATGGTGACGTAGTCAGGTTCTACGGAACAGGGAATCAGACATTCGTACCCGGTTCTGCCAATACGTATGATTCCGTGTCGGTAACGAACAGCGGCGGAACAATTTCTATTGCCGACGGGAATACGTTTATTCAAGACACCACTACAGCCGGGACATATACTTTTGCGGTAGCAACCGGTGCTAAGGTCACTGTTGGTACCGGTAAATTTGTCGTCGATACTCTTTCCGTAACATCAACAGGTACGTTTACGCAGGCAGGAGCAAACGCATCCGGAACTGCAGCTCTTCAGTCCGTTCTGAACATTACGGGGACAGGCAGCGTCACGTGGGATTCCGGCATTGACGGCGGGTATCTGACGCTCGGCGGATGCAGCTCGACCGGTACCGTTGTCTTTAATCATAAGAATGTTACTGTAACCGGAAGTCCGTCTTTAAATGGAGTGGTATTCTACGACTTGTATATACCCGACGAAGTAACGGTGACGAACGGCGGAACGATTACGGTTATCCGTAATTTTATGCTGAGTGATGATGATTCCGATTCGTATAACGGAACGTATACACCCGGATCCGGTATATTATATCTGGGCGGGATGGCTTCAAGCGGTATTGCGAGCGCTGACGGAACGGTGACCGATAATTCTACAACCGTACAGTCTCTTGGAACTGTCGTTATAAACGGAAACTCACAGACTGCAGTAAAAACAGCTGCAACAGCATTGAAAATTGATTCTCTCACGGTGACTGCCGGAACGCTGGATCTTGCTGCCGATAATGCAGTCCTTACGGTAACGGGTACGACAATAAACAACGGAACGATTACCGGGAGCGGTTCGGCTTCTTCTCCTGCGGCGATTACCTTTACAGGGAAATACAGCGGGTCGGGGACTCTGACGGCTACAAAAGGAACGACCTATTTTAAAAGTGATGCCGACCTGAGCGGAACAACGTTTACCGCGAACGGCGGCACCGTTGAATTCGACGGGAGTTCCGGACAGACGCTGACAATAAATACAAGTTCGGGAACGACGTTCAGTACTCTGGATGTAACGACGACGGGCGGAGTTTTTTCCGTCTCCGATGATTCGGTGAAGACCCTGACAGTAGATACAGTTACGGTCAATACGACGCAGAATGTTACATTCGGCTCTGCGGTACAGACTTCCTCTTCCGGCACTACAAAAAAGGTCACGATTACTAATACGGGAACAGTTTTATTTAAACAGGCAGTTAATGTGGACTCGCTCGTACTGAAAAAAACAGGAGAAACAATCTTTGAAGGTGCTGTTACTGCAGGTACATTGACAGACGCATCAGAAGCCGGCAATATCACTTTTAACGGCAATATTTCCGTTACGACGCTGACAGGCGGCGTATTCAAAACGACGGGAACAGTAACGCTCGGTAACGACGGGAGCAGTGCGGATACGGCATCTTTTACGAACGGCATATCGCACACGTCCGGCGATACGGTTCTTGCGTGCGCGCTTACGACGACGGATGCTGTAGTTACATTCGGTAGTGCAACTGGACCGAAAACGGTTACGGTAAATAAGGATTCATCAATAACCAGCGGTACCGGAGCGATTATGTTGAACGGTACAACTACTTTTGCAGGCAGTTATACGCTGACGCTTGGAAGTACCAGCGTTGCAAATACTATTTCGATTGGTACTGTAACGACGACTTCCGGGACAAGCACGCTTGCATTAAATAATTATACTGGCGGTTCCGTGTCGTTTGCAGACGGTGGTTCCGTCAGTATAGGTGCTCTGACAGTTACATCCGGTTCTTATGATATAACGATAGACAGTGCGACGTTTGATGTTACGGGGACTTCGTTATCCACAGCGTTCAATAATACCGGCATACTGACGCTGGGCAACGACGATGCGGATGTTTGTACCTTCACCGGCGGTATGACAAATATAGACAGTACTGATCATAACCGTCAGACGAATCTTACCGGTCTGGTGAAAACGACGGCAACAGGTGCATCTGCCGTGCTTGATAATCTGGTGCTTGTTGGTACTGCATCGATCAATACGGATACCGGTAACGGCAACATAACAATTAACGGTACGATTACGAATACAACTTCACAGGCTCTGACGCTGGACGCCGGAACCGGCAGTATAACAGTCGGCGGAACTGTAGGCAGTGGAACGGCTCTTTCCTCTCTTTCAGCAACAGGAGCTGCGATCAATCTGAACGGTGCTTCCGTTACGACGACGGGCACGCAGAATTATACCGGCGATATATCTTCGACCTCCGCATCCGGCATTACGTTTGATGCGGGAACGTACGATATAACGATAGCCGGAGGTTCTTCTCCGACTACAGTGACGACAACCGGAGAGCAGATATGGAACAGTCCGGTCGTTTCGACGAATACGAGCGGCATAACGTTTACCGCGGCTTCCGGATCAGGCACGATTGATATAAACGGCGGAAAGGTAACGTCGAACGGTAATCAGATCTTTACGGGAAACGTTATTTTGTCCACAAATACAACGATGAAAGCCAATTCGGGTACCGTTGCGGCGTTTATAACTTTTAACGGTACGGTGAACAGCAGTACCGGAAATCATTTTATATTGAAAATAGGTTCCTCTTCTGATACAGCCGATGTTTCAAACGGTACGTTCGGTAATGAGACTACGGATACCGTCGGTACTGCGGACAGCCTTGTATCGCTTACCGTATACGGTACGACTAAAATCAATACGACTTCCGTAACGACGGCGGGCTCGCAGACGTATACGGGAATAGTAACGCTGGGAACGGGAACGACGCTTACAACGACTGATTCTGCTATCAGTTTTGGAAGTACAGTTGCTGCGTCTTCCGATAATTCGCAGTTGCTTACCGTGAATGCAGGCAGCGGGAAGGTGACGTTTACCGGTGCAGTCGGTACTGCGGCTGTGCGGTTGTCGTCGCTTTCCGTAACGTCTTCTTCGTCTGCTCCCGATGCCGTCGCGGTGAACGGCGGCGCGGTGTACACGGCAGGAGGTCAGACATATACGGGGAACGTATCGTGCGGCAATTCTTCGGGAACGGTGTTTTATGCAAACGACGGCAGCTCTGCTGCAGCCGTAACTTTTAAAGGAACGCTTGCTCCGTCGACAGCCGGGTACAATCTCGCCGTCGGTACAGGCTCTGCTGCTGCCGGTGCAGTATTTGAAAAAAACGTCGGTGCGACGAAGTTCGGTACGATTGACGTATACGGGACGGCGCAGTTCGGTACGGGCGGTACCGGGATAACCGTTGCATCGACGGGAGCGCAGACGTATTACGGCGCTGCGACGCTTGGCGGCGGAACGACGTTCACGGCGAACAGCGGCAGTGCGGCTCTCGTCACATTCAAGAAAGCACTTGACAGCGACGGCGGTACCGCGCGGAGCGTGTCGTTCGGTACCGGTACGACTGCATCTCAGCAGATAAAAGCGGAATTTGATGCAGACGTCGGTACTACATATGCACTTTCTTCCATTGATATATACGGAACGACGCAGTTCGGAACGGGCGGCTCGGGCATTACTGTTGCATCGACAGGAACGCAGACGTATTACGGTGCCGCGACGCTTGCCGGAGATACACTATTTATGGCGAACAGCGGCAGTGCGGCAGCTTCAGTGACATTTGAGGATACGCTCGACAGTTATGACAGTACTGCACGAGCTTTAACATTCGGCACCGGTACGGCTGCATCACAACAGACGGACGCGGAATTTGATGCAGGCGTCGGGCAGACTCATAAGCTTGGTACCGTTACGATATACACTGATGCATACACTGTTGCCGGTACGGGCGTTTCGTTTGCTGATGCGGCTGATTTTAAACAGAACACATCGTCCGATTTTGCGGTAAAATCCGGCGCAGTTAAAGTCGGAACAGGTTCTTTTGTTGCCGGAAGCATGACGCTTGCAGACGGGTCGACGTTTACCCAGACAGGCATCAACACAGGAGAACAGTATGCTCAGTCAATTACACTTTCCGGAACTGCAAAAATGGACTGGGATAAAGATAATGAAGGCGGCACGCTCACGGTATATGAGAATATTTCAGGCAGTTCTTCCGGAACGCTGAATTTTCATCATAAAAACGTTACGTACGGTAATTCGATATTGTCGTACGTTACGCTGCGTGATCTTGTCGTCCAGAGCGGAGAAAGTGTAACACTAGCCGGACCGGTACGTGTCCGCCGCGACGTGTGCATCGAGGACGGCGGAACATATACAAATGGGGGGCAAACACTTTATCTCGGAAATTCATCAACCGCGACAGGCGTATGGTCAACATCTTCTGACGGTGATTCGGAAGACGGCAGTATTTACGACAGGAATATGACTCCGAACGAACTGCAGAATCTTGGAACCGTAGTCGTCAATCAGGGAATAACGACGAAAATATTCGGCGCAAATACAGCGTCGGACAACCATTTGTCGGAGAACGTGACGGACGCTTCATGCAGAATGACGACACTCGATCTGGACGATACGTCTGCATCGGCTGGTACAATTACCCTGAACAACGCAGCCGTTACGACATTGAATAATGCCGTTTCGACAAGTTTTGACGTCGGTATCGACACGCTTTCCGGTCCTCAGTCCTCATCCGTAACCAGTGCTGTTACGTTCAAAACGACGGGTACGGTGACGCTCGGCAGCGGTGGAAGCAGTACCGATTCTGCTTCGTTTACGGACGGTATTACCCATACGACAGGCAATACGGTTTTTGCCTGTGCGCTTACAACGACGAACGCTGCTGTAGCGTTCGGCAATCCGGCGGATTCGAAAACCGTTACCGTAAACAAATTGTCTTCCATTACGACAGGCGGTACAGGTTCCGGTGCCGTGACGCTGAACGGTACGCTCGCGCTTGGTGACGGCCTGTCTGTTAATTCAGGCAGTGACAGTATTTTAATTGGTGCTGCAATAAATTTTACAGGCGATACTACGCTTGCTCTGACGAACAGCGGCAGTGCTGATCTGACGATAAACGGTGATATAACGACGGCCTCAGATGGACAGGGAACGATAACCGTGAACAGCGGAAGCGGTGCCGTTTCTTTCAGCGGTAATGTCGGCACGTCGGGCAAAAAAATAAAAGCTGTTACATTTACAAAGGCAGGTGGAACCGTATCTTTTGCCGGCAGTAAGACCGTTTACTGCGGGACGCTGACGACAGGTTCGGGAGCGGGAGTAACGTTCGGAGACGATTCAACCGTGTCGCTGACGACACTGTCGGTTACATCCGGATCTTATGATATAACTGTCAACAGTACGGCATTTGACGTTACCGGTTCATCATCCACAACGTTCAATAATACCGGCACGCTTACGCTGGGGAACGGAACAGGAGATACCTGTACATTTGCCGCCGGTATAACAAATACAGACGGAAGTACAGGGCGTCAGACAAATCTTATCGGTTCGTTAGAGACGACTGCAGCAAATGCGTCCGTCGGACTTGATAATCTTGTCCTTACCGGCACTGCATTAATCGATACGAGTGCCGGTAACGGTGCTATAACAATTAACGGCACCGTTACGGACAGTACGACGCAGGCACTGACCCTGAACGCCGGAACCGGCAGTATACTATGTACCGGTACCATTGGCAGCGGTACGGCACTTTCCAGCCTTACCGTAACGAACAGCGGAGTTCTTACATTCAGCAGCAGCATACATGTTTCAGGGGCGCTTACACAGACAACTGCGGCAACCGGTACGACGACGTTTGCAGGTCCGGTGACAGCAGGTTCTGTAATGCTGCAGGGAACGGACGTCGCTATCCGGAATACGGTGACAGCCACCGGTTCCGTCTCCGTAACGAACAGCGGTGCGCTGACGATTGCAGACGTGACTGATACTGCTTCCGATACAACAGACACGACGCATACCGACATTACGGCTCCCGGCGGATTCAGCCAGACTTCCGGCGGATCATCGGCGGCAGTGTCGATCGCGGGTGATATTTCGACGACAGGTACGCCTCTTTCATTTGCATCGCCGCTTACCCTGACCGGCGACGTTCTTCTTTCAAGCAGCGGCGGCAGTGTTACGCTGACTTCTTCAACCAATGCATCATCGGTTGATACGGAGGGACTTGAAATCAGTTCCGGCAGCGGAAGCATTTCGTTCGGAGCTGTCGGCAGTACAAAGCGGCTTAAGTATTTTTATCTGAATACGACACAGACAGGGGAACTTTCCGTTCCTGAAGTACAGGCGGTGACTGTTGAAATTACGACAGGAGGGCCTGTCGTACAGACTGCCGCCGTGTCCGGTACGGATCTGTATATCAAAACACTCAGTACAGGAACCGGACATATAACGCTTGAGAACAGCGGAAATGATTTCGATAATGTGCTTTTTGCGGCGTTGAATACAGCGGGAACTGCTGCTTCATCTGCGGATATCAGTTATACGGACGCAGACGGATTCAACTTTGCAGATGCTTCTGCAGTGCAGCCTGCTGCATTCCTTCCGGCGCTTACAGCCGCCGCGGACCGTACGGCAGGACTTGTTACCGGCGGTACGGCGACGCTGACGTGCGGGGCAGCTGTTACCCAGAGCGGACAGGTTATCGGCGGTTCTGTCCGGTTGCTTGGTACCGGCCCGTACACGCTGACAAACACGTTGAACCGTATAACAGCTGTCGCTGCATCAGTAACAGGTACTCTTACTCTGACGAATGCGTCGGCTCTTTCCGTTACATCTGTCGCAACTCCCGCTCCCGGAACGACGGGCACGACTGACGGTATAACGGCTGCGTCGTTTACTCTGAACAATACAGGAACTGTGTCGTGTGATGAGCCGGTAACAGTGTCCGGAGGAACTGTCGTTTTGAATTCGACGGGTACAACAACACTGAACAGTGCCGCGGATATAACAGATACGTCGTCCGGAGGTACTGTCTCCTTCGGTGCATCAGAATATACAGGGGCTCTTTCGACTGCTGCGGACATTACGACGAACGGCGGAACAGTTACATTCATCAATCCGGTTACACTGACCGGAACGTCTGTCACATACAGTACGAACGGAAGTACCAGCGATACATCGCTGGGCGGAAACATCGCCTTTAATTCCACACTTACCGGAACAACGGCCGGAAACAACGTACTTACGCTGACAGCCGGAACGGGTTCCGTAACGTTCGCCGGGGCCGCCGGCAGTACGCAGCTTGGGACGCTGACGGTAAGCGGCACGGGCGGCATTACAGCGGATTCTTCGGTATCTGCCTCGTCGGTAACCCTGACAGGCGGTGACGTTACACTGACCGGAGCCGTAACCGCACCGGGCGGATTCAAAAGTACAGGTGCGGTGTTTACGAGCGGACCAGCTGCAACAATAACGACAACTGATACCGCACTTACTATAAATCATACCGGGCCTGTAACGGCAGGAGCTGCGCTTTCCAGCGGTGCCGGAGCAGGAGACGTGACCATCTCTTCAAGCGGCGGAACAGTTACGCTTTCCGGTGCTGTAACGTCGGGTACGGGTAAAATAGATATTGATTCTGTTTCGACGCTTTCTATTACAAATACGCTTGCTACAACGACGGGAAACGTCACAATTGATTCAGCAGGGACAGCGGTACTGGGCAGTGGTGCCGATATTACGACAACAACCGGCAATGTGACTTTCGGTGCAGATAAGACAGGAACGCTTTCAACAGCCGGAGATATTACGACGGCAAGTACCGGAGACAACGGAAATATTATTTTTACCCATGCTGTTACATTGACGGGAGATATTGTAATAACAAACGGCGGTACTGTTTCCGGCACCGGCGGTATTTTGTTCAGTTCGACTTTAAACGGCGGATATGCACTTGCGCTCACTGCAGGTTCCGGGAACATTGAGTTTGCCGGTGCCGCCGGAAGCGCAGATGTTCCGCTGGGAGCTGTCACAATCAATTCAGCGTATAACGTTGCGGGTGATAACGTATCGGCAGGTAATCCACTGGCCGACGCGGGAACAATTTATGCGGAAAGTCTTACGCAGAACACGGGGACGGGAACGACGCGGCTCGGTGCGGTAACGCTCACGGGTGTAATGTCACTGACTGCAGCAGGCGTTGGAATCATCGGCGACAGTACTATAACAGCATCCTCCGTTACATTGACGGGCGGTTCTGTCGATCTGAACGGTACTGTAACGGCGCCATCAGGATTCTCAAGTACGGGGACAACGTTCGACAATACCGGAGCAGCAGTAACAACGACGGATACTGCACTCACAATAAATCATACCGGTGCGGTAATTATTGGAGCTGCGCTTTCCAGCGGTACCGGTAAGATAGACATTGATTCGGGCAATACGCTTACAGTGAGTGCACCGCTTGCTGCAACCACGGGAAACGTTACGGTAGATTCGACCGGAACAGCGACACTGGACAGCGCGGCTGATATAACGACGACGACGGGTACTGTGACGTTCGGTGCCTCAAAAGCAGGCACTCTTTCCACCGCAGGTGATATAACAACATCGGGCGTAACAGCAGACGGCAGCGGCAGTGTCACGTTTACACGTGCAGTAACGCTGACAGGCGGAGTTGTAATAACGACGGACAACAGCAGCAGTACAGGCGGATTTTTAACATTCGGTTCTTCTCTTGACAGCGACGCAGCAGCTTCTGAACGTGCGCTGACAATTGACGCAGGTACCGGTGCGGTTACGTTCACTGGTGCAGCCGGCGGCACCATACCGCTGGCGTCATTGACGCTGACTAATTCCGGTGTACTTACATTTACTAATGCGCTCAGTATCGCCGGTGCGCTTACGCAGACGAATGCCGCAACCGGTGCAGCAGTATTCGGCGGCAGTACGGCGACTGCTGCAGCGACATCCGTCGGTTCTGCAGATTTGAACGGTACGTCGTACACCTTATACGGTACGTTTACGGTAACGTCGGGCAGTATGTCGGTCACGAACAGCGGTCTGTTCCTTACGGAACCGGACGCGGATATTGATCTTACGTCGGGCAGTTTTACACAGGACGGCGGCGGTTTGAATCAGCTTGCAGGCGGTATTACGACGCACGACAGCGGTGTGGTTACATTTGCGACGGATGTGTATCTGTACGGCAGCGACGTTTCAATGCAGCTCGGCGGCGGCGGTGCCGTTACTGTCGGTCCGTCAGGTACGAAAAATCTGCATATTGCAGCGTCGACAGCATCAAAGATAATAACGATTGGCTCGCCTTTAACTGCGGAGAACATTGTACTGTACGGCGGCACGATTTCGCCCGGGGCGGATATTACCGCAAATGCCGATTTAGTTCTGCTGAACGGAAATACGGACACAATGTACAAAGACAATGCTGCGGGACTGACGACGCTGTATGCATATAATACGGCGGCATCTCCTTCGCGGAGCGGGACGGCTTCTCCGTCAGTCGCATCATTTCCGGCGAAGTATCCCGATGGAACAGACTTTATCGACGGCAGTTCGGCCGCATACTGTGGTGCAGTAAGCAGTCTTACAGGGCGTACGCTTACGGCGAAACAGAATTTTTACGACGACGGTGTTGATCTGACGGGGAATTCTGCATGGACACTGCGGCTCAAAGACAACAGTACAGCGTCGGATGCGTTTGCTGAAGCATATAATTGTACGATTGCGTATTGTACGGTAACTTGTACTGCTTCTGACGGCAGTGCATGGGTTGCCGCCGCAGAGGGATGTACAAACGGCGGAAACAATACGGACGAGACGAACAGTACGACGAACGGGATCGCGTTCAGCCGTCCGCTTATTCTTGTGAATAATACAGCAGTCGCCCGCGATATATCCGGTACGGCAAACCTTTCCGGTACGTATACCGTATATGACGACGTTATCCGTGTGGAATTCGTCGATTCAGTCACAGGCGCTTCTCTGAAAATAGAAAACAGTCGGAATGAAATAACGAAAGCAGTTTCACATATGCAGTATTATAACGGCAGCAGTGTGGTTTCGTTTACCGGAACGTATACCGACGCTGACTGTACGAAAAGCACCGGTGTGAAAGATGACGGTTCGGACAGTGCGGGTGATGTTTCCGTCTTCTATATTAAGGCCGGAACGACATGGAATACCGATGCGACGGGAATTTCCGCAGGTCAGGAAGAGACAACGGACGGCAGTATTCACTACGACGCAGGTACAGACCGCAGCGGTACACACAAGAGCAGCATACCGTATCTGAATCTGCCAAAGGCTCTGTCTGTGGTTTATGCAACGCTCCGCGACTGCCATAAAAACAGGATTGGAAATTATGACGGGGCTCCGTCTTCAAACGATTATGACATGGACGGTGACGGCGTGAATGATGCAAACACGTCTGCGTCTGCCGGCCGCTTTACTGCTGTTTCGGACAGGGCCGCTCCCGTACTCATCGCAGCGTATACAGGGCAGGAAACGCATACGGCGTACAACAGTGCGGCAGGCGCTTCAAGCCAGCCGTATTACGATGCTCATAACTTTATTGAGCTGCAGTATTCCGAAGCGGTAAACATCGGTGATCTTACCTACAACGGCGGCGCAGAGAACGAACAGGCGCAGACGGCTTTTGCCTCTGCATCAGAACACGGCGGTGCGGTTATTAACAACGGAAGCAGTGATGCTTCGGGTATTACCGTTACGGGGCTGGCATCTGCTGTCTCAGGATATGTCGTTACGGGAAAGCGGGGCAGTACGGGCAGCGATACGACGGTAAGTGCACTGTACCGCATGTTCAGTCTGACAGCCGGCGGTACGGATGTGGCACAGGCCGACCGTATCCGTGTATCCATTGCGGGGTATGTGGACGGTACGGTAACCGTGAACGGCAGTTCATACCGTAACTGGACCGGATATATCGACTCAGCAACGGTACCGTCCGGAACAGTGACATCGATCGCGAACAGTTATATAACTGACCGGGCAGGGATTCTGATAGACGATTCTGCATCAGCTGCCGGAACAACGAATCATAAACTGAACACACTCACGATTTCCAGTACGGAAACGGAATTGTACGGCACATGGGATACGTCCGCACCGGTGTTTGCGCCGTTCCGGTCGGTTGTTGCACAAAATTTATGGAGTTCGTATTCAACAGCGCCGGAAAATTACGAAGCTATCGGAAACACTGCCACAGGCAGCACTAATTCTATGCTTGACCGTATTGAATTCCACCTGTACGACAATACACCTTCATACAGTACAGACGATTCGTATGCGTGGTTCAGCCGCCGCGGATGGTGTGATAATGACTTGTCAGCTGTTTTGTATAAGACCTATTCCTATGCGGCAGATTTGTTCGGCGGCTCACGTCCGTTTGACGATACTCCTGCAGCGAGAACTACCGGCGGCATCCGGTATTCCTCGGTGTATGAGTCAGCGTCTGCGTTTAAGTATGCAGTCGGTTCGAATGTGACTCCGGTGAATTCGTTTGACACGAGCGCTGCCGTTACCGGTGGTGCTGCCGGTGCTATCTTCCGTACAACGACGGATACATACAACTCTACCGGAGATGTGGATAGTCTGTACTTTGCTGTTTACTTGAGCGATACGACGCTTGCACGTAAGTCGCGGTTTACTGTTTCATATGATGCGGATACGGGATTCGTTACGGACCTTGCAGGCAACAGATTAAAATCTGCAACAATAAATACGATCGATCTTACGCCTCCGGAATTCAATATGACGATAAGTCCGGTGGGGAATAATTTTCTGTATGTCGTGTTCAGCAAGAAGTTGAATCTGGATGAACTGCTCTGGATTGATGATGATGGGACGCATAAATCATATACAGATCCGCTTTCCCTGATTCCGAAGAGTCTTGAGCTTGTTGATACGAGTACGGGATCTCCGTCAACGGGAATTGCAATAGATGAAGATACCCCGGCGGTAAAAGTGTTTCAAAACGATTATTATACAGGTCTTATATTTAAATTGAAACGTAGTACGGGATCTGCTGATGAAGGAAATGTCCGGCTCTCCGACATAGAGAATGTGTATGTGCGCATTAAGAACAGAGGAACTTCAACTGATCCGGTGACGGGCTTATCCGGAACGTACGTGTCGTATATTCAGGATTCTATCGGGAACTCGATGCCTCTTTTTAATGCACATGCGTTCAGTGATTTTGCCGTGAACGTTGTTAATCCGCAGTATGCATATAATGTGGACGCCGATTCCAATATATCCGATGTTATAAGCAGCTATCATTCAGACAGCAGCTGGTCTGTCCATGACTGGAGCGCGGATCAGAATAACTACGGTACGCTGATGCTTAATGAAGGAGTGCTTGTTCACGCGGGACTTGCCGACGGCACATCGGATAATTCTGACGGTCTTCCCGTGAATGTAACTGCGTATTTTGATCCGAAACCCGACAGCAGTGCGGTTTCTGTGACGTACAACAGTAATACGTCACAGAGCTGGCGTATCTGGCTGCCGGGAGGAACTGATGATATATTCGAGGCACTTGCACCTGCAAATGATCCGCCGTCGAATAAAGGCTTTGCTTCGGCTGCAGGTGTATCCGGAGACGAAGATAAAACCTATATGAATTTTACGTTGTCTGCGGACAGTTTGTCTTCGAAAAACTGGAAAGCAGGTGATCAGGTAAAGTTCCTGTTCGGCCTGGTGGATGCATCCGGGAATCCGGTTAAAATCCGCCACGTGCCTGTGTTCAACGGTGATTCTACGGGCGGTACGTATTCGGGTACGGAGTACCCGCTTTTTGCACTCAGACTTACACAGAGTCTGAGTAATTCCGATTCGCTTGAAGCCGCAGGAAAGAAAATAGCTTCCTCGCTTGATCTCTGGTCGTTCAGACTCAAAGCCCTGGTAAGCCAGCGCGGCGGCGTTACGATTCTGAACAACGTCATCAATGCAAGTACGGGCGAAACGACGGTCGTTAAGGTAACTATGCCTTCCGACGGAAGTCTGAGTGTTGTTGTCATGACACTCGACGGCGACATAGTCCAGTATCTGCAGCACGGCACAACCTCGTCCGGCGATCATTATTACAAGTGGAACGGGACGACGAAATCGGGAAAACGTGTTGCCCGCGGTATGTACTTCATCAGAGTTTTCGGTACGGGAATAGACGAAACGCGTAAAGTACTGGTGGTTAAGGACTAGGCGGCTGGGATTCTCTCCTTGACGCGGCTGTAAAAAACATTCATACTGTATGTATGTGTGCAGTTATGCGCAAATCAGTGCGTTTTTCGGATATCGGCAGAATAGACGCTCCTCAAATCTGCGTGCTTCCCGGTGTACTTGATAATATAAGCAGAGACGGATGTAAAATCCATTATATGTTTCCTGTGGTAATTGATCTGGACAGTGATTATGAAATAAAAATTACGCCCGCAAGTTCTCCTATGAAACCTTTTACCCTTCTTTGTCATCCTCAGTGGGTAAAAGAAGATAAGGGAATTACCGATATAGGACTCAGTATACTTCGATCACCCGATTATTCCCACCTTATTGAGTATGTTAATAATCTTGACTCTGATGCGGAAGAGCTTGATGTAAATACACAAATTGTAAATTCTGTATGCCGGTTCGTATAGAAGAAATTCCCGGGACGGTTTTTCTCCCGTTCCCTGACATGAGCGGTATGCTTGAATCCGAACTGGCTGAACGGTTTTCCTGCAGTACGTCTGATGATGCAGGTGCGGAGCAGTACGGTGATCTGTTGTATCTTCCCGGATTTAAACCTGAACAGAAAGATTCTCTGCATGTGCCGTACTGGTGCCGCACGGCGATGCTTGAGCCGTTTATACTTCACTTTGATTCGATCGGAGAAGCTGCAGCAGCGCTCAGGGAAAAACAGCGGAGCTGGGCGCCGTATCAGTATCAGCTGTTCCGCCGTGCCGGTTTTATTCAGGAAAAGCTTCCGTATGTAAATCTGAAAACCCGTACGTTTCCGGCAAAGATCCCTCAGACACCGATAGGATTATATACGCTGCTTGATGCAAATACCATTATTGCTTCCGCCCGTACGACAAGTTTTATACCTGCCGGCCTTATTCAGTTCGAGGAAAACCATGAAGAACCTCCGAGCCGTGCGTATCTTAAAATTCAGGAGAGCCTGACGATGGCGCAGCTCCTGTTCGGAGCGGAACTGCCGCATGCAGGACAGTCGTGTTTTGAAGCAGGCGCATGTCCCGGCGGATGGACGTGGGTACTGGTAAAGCTCGGCTGCCGGGTACATGCGGTAGACCGTGCGGAACTTGTGCCTGAACTGATGCACAATCCGCTTGTAAAATTCCAGGCACATGACGCGTTTACGCTTAAACCTGATGATATCGGTCCCTGTGACTGGGTTTTCAGTGACGTTATCTGTTATCCTGAACGGCTTTTTGAATGGGTGCAGGAATGGCTTTCAAGCGGACTTGTAAAGAACATGATCTGTACAATAAAGATGCAGGGAGACGTAGACTGGAAACTTGCAGCGGAATTTGCAGCGATACCCGACAGCAGAGTTGTTCATTTAAATTACAATAAGCACGAACTAACCTGGATTCACTGCGGAAAATAATACAAATGACGGTTTGTATGCTATAATTAAAAAATATGAAATTTACAGTAGGTCATTCAGCGCGTATTATTACAATTTGTATTTCTGTCGTTTTGGTGGCGTTTTTTTTCCTGTTTTTATTCTATCTGGTCCCGCATATTACCGACACGAATATGAACGAAGGTGATACTGCTGAAAACCGCAAATTCCATATTATTGTCGTCGGAAAAGCGGAAAATGAATCTTTCCTGCAGCAGATTTATGCAGGGGCTCAGCAGGTAAGTAAAAAATATGACGCGGTTGTTGAAGTTCATGTTCCTGAATCCAGGGCAGAGAACGCGTCTCTTGAGTCACTTCTTGAATATGCTTCGTTTACCAATCCCGACGGAATTATTGCCTATATTGGAGAGTCTGATTCAAAAATAGATCCGCCTGTCGATGTCAAAGGAAAATTAATCCCGCTTATTACGGTAGTCCAGTATCATTCTGATATTCCTCAGGTGTCGTTCATAGGAACCAATTATTCCGAACTGGGAAGAAAAATAGCGGTAGAAAGCAGAAACTATCTGAACGGCAGAGGCTCGCTTCTTATTATTAACACAAGTGTCAATAATAATCCGAATTACAGCACGCTTATGAACAGTCTCAGTAATTCACTTGAAGAGTACAGCGGGATACGGACTACGGTTTCTGATCTCGGGTTTTCACACGTAGCGTCGTCGCTTGAGGGAAATGTCAAAAATGAAATCGCATCCAATACGATTGATCTGATTGTATGTCTGACGACGGAAGACACGATACGGGCCGCACAGTCGCTGTCTGAAATGAACAGAGGGGGAAAGACCGGTATTATAGGGTTTGGTGAAGGTGATATGGTTGACATGTATTTCAACAGAGGTATTATTACGGAGCTTCTGTCGATTGATCCTCAGAAAATGGGTGAAACAGCAATGAGCGAGCTGTTTGAATATCTGCGGTACGGATATGCGAACAGTTATATCGCCGCCGATGTGCGGGTCCGGAAGGCTGGTGACCGCAGATGAAATTTGCAGAGAAGAGTATCCGGACAAGAATCATCCTGTGTGTTATTGCTGCAATTATGCTTATGGGCGCCTGTCTTATCGTAACGATCAGACTTAACCAGCGGATGCTTGAGCGTATAGGCGGTTCATATAAAACAAATGCCGAGCTTACTGAGTTTTCTACGGACCTTGCGGAAACAGAACGTGCTATGGAAACGTATGTAGAGTATCGTACATTTGAAAGTATAGACTCGTATTATCATTATCAGTCGCTCAGCGACGCATCTCTTGCCCGGTTTCAGGCAAAGCCGTCAACCGACACTGTCATGCAGAAAGAATATATTGTCAGACAGATTACTGAATCGTTTTTTACCTACAGCAGATATGTTGTAGCTGCGCAGCGGGCAAACAACACAACGGAGGTTGAAACCTGGTACGGCAAAAGCCTCCGGTGTTATACGGTGCTTCAGGGGGAAATATCCCTTCTTAACGTTTTATTCATGCAGAAAAATGCAAAATTATACAATGAATACCGTGATAATTACACGCTTCTGACACAGGTGAGCACTGGTTTTATTTTTATTTTCTTTGTACTTATCCTTGTCGTTCTTTATTTTTCCATTACGTCGATTATGAAACCGCTCGCGGATATTTCCGACGTTGCGCTTCGTGTTGCGAACAGGGATTTTGATGTTCCTCTTTTTAACAGCACAGCCCGCGGTGAAATCGGAAATATCTGCAGAGCATTTGACCGCATGATTATAAGTATACGGGAATATATCGACACGATATGGGAGAAAGCGCTGCAGGAAACGGAGCTGAAGGAAAAGGAACTGGAAATGCACGAATTATATGCGGACGCGCAGCTTCGTGCGCTTCAGAATCAGATAAACCCTCATTTTCTGTTCAATACACTCAATACGGGCGCACAGCTGGCCATGATGGAGGGAGCCGATAAGACGTGTTTTTTTATGGAGCAGGTAGCCGACTTTTTCCGGTACAATATTCAGCAGAAAAGTCAGACAGCAACGATCGACGAAGAACTTGCACTTGTTGACAACTTTGTATACATTATGAAAGTACGCTTCGGAGAACGTCTTCAGTTTATAAAGGATATCCCGGCGGAAAAAAATACGCGTCTGCTTCCCCGGATGACGCTGCAGCCGCTTGTTGAAAACTGTATAAAGCACGGTCTGAACAGTTCTAAAGGAATTGTCGTATTAAAGATAGAGAAGGATTCTTTTTTTACGATTATCAGTATATCGGATAACGGGTGCGGATTTCCGCCCGATCTGCGGAAGAAAATACTTGCTGCGGCCCTGTCCGACTGTACTCCCGAGGAACCTGTAGTGAGTAAAAGCCCGGAGGAAAATAACAGGACTAATACCGGCACCGGTCTATAAACGTGATAACGCGGCTCCGGTTGTATTTCCACCGGAGTAACGTTTTTGATATTGTTTCCGGCGGAGAGGGACAGGGAACTGCATTTCTTATCAGGATACCGAATGTATAACATACTGCTTACCGATGATGAACAGATTATGATCGACTCGCTCAAATTTATTATTGAGAAAAACTTTCCCGGTCAGGTTAATCTGTATTTTTCTCTTTCCGGTTCCGATGCGCTTAATCTGACTGCACAGAATCAGGTTGATATTATTTTTATGGACATAAACATGCCCGGAATCAACGGACTGGAAACGCTTAAATGTATTACACAGTCAAAACCGAATACGGTGATTATAATTCTAAGCGCATTCGACCGTTTTCAGTACGCACAGGAAGCAGTAAATCTTGGAGCGTATAAATATCTTACGAAACCGGTTAATCGTAATACGGTTATTGAAACAGTGCGGGGAGCCATGAACCTTGTGGATCAGATAAGGGGACGGCTTTCAAACGAAGTTGAACTGCATAAGAAACTTGATCTGGTTTCTCCTATGGTTGAAAGTGATTTTATTTATTCTGCCATATTCGGCGGCGGTAAGGACGTATCCGATTATTTTTCATATTTTAATATAACAGATTCGTACTGGTGTTTCTGCTGTCTTGAAATTCCTCATATCGAAACGAAAAATCAGTATGAACTGTATGTAAAAATACGCGACGTCCTAAAGTCGAAGAGCAGATGTCTTGTCGGATCTTTTATGCTGAACAGAATTGCCGTATTTTTTCCCATCTCCTGTTCAGGGACTAAAAATGCTGCGGAGGCACAGCTCAAAGTGCAGATTGTTGATATCTACAGACTCTTGTCCATAAATGTCTGTTCCGGAATCCGTGCAGGTATAAGCCGCGCAGAGTCTGATCAGCAGAAGACTACGATGATATATAATGGCGCACTTGACGCGTTAAACAGAACACCTCCGGGAGGGGGTATCTTTTTTGAAAACGATACCAAAAAATCTGACGGGAATAGTAATATCGGAGAAACGGCAGAAAAAATATTTGCCCGGGTCAGGGCAGGTGACGCAAACGGCGCTTCCGTATTAGTTAATGCGTATTGTGCTGCGCTTACGGAAAAATATGAAGGGGAACTCGATAAAATAAAAAATGCGCTGTTTGAGCTTCTTATTAATGTCCGTAATATTACGACAGAAACGGATAATACGTATCACAATGAAGCGTTCAGTAATGCATTCTCCATATTGAGCAGTGAGAATGATCTTGTGCAGCTTGAACAGTTTGTACGCAACAGATGTAATGAATGTGCTTCTCATATTCTGCGTATCTCCGGTGATTTTAAGAATCCTATTATAGAAAAAGCCTGCGGATTTATGAACGGACATATGAAGGAAGATATTTCGCTTGAACGAACCGCTGTGGAAGTCGGTGTCAGTCCGTTTTACTTAAGTAAACTATTTAAAGAAGAAAAAAATAAAAATTTTATTACCTATCTGACTGATATACGTATGGAAAAAGCCTGTCTGCTTCTTAAAGAACCCCGCGTAAGCGTAAAGGAGGTAAGTGCGTCTGTCGGATACAATGATCAGAATTATTTCAGCAGGCTGTTCAAAAATAAATTCGGCATGACACCGACTGAATATCGTGATTCATCAAAAAATAATATTTGAGAGATATCAAATGAAAAAACTCATGATTGTTAATGTACTGCTGTTTCTGTTTGTTTCCTGCGGAAAACAGAAATCCGCTTCTCCTGTGGCAGCGAACAGCGGAAGCCGGTCCGACGAGAAAAAAATTGTGATCGGCTTTTCAATAGATACGCTGGCTCTTGAACGGTGGCAGCGTGATCTTGATGTGTTCATGAACACCGCAAAGGAACAGGGTGCGGACGTTATTGTACAGAACGCGGGGAACAGCGTGGATGAACAGAACAGGCAGCTTCTGTATCTTGCAGACAGAAAAGTTGATGTTGTCGTCGTTGTCCCGAAAAAACGCGATTCGCTTACTGAAACGATCCAGAAACTCCGTACCAAGGGTATTCCCGTTATTTCATATGACAGGCTTATAACCGACGCAAATATAAGTATGTATATTACGGTTGATACGGAAAAAGTCGGCGAACTTATGGCAAAACAGCTTCTTTCGGAAACAGACGGACGTAACTGGTACTGCATTCTTGGTCCCGACGAAGATTATAACATGACGCTTATAAAACAGGGAGTCGGAAAGGTAATAAACAATACCCCTGTCCGCATAACAGGTACGTTTTATACGGCAGGCTGGAACTACGATCTGTCGTATCAGGAAGCGGTGAATCTTGTTACAACAGGCAGAATTCCTGATGCAATAATCTGCGGAAACGATTCCGTGGCAGGGAGCGTCATTCAGGCATTTTCCGTGTATTATCCGGAACGCCATATTCCTGTCTGCGGGCAGGATGCGGATATAGCCGCCTGTCAGAATATTGTACGGGGGCTGCAGGATTTTACAGTCTATAAACCGATCACGAAACTTGCAGAAAAAGCTGCAGAATGTGCCGTCCTTCTTGCCCGTGGGAATTCGGTCGAGGATGTTGTTCAGGGACAGGACCGGATTAATAACGGGTACGGAAATATTCCTGTAATATGGCTTGAACCGCAGATCGTCACGAAGGCAAATATTGATGACGTGATTATAAAGTCAGGATTTCATACATACGGAGAGGTATACCGCAAATAACAACTTTCTGGATTTTTTTCAGGACAAAAAAATCCAGATAACACCGGAGAAATATCATTTTTTTCAGTTTTTGACTATAAAATAGCAAGAAATTCAAGAATTTCAGCCGTCTGCGTTATCCGATCGGAGATATACTTACAATCAGAAAACGGAATAAACGTGCATATACGCCGGTGTATACCGGCAGCACGCAGAAATGTAAGTTAATCAACAGGAGGATAACTTATGAAAAAAATCATTGCATTGGCTATGGCCGGACTACTGATCTCTTCAGCTGATGTTTTTGCCTGGGGATCGAAGAAAATTTCCAAGAAAACCCCGATCGGTGTTTCTATGCCGACAAAAGACCTTCAGCGCTGGAATCAGGACGGAGCTAACATGAAAGCTCAGCTTGAGAAAGCAGGATACAGAGTTGACCTGCAGTATGCAAACAACGAAATTGCGACGCAGACATCTCAGATTGAGAATATGGTCACAAAGGGAGACAAAATTCTCGTTATTGCTTCAATCGACGGTTCTGCTCTCAAGAACGTTCTTGATACTGCAAAGAGAAAGGGTGTAAAAGTTATTGCCTATGACCGCCTTATTATGAATTCAACGGCTGTTTCATATTATGCAACATTCGACAACTATAAAGTCGGAACAATCCAGGGTGACTTCCTTGTTGACAAACTCGGCCTTAAAAACCGCACGAAAGATAATCCTGCCACAATCGAACTTTTTACCGGTTCTCCTGATGACAACAATATCAATTTCTTCTTCGGTGGTGCTATGGATGTTCTGAAACCGTATTTTGATTCAGGCGTTCTCGTCTGCCCGTCAGGCCAGACATCAAAAGCACAGTGTGCAACACTCAACTGGTCAACAGAAACCGCACAGGCCCGTATGGAAAACCTTATTTCTTCACAGGGATACGGTCCGAAAGGCAAGAAACTTGACGCTGTATATTCTTCAAACGATTCAGTCGCTATGGGAATTACCAACGCGCTCGTTGCTGCCGGTTATGCTGCAGACAACTTCCCGCTTATCACCGGACAGGACTGCGATAAACCGAACGTAAAGAATATGATTAAAGGTGTACAGGCTATGTCGATTTTCAAGGATACACGTACTCTTGCAGAGAAGGTTGTCGGTATGGTTGATGCTCTTATGCAGGGAAAAAATCCTGAAGTCAATGATACAAAGACATACAATAACGGAACAGGAATTATTCCGTCATATCTCTGCGATCCTGTGTTCGCAACAAAAGATAACTATAAACAGCTTCTTGTTGATTCAGGATACTATAAAGCATCTGATCTTCAGTAGTCTGATTTGACCGCATGAAAGGCAGAATCACCTTCATATTCATCGTATGACGGGGAAAAGATTCTGCCTTTTCTATAAAATGCAGCACATCATCGTGCTGTTACGGAGGTTCCAATGGCAAAGACATTATTGGAAATGAAACATATAACCAAGACATTCCCCGGTGTAAAGGCACTCGATGATGTCAGTATTGAAGTTCAGGAGGGTGAAATACATGCACTTGTCGGAGAGAACGGTGCAGGTAAATCTACGCTTATGAACGTTTTGAGCGGTATTTATCCGTTCGGCACGTACAGCGGTGATATCGTCTTTAATGGCAATGTATGTAAATTTCAAAACATAAAAGACAGTGAAAAATTAGGTATTGTTATTATTCATCAGGAGCTGGCCCTTGTTCCACTTTTGACAATCGGTGAGAATATGTTCCTCGGCAATGAGCGGGGAAATAAAGGAAAAATTAACTGGGCCGAAACGTTCGGTAAAGCAGATGAACTCCTGAAAATGGTTGGTCTTAAAGAATCTTCACATACACTGATAAAGGATATTGGTGTTGGAAAGCAGCAGCTTGTCGAAATTGCGAAAGCGCTCGGTAAGAATGTAAAACTGCTTATTCTTGATGAACCGACTGCTTCTCTTAATGATACAGAAGCAAAACATCTGCTTGACCTTCTTCTTCAGTTCAAGAAAAAGGGAATGACTTCCATCCTTATTTCACATAAACTGAATGAAGTTTCTTATGTAGCGGATAAAATTACTGTCATTCGTGACGGCAGTGTCATACAATCGCTTGATAAGTCAAAAGATTCCTTTACAGAAGATACAATTATTTCTGCGATGGTCGGTCGTAATCTTACAGACCGGTTCCCGAAGCGGGTGCCTCATATCGGAGACGTATGCTTCGAAGTAAAGGACTGGTGTGTCGATCATCCTGTATTCGAAGGAATAAAAGTCTGTGATCACGTTAATCTTAAGGTACGCAAAGGTGAAGTTGTGGGAATAAGCGGACTGATGGGAGCCGGACGTACGGAACTTGCTATGAGTATTTTCGGGCATTCGTACGGCTCAGACATCAGAGGGCATGTGTATCTGGACGGACAGGAAGTACATTTCCCCACGGTAAAATCTGCTATACGTCACGGACTTGCCTATGTTACGGAAGACCGTAAAGGAAACGGGCTGATTCTTTCAGAATCAATCTGCCGTAATACTTCGTCGGCAAAGCCTGAAAAAATTTCACATCACAGTATTATCAACTTTGATAAAGAACGGGAAGTTGCAAAACAGTATGTAAAAGAAATGCATACAAAATGTGCAACGATTGATGAAGACGTTGTAAATCTTTCCGGCGGAAACATGCAGAAAGTTCTGCTCGGCAAATGGCTTTTTGCTGATCCCGATATCCTTATTCTTGACGAACCTACGAGGGGTATTGATGTAGGTGCAAAATATGAAATTTACTGCATTATTAACAGGATGGTGGAAGAAGGAAAATCCGTTATTTTCATTTCATCGGAGATGCCCGAGATTCTCGGTATGAGCGACCGTATTTATGTTATGAATGCGGGTAAAATGATTGCTGAAATGCCTGGCAGAGATGCTACTCAGGAAAAAATCATGGCATGCATCATTAATTCGGACAAAGGTGTGCAGGCGGCTGCTGCCGAAGCGTGATAGGAGGAAATTATGTCAACGTCAACATCTTACAGTATAAAGCGGATTCTGAAAAACAATACTATGTTCATTGCGCTGATAGTAGTAATGCTGCTTTTTCAGGTTCTTATTGTCGCTACTGACAACGGTTCATTGTTTGCTCCGTCAAACATTACGAATATTATTAACCAGAACGCATATGTCGTCATACTGGCAACCGGTATGCTTCTTTGTATATTGACCGGCGGTAACATCGATCTTTCAGTCGGCTCCATCGTTGCTTTTGTTGGTGCTATAGCAGGTACATTGATAGCCAATCTGCACTGGAATATATATGCTGCAATTCTTGTATGCCTTCTTGTCGGAATTCTGATCGGAGCGTGGCATGGTATGTGGATTGCATTCGTGCATATTCCGCCGTTCATTGTTACACTTGCAGGTATGCTTCTGTGGCGCGGTGCTGCACTTATTGTACTCAACGGATTAACAATTTCCCCAATGCCGGATAAATATCTGTCACTGTTTACAAGTTATCTGCCTTCCGTTTCTTATCAGATGCTGAATGATAATCCTGATAAAGCCATGGCACTGACGTTTACGGTAACAATGATAGTTGCAGTTGTCTGCTGTATCGTACTTGTTATATCGGAATTCCTCCAGCGCGGTGCAAAACGCAGAAAGGGATATGAAACAACCGCACTTGGGCTGTTCATTGCACGTCTTGTGCTGTTCTGTGCCGTCATTCTTGTTGTTGCTTCACTGCTCGGACGGGATAAAGGTATTCCTGTTATTCTTATAATCGTTGCAGTAATCGTTGCAGTATACGCATATTATACACAGAATACTGTTCCGGGACGCTATCTGTATGCACTCGGCGGTAACGCTAAAGCAGCACAGCTTTCCGGCGTCAACACCGATCACGTCATGTTTTTCGCATATACGAACATGGGATTTCTTTCTGCGGTTGCAGCCCTTGCCTGTGTTGCCCGTTTTAATTCGGCCGCTCCGACTGCCGGAACAAACTACGAAATGGATGCAATCGGTTCCTGCTTTATCGGCGGAGCTTCTGCATACGGCGGAACGGGAACAGTAGGAGGAGCCGTTATTGGTGCTATATTTATGGGAGTTTTGAATAACGGTATGTCTATCCTGGGTGTGGATTCCAACTGGCAGAAAGCGGTAAAAGGTCTGGTACTTCTTCTTGCGGTCCTGTTCGACGTTATGTCGAAGAAGCGGAAATCCTCCAAATAAATTACTGTTTACTGCCTGTAGTTAAACGTAACTGGCCGGCCAGATCACGGTACGTTGTTACCTGTGTGAAGCCGGTTTTTTTTATTAACAAGGCTGCTTCCTCCGCGTTGTATTCCCCGGTTTCAAGCATGAATATACCACCGTGCGCAAGGTGAGCAAAAGCCTGTGGTACGAGCCGGCGGATAACTGCCAGACCGTCGCTGCTGCCGGCAGTTCCGTCCGCTGTACCGGCATCGCCGTCAAGCGCAAGACGCGGTTCACTCCGTCCGTCACGGAGCAGGCCGGTAACTTCTGCTGCCGGTATATACGGGGGATTGCTCAGCAGCATGGTAAACAGGGTATTCTCCGGTACGGCCTGCAGTAAATCTCCCTGCAGGAAAGATATGTTTTTCTGCTGTTCCTGAGGCAGAACGTGTAAAGCATTCTGCCGGGCAATACTGAGCGCCGCCGCAGAGATATCAGTGAGCGTAAGAGAAACCGGAATCCGGAGTTCGTGCAGCAGGCTCAGTCCAATGCAGCCGCTTCCGGTGCATATGTCGGCAATACGTATGGAATCGGTAAGTATGTGGACGGCATTGCCGGTAATCCAGTTCAATGCATGCTCAACCATGAGTTCCGTATCAGGTTTGGGAATAAGGACATCTTTTGTTACCAGAAAATCAATCCCGTAAAATTCTTTATGTCCTGTTATGTATGCTACCGGAAGTCCCGTCTGCCGGAGCGCAACGGCAGCGGTAAAATCAGTTATCTGCTGAGCCGTTAATTCCGTTTCACCGTGAGAAAGAAAGCAGGATCTGCTGCATCCGGTACTGTATTCAAGCAGTACATCCGTATCAAGCGCGGGGGTAGGGGATGATGCAAGCTGTGCAATACCCTCACACCGTGCGCTTCGTATAGTCATCAGTTTTTTTCCAGTTCCGAGACGTCTGTTTTGAGCTGTTCTTCCTTTGCATATACATTAAGTGCGTCAAGCATTTCGTTCATATATCCGAGCATGAACTGATCAAGCTTGTACAGTGTAAGATTTATGCGGTGGTCGGTGACGCGGTTCTGCGGGAAATTATAGGTGCGGATCCGTTCGCTCCGGTCTCCCGAACCTACCATTGATTTGCGTGCAGCGTCGCGCTCTGCGCGTTTTTTGTTTTCTTCCAGATCGAACAGCCGTGCACGGAGAACACGGAATGCTTTTGCCTTATTCTTTATCTGACTTTTTTCATCCTGCTGGATAACGACAATACCTGTCGGAATATGGGTAAGCCGCACTGCTGAATCCGTCGTATTAACACACTGTCCGCCCGGACCGCCTGCACGCATAACGTCTACTCGTACGTCGTCCGGCTTTATGACGATGTCTGTTTCTTCAGCTTCAGGAAGAACAGCGACAGTAACCGTACTTGTGTGGATCCTTCCCTGTGCTTCTGTTGCAGGAACGCGCTGTACACGGTGCACGCCGCCTTCCCACCGGAGTGTCCCGTAAACGAACTTACCGCTGAGAGAAAACGAAATCTCCTTGTATCCGCCTACTTCGGTCGGAGTTGCGTTCATAATTTCATATTTCCAGCCTTTCATCTCGGCAAAACGGGTGTACATTTCATACAGATCAGCGACGAACAAAGACGCTTCATCACCGCCGACACCGTTGCGGATCTCTATAATAATGTTTTTTTCATCAAGCGGATCGGGGGGAATCAGCTTAAACTTTATCTGGTCTTCAAGTTGGGGCTTTTTTTCTTCGAATGATTTAAGTTCTTCACGGGCCATTTCTTTCATGTCATGGTCTTCTTCATTGGTGATCATTTCCGTGTCGTCTTCAATTCCTTTGAGTACTTTTTTATATTCGCCGTAAAGAGACATCAGTTCGGAAAGATGACCGTGTTCACGCATGATACTCTTATATTTAGCCGGATCTTTT
>JALNVF010000003.1 GCA_023231445.1 Treponema sp. | reverse complement strand
TCTTAACGAACGGAAGCGGTATTTCTGATTATTTTTATCACGAGGCTGCAGCAGTTCCGCTGTCTGTCAGAATATATCCGGTGTATATGTTTATAAGCTATTCCGGTCGGACTTAAGTTTCATCTGATCTTCAAGTACAAAATATTTGTATCTATCCGTATCATATATAAAATCCCATGCCCCTGCAAATCTTACTTTTTCTCCGCCGAAGCCAGTTTTAAAGATATATAAACCGGCCATTGAATCTGCTGTATTGTTGTTCGGAGGAATACCCATAAGATCATAACTTGTGCATCCTCTGCTGCGTGCAAATCTGACTGCTTCCCATTGAAGTCCGTAATTCGGCATAAGTTCCCGCTGTTCAAGACTGGAACCTGCATACATGTAGTATGCGTTATGACCTGAAAGCGCAATAATAATTCCTGAAATAATTTTTTTATCCTTTTCCGCAGTCATAATGCGGAACTGCGGCGCCGGAGCCGGTGCATCAAGCGGGATAATTTTTTCGCGTGGCGGAGGTTCGTGTACTGCATTACTCTGAACGTGCTTATGAGAAAACAGCCTGTCGAAATATTGTTCTTTTTCATAAAAGAAATTTTTACGCAGAGCCGTACTTTGATACAGACTGTACCAGTCGGGGAGCGCTTCCGCTCCTTTTACTGCAAATTCGATTTTACTGCGGTATGCACGCCTGATGCAGTTACGCGTTGTTGTCCGCATATGGGAGAGAATTTGTTCAGGTGCTGCAGAGATATTGATGATGACAGTATCAGGACATATATAATTTCCCGGCGCTTTCCGCAGGTTATGTGTTTTTGTTCCCCAGTTCATAATGATTTGTTCATTTTCTGGAAGCACCGTCGTATCACTGTGGTTCAGACTCTTCCATGCAAGATCATATCTCAGACAGATACATTGTGCCGGAAATACCGATTTGACTGCGACTCCGATTTCTTCAAGCAGAATACCCTGCTTTTCGGGAGCGATAGAAACAGACGGTGCTCTGGGCGCATATGCATAGCATGAACCGTCCCGGCGGAAGCGGATAAGAACCATGAACGGAAATTGAAATGATATATCCTTGTCGGAATACAAAACGGTGAAGAAAAAAGATTGCTGTCCGCATGTATTTTTAAACGTTCCCCAGAACGCGGTCTGGAATAGATTGTCCTGCACCGGAAAATCTTCCGGTCTGACCTGTTGTATGGTAACCATAGACGGCTACCATACCAGCAAAGAAAAAAAGAAGCAATGTTGTCATTTGTATGCCATGTGGAATGCGGCCCGTCCTATACAGCTGCTGCACAAGCATGGCATATATACTTCGGTTATTTTTTTTCGAAATGACTGTTGAATTCTCTGTCTTCATCAGACGTGTCGTTTGCACGTTTCATGTTGTTCCAGTCAGATGATGACGACGGTCTGTCCGGCATAATAAGCGCACAGATAACATATGCAACCAGTCCTCCGCCGACACTTGCACATGTTATTACAACCCATATGAGCCGGACTATAGTCGGATCAATATTAAAATATTCAGCAATTCCGGCACATACACCGCACAGTTTCTTTTCCTGCGATTTGTAAAGTCTTTTAGCCATTATTTTTTCTCCCATTTATCCTTATTACATTTTAATTTTTACACTTCCCATTCCGCAATTGATTGAGAAGTGATTCTGTTTCTGTTCACTGCAGACTATACTTCCGAAACCGTCTTTGTGAAGGTCGTTGAACCGTACCGAGCCAAGTCCGACCTTTGCAGCAATCGAATAAGCATCAGGATTTCCTTCAAGCAGAAGAGTGATATTACCCATACCGCAATCCGCTTTTACAAGACCGTGCAGCTCACCGGTAAAAGAAATAGTACCCATACCGCAGCGGAATTCTGCCGCACCCCCACGGACCTTTGATAGTACGATGTTTCCGGCTTCAACATCGATATAACACCGTGTGCTTTGTATTTCAACATTCTTTGCGTCGAATGATCCTGCACCGACATGGAGCCGCAGTAAATCAATTTTTGTGTGTTCCGGAATTCGTATAAGAATACGGGGATGATATACTTTATTTCCCGAAGTATCATTATGACTCCAGAAATTTATATCCGGTATTTTTCTCGTATTTTCAATCGAAAACGTTCCGAACGGTGAAAGACCGTACCGTATATCACCGGGAGCGATTCCCCTGTAGTCCACAGAAAACATCGTGTCTTTTATCATCACGATTTCTGCTGCACCAAGCGAAAGATCAAGACTGCGAACTTCATCACTTGAAAAGCTTCCGCACGTACCGTCTTCCGATTCGTTTTTTGTTTTTTGCTTTACGGATGGAATTCCTGCAAATTTAGAAACAATACTCTGTGCCAGTTCTTCCGGACTTCCGAATTCTTTCATTACTTCCTGATCATTTCCGGCATCGTCGAAATAACCCCGGTAATATTCAAGAGCTTCCTCCTGTTCTTCAACAGGAAGTGATCTGAGCTGTAATTTCAGCTCGCTCAAATATTCTTGACGCGTCATAAATCATCTCCCAGTAGTATACTGTTCATTTTTTTATAATATTCGATCCAGTCTCGTCTGTACGAATCAAGTTCGATCATCCCCTGTGCGGTGATTTTATAATACCGCCTGTTCCGTCCTGAAAATTCTTTATCATAGGTTTCAAGAAGACTGTTTGTCTGAAGTCTTCTGAGCACCGGATATAATGCACTTTCAGAAACGTCAATTACATTTCGGACGTCCTGCGTAATCCTGTATCCGTATGTTCCTGCCTGTTCGCGGGCTACGACAGCAAGCACAACGGCATCAAGGAGAGAGGAGCCCGTGTTGAACATCATAAAATGCTCCTTTAGTTGTAGTAAAACAATATTGTTTTGTTATGTATAATATACAAAGAATAGTATTATATGTCAAGTAATTGATATATAAAAAAGGCGTTCCGCAGAAGCGAAACGCCGTGTTATTATTTTTTAGGGGAAACCGTTTTTATAATTTCGAGGACCTCGTCAGGGGTACGGGCAGCCAGTATTTTTTCGTATGCATTTTTTTTCCTTAGAATACTGCTGACAGCGGATATGATCTGCATCTGAGGAGACTCTCCTTTTTTGGGAGAAACAATAATAATAAAGACTTTTGACGGTTCTCCGTCAAGGGGTGAAAAATCTATTCCTTCTTTTTTTATTCCTATTGCAATGCAGATGTCTTTTACTCCGTCTGTTTTTGCATGGGGTATAGCGATTCCTTTTTCAAGACCAGTGCTCATTATGTCTTCACGGGCCAGTACGTCCGAAAGTACAAGATTGTGGTCTGTTATTCTCCCTGTTTTTTCAAGGAGAGTAACAAGTTCGTCAAGAATATCCTTTTTTGTTTCACCTTTCAGATCACAGCAGATAGCGTTTTTGTTGAGCAGCTTCATAAGCGCCGGTTCGAATCTGTTTTCTCCGGATATCAGACTTGTCTGAAACGATCCGGCTGCATGCAGTGCTTCGAGTGTCTGAAGTGATTTGTTCAGGCAAAGAAGAACTTCATATATTTCTGCTTTTACAAAGCCCATGTCCTCTTTGTCGGTTTCTATGGTAACGATGCTGTCCGTTTCTGTAATGGACAGAGATATATTTCCTCTGCGTGCCTGTGAAAGTCCGTCAGAGATATTCATCATCTGTACATAAAATCCTTCCGACCGGAGATCCTGAAGAAACATGTCGATGACAAGGTCTGCAATTTCAGCATCCTTGAAATCCCATACAAACTGCTGCGCTTCTGCCGTCTTTATTTCCTTACGCGTTCCCCTGCCTTTGATTTTAAGTGTAACGCTCAGAAGCGGGGGAGCAAAAATTGTAGTCACAAGAGTCATAAGAATAACCACGCCGAACAGTTCCTGGTTGACTATTCCTGCTGTCAGACCTATGCCGGCGATAATAAGTGCTACTTCGCCTCTCGGTATCATTCCCATACCTATGCGCAGAGCACCTTTCAGATTAAAACCGAGTGCCAGCGAAGGACCGCCGCAGCCGATTATTTTGGCAATAATGGCTGCTGCGGTATAGACTGCACCGAATATAAGAACTTCTTTATTCATCAGCGCTCCCAGATTCACACTCATTCCCATGACGGCAAAGAATATTGGTACAAAAAACTTATACAGTCCGTGAATACGTTCCTGAATTACGGGGGCGATTTCAGTTCCTGACAGTGCAAGGCCTGTTGTGTAGGCACCGATAATCATTGCCAGTCCCTGTTTTTCAAAAACTCCGGCAAGAATAAGCGCGACTCCAAGTGATGCTATCGTAAAATCATATGTGCCACCGAACAATTTAACAAAACGTGCGATGTATTTTGAAAAAATAATACATAGTGCAGTAAAAACAAGCCAGATTGAAAAGGCTTTGAAAGCAATCATCTCTATTTTGGTACCGGAGATAGTAGCACCTCCCGAGATTGCAGAGACGATCCCCATAACGACGGCAAGAAGGACAATACCAAGTACATCATCAAATACTGCAGCAGCGAGAATGGTTACACCTTCGGGAGAATCCATTTTTTTCTTATCGGAAAGAATCCGCGCCGTAATTCCGACAGATGTTGCTGTAGACATAATTCCGAGAAACAGGCTCCGAACGTCCATAAAACCGGCTCCGAGCATAAGCATGGAGCAAAAGTCTCCGAAAAGGAACGAAACCGCAACACCTCCGAAACCGATTACACCACCTGTTACAGAGTATTTGAGGAACAGAGTCAGATCCGTTTCAATACCTGATGAAAACAGGAGAATAATGGATGCAAGTGAAGAAAGAGCATACAGCTCAGGACTTACAGCAAGAGATGGCGAGTTCAGGGGAAAAATGCCGTGTGCAAATCCGGGAAGTGCTATTCCGCCGAGCGCATACGGTCCGATAATAATGCCTGCAACAAGTTCACCGAGAACGGAAGGGATGCCGATTTTCACGGCAAGCTTTCCGACTATACGTACAGCAAAAATGATAACAGCGAGCTGGAAAACGAGAGAAGTTACAATCTCCGTAATATTCTCTTCCATAGAGAAAACCTCCGGAACAAATACGTCTTTGTAAAAGTTTATTTATACTAATTTCACGACAGTATTTATAATTTGTGAAGAACATTACCATTTATTGCAATTCTTTACAACAAAAAAGTGACAATTATCAGTTCCGTCATATACCTGTGCACGGGGATGTTTTTTACCGGTTTTTTATGGTATATTTATGTATATGAATATTCTGTATGTACCTCCCTCAGAAATTTCACATGTCATTATAAATAATTTGAAAAATGATACCGTTTTGTTTGTTTTTCCGACCGATATAGCGGCTTCGTCATGGACCGACTGGATTGTTTCGCATCCGGAAGAAAGTGGTGTGACGTCGGTGCCTCTTGAACGTTTTACCGCATGGGATACTTTTAAGTCATCCATGATGAATGCAAAGGTTCGGGATCACCGGAGTATTCCGTCTCTTCTCAGGAAGATTTTTATACGCAGGCTTATTTCGGAAAATTCACGGAAGGCATCGGAAGGACAGCCTTTATTTAAAAGCATTATAAATCCTGTATATGCACAAAATGCCTATGCATTTACGGACTGGATAGCCCGTATTCTTCCGTCTTTGGAAATGTGGCATAAAAAATATGAGGTATGGCTGAATAAACGCAGTGGCAGCGACAGTGATGAAGAAAATCAGGATTATTTAACACTTTATACACGGTATAAAAAATATCTTGACGATAATGATCTTTTTGAGCCGTCATGGATTATGCCGGACTTTTCTCTTGTCGGAAGGACCTGTATTATATTTTATCCTGAAACTCTCGAGGATTTCAGTGATTATCGGGAGAATATGGAAAAAGCGGAAAGCGTTCAGCTTGTCATGCTCCCTGAGACGACTATTCGGCCCGTAGTGTCGTTTTATTCGAATTCGCGTACTGAACTCCGGGCTGCAGCATTAAAAATCCGCAGCCTTGTAAAAAACAATGATACCACATGGAGTGATATTGCTGTCAGTGTGAGCGATATCGATACATGGAGACCGTATATAGAGCGTGAATTAAACCTGTACTGTATCCCATTTATCATGCGTGCAGGCGAATCATATACCACCTACAGTGCCGGACGGATATTCCGCGAGATTCAGGAATGTGTACAGAATAATTTTTCATATGACAGTGTCCGCTCGCTGCTCCTTGACGGATATATCCCGTGGAAAGAAAAAGAACTTAATCAGAATCTGGTACGGGAAGGAAGCGAACGTAAGTGCATCTGTTCATATGAAGAAAACGGTACAATGATTGATTCATGGGAACGTGCACTTGCTTCTGTAAATTCCGGAAATACAACGGAGCGCGAACTGCGCGCATACCGGGAATTAAAAAAACGTATTACCGGATTGTGCAGTGCAGCTACATTTCGTGGCATACAGACGCAGTGGTTTGCATTCCGCTCTGATTTTCTGGATGAATTACATTTTTCGGATGATGCAAATCTTATTTTGGGCAGATGTCTGAAAGTTCTTTCTGATTTGATCGATATAGAAGATAATTTTCTTACACCGTTTCAACTTTCGATTCCTTCACCGTATAGTTTTTTTCTTAATGAACTTGAGAATAGTATTTACCAGAAACAACCCGGATTTTCAGGCGTGTCTGTTTTTCCCTACCGGCTTTCGTCATGTGCACAGTTTAAATATCAGTTTGTACTTGACTCGTCACAGACAAGACTGACTGTCCCGTACAGAAGTCTTTCATTTCTTTCCCGGAAAAAGAGAGAGGAACTGGCAGGACCTGACAAGGATACAGCTTCAGACGCATTTGTACGGTTATATGCAGAAAAAGACACCGCGTTTTTTTCTGCCGCGGAACAGACGTTCGGCGGTTTTTCCATTCCGTTCAGTCTGTTTGCCAAAAAAGATAAAAATGAATGTGAAAACGAACTCCGAAGTCTTTCAGATGATGATTTTATTATCCGTGAGCAGGACAGTTTTGCTGATGATTCCGTGTTTCCTGAAAAAATTACAGAGTTCCAGAAGAACGGTTTTTCCTCGTGGAAGAATAAAATAGCGGTTCTACATGCTGTCTATGAAGAACCGCATGACCGTCTTAAGCAGAAGATAAAGTTTGTGCTTTGTACAAACAGATCCCGTAACGACAACAGGCCCGGTGTACTTCATATTGCACAGACCGATCTTACAAGTTTTTATCCATGCCGGCGTGCATGGATTTTCAGTCAGATTCTCAAATTAAAGGATGACACACTTGACACATCTCTTATGGAGAAATACGATTCAGGTTCAATAAACCATAAGATTCTTGAACTGTTCATGAAGTCGTATCAGGAGGCAGGCAGAAAACTTCCATTCGTTTCAGAAGACGGTGTATTTGAAAATGAACCGGAGATACGGGAAAGTCTTATCGGATTTGCAGGAGAAGCGTTCTGCTCACCGGAAGAAAATTTTAAAGGAAGTCCGCTCGTGCTTACCGTTCTTGAATCACAAAAGGAAATTTTTGCTGATACGATACTTTTATTTCTCAGAACGTTTTGTAAGACATTCGGAGGATATACGGTAACTGGTGTAGAACAGTGGATGTCAGGTCATTATGAAAATATTTCAGACGTTTCATTAACCGGTAGAATTGACTGTATTCTTTCAGACGATAACGGGGACGTGTCAATTATTGATTACAAAAACACTGCCGCAGCTGCCCCTGCGACGGCAGACTGTATCGCTGATTCCGAAAACAGACTCGCAGACTTTCAAATTCCTATGTACATAACTCTATGGAATATGAATCATGCTGCAGGCGGAGTTTCTGCAGTCGAAAATGCACTTTTTTATACGATCAGCGACAGAAAGAACCGTTTTATTGTTCAGAACGGACACTCCGGACGTTCCGGAGCTGTCACAATGGCGGAATATGCACATACGCTTGAATGTTTTTCCGTGTATGTAAAAGATTTTACGGACAGCGTACAGTCGTATAATTTTGCAGTAGATTCGGAGCGTGTTGAAGCATACCGGGACTGCAGAACGTGTCGGTTTAAATCGATATGCCGCACAGCATATATTTCATCCGGTATACGGATTCCGGAATCACAGGGAGACGCAACATGACTTCTGAAAAGTATCCTGCTTATTTTTTACTTCCTGACCGCCGTCTTGATGACCAGCAGATGAAGGTATGCTGTTCGAACGGAAATACAATAGTTGCTGCAGGTGCAGGTTCCGGAAAGACACACGTTCTTGCAACACGTTTTGCATATCTTGTCATGACCGAAAATATCAGTGTTGATAAAATACTTACGTTGACGTTTACAGATAAAGCTGCGGCGGAAATGTACGAACGAATATACAATACACTGACTTTTTTTGCCCTGAACGAAAAGACCCCGGAAACAGAACGTCTTCGTGCACAGAAAGCTGTCGCCGGGTTTTCAAACGCACGTATACAGACACTTGATTCGTATTGTGCAGGAATAGTGCGGCAGGCTGCTAACAGATACGGAATCCGTCCTGATTTCCGCATTGGTGCATCAGGAGCCGGAAGAACGATAAAAAATCTCGCACTGCCTTTTGTGATTGCCCATCGGAATGATGTGGCAATAAAAAGTACCACTGATGCCGGAAAACTTCAGGAACTAGCCGACTGCCTCTTTGCGGATACCGTGGAACGATATACGTCTCTTGCAGACAGCGAAACTTTTTTTACCGACGCACTTGATGTGCAGAAGAAAGAAATCGCAGATGCATGGAATAAAAAAATACCGGAATTTGAAAAAGCCGTAGATTTCATCCGTGAACTATTCAATTCTCTGCCTCCTGAAAAGAAACAGACTCCTTACGGGACGTGTCTTTCAAAGGCACTTGAGGAAATTTCTACGGTGGAGCTCTGTCCTGTTTCTCCTGAATCAATAGAAGACGGTAGTTCTTCCGTCATGGTGACTGTCTTTTTACATGCGCTTAAACGATTCTACTTTAATCAGGCTCAGAAGGGATATACAAATCCTCTGCGAAGTGCCGTCGGGGCTGTCAAAAATGATGACGGCATAGGACCGGTGTTCGAATCAGCTGCAGATTATATCATTCATTATGATACAACGAAAGGAATTTTCAAGCTTCTTGACGGTTTTCTGTCTAAGGTAAATGAAGCAAAAAGACAGACAGGTGAACTCACTTTTTCCGACGTGACCGGACTGGCACTGCGCATACTGCATGAACAGGCTGATATACAGCGACAGGAAGCGGAATCATTCAGCCGGATTATGATAGACGAATTTCAGGACAACAATGGAAAAAACCGTGAACTTCTCTCTCTTATATCGCACAACAATATTTTTTTCGTCGGTGATGAAAAACAGTCTGTCTATAAATTCCGTGGTGCGGATGTTTCGGTTTTTAACAAACTTAAAAAAGAGATACGCAGTTCAGGCGGTTCGGTTTACAGCATGATATACAACTACCGGTCAACACCGGAACTGCTTTCAGCATTTAATCAGATTTTCGGAGGCTATCTGTGCGGGAAAAAAACAGACACAGAGTCATCCGGACAGTTGTCCGCTCCCACTAAATGGGTGTTCCCGGAAAAACCGCTCAACGAATATGAGGCAGGTTTTACCGAAGAGACAATTGCGCAGAAATATAATGCGGAAAAAGGTACGGCAGAAAAAAGTGTTGCTATTACGGCTGACAATGTTCCCGTACATGTTTGCATGCTGAATACGAAGGGAGTACTTTCCGATGATGCAGTATCTGATCTGTATCTGAATGCAAAAGATCAGCTTTCATATTTTATTGCAGGGAAAATTTCAGAGCTTACCGCTGCCGGTGTGAAATACCGTGATATAGCAATTCTTGACCGTTCCCGTACGGACCGCAGTTCATTAACTTCATATCTGAGCAGAGCGGGTATTCCATATACACTTGATCAGCACAGGGATATTTTTGCCGAGGCTCCCGTAAATGACATATACAACATTATGCGGCTCTGTGTATATCCGTCCGATGTCAATGCCTTTGCCTCTTTCATATGTTCTCCGTTTTCCGGACTTGACGAACAGTCGGCTGAGACCGTACTTGCTCAATCGATAGATGTTGAAGCAGCGGCTCCCGTTTTCAAGCCGTTCCGGCGGGAACTGACCGGATGCATGAAGGAAGCGCTTCCGGCTGAGGAATTCAAAAAATATGAAGATGCGCAGAAAATGTATGCTGATGTATCCGCTTTTTTACCCTGTCACCGTATAACAGATACCATATCGCGGTTGTGGTACGATTACGGGTACCGGTATGAGTTTTTATGGAACAGAACAGTGTTTCTTTTTGCAGAACAGTATGACCTTTTATTCGAACTAGCGCGGCAGGCTGATACTGTCGGGAAGAGTCCGGCCTGGTTCGTTGACCAGCTTGCTCAGAAAAAAAACTCCGGCAGTTATTTTATGTCCGATAATTCTGAAATCAATGCGGAGGAAGTTACGTATCCGTTGGAACAGTATGAAGCTGTTCAGATTATGACTATTCACAAGAGCAAAGGACTTCAATTTAAATATGTATTTGTCTGCGGATGTACCGGAAGTACGAAGTCAGACAGCAACAAAGAAAAAGTATACTACAGCGAATCGTCGGGAGTATCGCTCAATTTTAAAAACGGAAGCGGGAATTATTTTTTTAAAAAACAGAAGGCAGAAAGCGATAGAAAGGATGATGCTGAATTCCGCAGGCTTTTTTACGTCGGCCTTACACGGGCTGAATCCGCGGTTTATATTTCCGGTGTCTGGCATCATCCTAAACCTGCCGGCGGCAGTTCATCAATGTTTGAAGCAATTATTGAAAATTATTATGAAGGTGACAGAACCTGTTATAAGGAAGGTTCTCCGTTTGATTTTACACTGATAGAACCTGTAGAAAGAAAAGTTTTGTACAGTTCCGGTAAAGCCTCTGCATACCATGTATCTGCAGAAGAAAAACTGCAGAAAGCACAGGATTTTGCCCTGAATTATGAAAAATCAGAAGTTATAATACAGAACGTCCTTCCTCTGAACAGAATTATACCAAGCAGTCTGGAAACGGCCTTTACGGGTGAAAGTACGGGAATTTTATCTGCCGATTCATATACCGAAATAAATGAGATAGTAGAAAGAACGAAATTCGATTATGCTGCGTTTGGTACGCTTGTGCACGCATATCTTCAGGCCGTAGCAGGTGGTACACCCCCGGATACATACATTCCGCCGCTCAATCTGATGACGGGACTTGAAAAAGAAACGGATCGTGCAGTAGTTGTTGAAAGCTGCATCAGGATGGTGGAAGCCTTCAATGAAAGTGAGCCCGGAAAAGCTCTGAAGAAAGCGCTGTGCAGCGGAAGATGGTTCCGCACGGAATTTGCCTTCCGCAGTTTTTTATCCGGCTGTTATGTTACGGGTATTCTTGATCTTGCCTATGAAAATGAAGACAGTACATATACGATTGTCGATTATAAAACAGATAAAATCCAGCGGCCTTCGCAGTATTATAATCAGCAGGCTTTATACCGCAGAGCATTGTCCGATATAAAATATATTCCACAGAAAGAAATTACCTGTATATTGTATTACCTGCGGACGGGCACCGTATACGATATAACGGATGCTCTGAACGGTATTCAGCCTGAAACCATTTTAAATGAAATCAGAAGACAGAAAGTACAGGACAACAGTGATATCATTGACGATGAATCATTTTCTGATTAAATTATAATAGATACCAATTTTTTGGAGCTTGTAGATGGCAGAAGAAGAAAATTGTAACCATGACTGCTCGTCATGCAGTAAAAACTGTGAATCACGCGATATGCGTGCAAAGCTGCATGAAGGCAGTTCTGTTAAGAAAGTTATCGGCGTTATAAGCGGGAAGGGTGGTGTAGGTAAATCGTTTGTCACGTGTCTGCTTGCATGCGCTATGAACCGCAAGGGAAAGCGTACTGCAATTCTGGATGCCGATATCACCGGTCCTTCCATTCCGGAGGCGTTCGGACTAAGTTCAACGCGTATTGAAGGTGATGACAACTCGATGAAGCCTGTCACGACTGACGGCGGCATTCAGCTTATGTCTATGGATTTCCTGCTGGAAAAGAATACCGATCCGGTTATCTGGCGCGGACCTGTGATTTCAGGTGCAGTAAAACAGTTCTGGACTGATGTTATCTGGAATGAGGTGGACTATATGTTTGTAGACATGCCGCCGGGAACAGGTGACGTACCTCTTACGGTATTTCAGTCCCTTCCTGTGGATGGAATTATTGTCGTATCGTCACCCCAGCAGCTTGTCCGCGTTATTGTCGAGAAAGCCGTAAAAATGGCAAATATGATGAATATCCCGATAATCGGTCTTGTAGAGAACATGAGTTACGTAAAATGTCCGAAATGCGGAGAAATAATCCATGTTTACGGAAAAAGCAATATAGAAGCGATTGCACAGAATTATAATCTGCCGGTCCTTGCAAAAATTCCGATAGAAGAACAGTCGTCCGCAGCAATCGATCTGGGAACTATTGAAGATCTGAACGTTAATTATGTAGATAAGGCTGTTGATTCGATTCTTGCAATAAAATAATGCCTGAAAGTTCTGAATATCGGCCGGTTCCTGTTTTATGAACCGGCTTTTTTTTAAGGAATAAATAAGTCATACTGCAGGAGAAAATTCCCCGTCATAGAATTTTGCAAACCACGTCATAGAATTTTGCAAACCACGTCATGGAATTTTACGTACTATGCCATAGAATTTGGCGTACTATTGCGAGGAATTTAAATTTCTATGGTATAGTTTTTAAATTTTCATGGTATGGAAATTTAAATTTACTGGCAGTGTTTTTTAAATTTACTGACGGGGAATTTTCCTTTTTACCCACTGTGTATTTTACCTTAAAATGATATGCAATCTAAGTGGAAATGCTTCAGGTACTTTGTTCAGAAAAGTAAGAAGCCACCCGTTTGCCGGGTGGTTATGATTTTGATGATACAATAATATATATCCTAGATACCGTTATAGTGCGTACTGATTTTATCCTGTACATATGCAACAAATTCTTCAAGCTTATATACTTTTTGCGGAATGTTACTGTCTGCCCGGAAACGTACAGTTACCGTTCCCTCATCCTGTTCCTTCTGGCCAACAACAAGTATATACGGTGTCTTATGTTCGGACGTAACAAATTTTATTTTGTTTTTCATGTTATCGTCGCTGATATACGCATTTGCGCGGATTCCGGCTGCAGTCATTGCACTGCATACTTTTTGTGCATAATCGGTAAATCCACCTCCGACCGGTACTATTGCTGCCTGTTCGAAGTGCAGCCAGGCAGGCATGGCTCCTGCATAATTCTCGATGAGAATACCGAGAAAACGCTCAATTGAACCAAGTACTGCACGGTGCAGCATTACCGGATGATGTTTCTGGTTGTCGGCGCCGATATATTCTGCATTTAAACGTTCTGCAGAGGGCAGCTGATAGTCTACCTGAATAGTGCCGCACTGCCATTGACGTCCAAGTGCATCCGTGAGAGTAAATTCGAGTTTAGGTCCGTAGAAAGCCCCTTCCTTCGGAGAAATCTCATATTCAAGTTTTGCTGCTTTGCATGCATCTGCCAGTGCTTTTTCAGCATGGGCCCATGTTTCAAGATCTCCTACGTGATCATCCGGCATTGTGCTGAATTTAACGATCAGATTCTTATCAAATCCGAAATCTTTATATACATCCTTAAGGAGGTTACAGAATTTTGTTACTTCAGAACCAATCTGTTCATCCGTGCAGAGTATATGCGCATCATCCTGAACAAAACCCCGGACACGCATTGTACCGTGTAATGTTCCGCTTGGTTCATTACGTACGCAGTGTCCGAATTCAGCAAGGCGGAGGGGAAGATCTTTATAGCTTCTGGTACGTGTGTTAAAAATCTCAAGAGCTCCAGGGCAGTTCATCGGTTTTATAGCAAAAATACGTTTTTCACTTTCCGTAACGAACATATTTTTCTGATAATGTCCCCAGTGTCCGGATTTTTCCCACAGTGAGCGCGGCATAACGGCGGGAGTATTAACTTCAAGGTATCCGTCTTTGCGGATTTTATCACGCATATAATCCTGAAGCGTAAGATACATTGTCCATCCGTTCGGGTGCCAGAATACCTGTCCAGGGTCTTCGTCTTCAATATGGAAAAGATCCATCTGGATGCCCAGTTTCCGGTGATCTCTGCGGTCTGCTTCTTCAAGCATTTTTAAGTAATCTTTCAAATCGTTAGGCTTTTCAAAGCATGCAGCGTAAACTCTGGTGAGCATAGGCTGAGTAGGATCCCCGTGCCAGTATGCCCCGGCTGTTTTCATAAGTTTGAATGCCTGCTGGTTGATTTCTTTTGTATTATTAACATGAGGACCACGGCAGAGATCAAGATAGCCGTCCTGTTCGTAGGTGGAAATTACCTCTGTGTCGGCAAGATTTTTAATCAGATCCAGCTTATACGGTTCATCCTTGAAAAGATCCAGGGCTTCTTCTTTAGACACTTCCTTTCGAATAAAATCATGATTGCCTGCAAGTATTTTTCGCATTTCTTTTTCAACGGCAGGAAAATCGGAGTCTGAGAATTTAGTGTCTTTTGGAAAATCAAAATCATAATAGAATCCGGTTTCTATAGCCGGTCCTATTGCTATTTTTGTTCCGGGAAACAGATGCAGAACTGCCTCTGCCATAACATGCGAACAGCTGTGCCGCACTGTCTGTAATTTTTCGTCAACTGCCATATATATACCTTTTTCTTTTATAAAATACAATGTATAGTTTTACTATAATATCCATGCAGAAAATAAATGTCAATTGCCATTAACTGTATCGAATTGATCAATTGAAAACGGCCGTTAAAAATAAAAGGGCAGCATTATTTTTTGCTGCCCTTATTGGAATTGGAGATGGGGGGAATTGAACCCCCGTCCGAAAACGTAAAACAGGTACATCTACAGGTTTATCTGAGCGAGGTAGTTGTCGGGAGCAGGTAGCAGCACAGAAAGCGTCTGCTCCGTATTCCGATAAAAAGTCCTGCGTCTATATCGGATACTATACGCAGCAAGCTCTGGTTTGTAACAGAAGATCCCAGCCGCTCAAAGCGGTGCAACCGGGTTTCCGGCTCTTTAAGTTGCCGCTTACGCAGCAAGAGCTAACTGTTCGTTATCGGACTCGTAGTCCTCATCACGTTTGGCAGTTATAAGTTTTCGCACGTTTAAAGGACCTGCGGACCTTACCTGCAGTACAAGCTTTCCCGTATCCGTCGAAACCGGGACATCCCCGATTTATGATACAAGTATATTGTACTTACTTATAAAAAATACAAAATAAAATCTGCATTGTCAAGCTTTACACGGCAAAAAATACCTTTTTACGTTCAATAAAGATGTGAATTCTCTCTGCAGAAATTTATATCAAAGTGTAAAATAAATTTTAGTGATTTATTCCCCATCAGTGTAAACACCGTGCCGCTTCTGCTGAAATTTTTTAAGCATTGCTACACCGTTTCGTTTACCATTGTAGACGAATCCTCCGTTCCAGTATTCAAGTGCAGCAAAAAGCGCATTACCACCATCCTGCTCATCACTTTGTTTCGTGCGGAATGAAACATAATTTGTAAGTTCTTCGAAATTCTGCTTATGCAGACATTCAAGGCGTTTACGGTTGAAATCATTCCATTTTTCAATATCTTTAAATCCTTCTCCTTCATCCTGTACAATAAGGTGTGCGTGAGTCGGACTGAAAGAATACCAGACAGTAACTTTCTTATTTATATCACAATGATTTCCATGCTTAACTGCATTTTTTATAACTTCACTTATTTGCTGTTCAAGAAGGTTAAGTTCTTTAATTTCAGTAGGTGCCGACTGAACAATCAGCAGCGTAAAATATCGTATCTGACGAAAATCTGACGGAAATGTTTTACAAAGCATATTGGTTTTATCAAACAACGGATCATTATCATCAGAGCGCAGTTCTTTTATTTCTTCCTGCTCCATAATTACAAACTCCTAATGTAGAAAAATATTGCAAACAGCCGATAAAAAACTCTTACTCCTTAACCATTAAAAGAGCTTCTTCAACACTATTCGAGATCGGGAAATATCCCATGAGCTTTGTAAGCTCAATAACTTTTTTTACGGAACCATGAATGTTTGCAATTGAAAGTTTCAGGTTCATTTTTTTGATAGTTGAACAAATATAAATTAATGCACCAATTCCCGATGAATCGATATAATCTACCTGTTCAAGGTTGATAATGAAAACTTTTACATTTTTTTCGAGCATCTTCATAACAAGCTCTTTCAGCTTGTAGGAGTTGTAAAGATCCATTTCACCATTAACATCGATGATGTATACGTCTCCATTTTTTCTTATTTTAAGTTCCATACAGAAGCTCCTTACCCTTGGATTTTTATGACCATAAGACTCTGGTCATCATACTGTTGTGTGTTGCTGCAGTATTTTTTTATATCATCTTTTACGCGATTTGCAATATCGCGCCCGGAAAGCTGATGATTCACTTCAACAATCTTCATCAGGCTGGTAAGTGAATATTGTATACCAAATTCATTAAGAGATTCAAGTAAGCCGTCCGTGCATGTTACTAAAATATCGCCCGAAAGCAGCTTAATGTTTATATCTTTATAGATCGTCTCTTTTTCAACACCCAGAGGTTCGTTCTCATCTGATATTTTTGAAATCGTATTTGTTTTTGCCGAGTAAAGAACAATCGGATTTATACCGCATGTTGCAATCTGGGTGTCTCCGTTAAGTGGGTTATAGTTTATGAGTGCTATACTCGCAAAATGGTCTATATTGGAGTTTTCGGAGCAGATACCGCGGTTTGCCCAATTGAGGATTGTACCCGCGGTTTGCGGAGTATTTACAAGAAGACGGAGCATTGCCCGGACCATTACCATAACCATAAAGGAATTCATTCCCTTCCCGGCAATGTCTGCCATGACATATGCGACCCGGTCTTTTCTGGAAAATATTACATCGTAATAATCCCCACATACGTTTTCAGCAGTTAAAGACCAGCATCCGAGTGATACATTTCCAACAATGGGAAGTTTCTCCGGCAGTAGTTCTTTCTGAAATTTAGCAGCAATATCTCCCTCTTTTGTAAGTTCCCTGTGTTCACTGTATTCCAGAAAACTGAAAAGAGGTTTAAGCGCGGTTGATGCGGCATCTGTAATTATTTCAGCTTCTTCAAGATCCTGTGCGGTGAATTTGTCTTTTCCGGGGTTACGTGAAAGAGACGCAATACCGATAACTTCTTCATTTATTTTTATGGGGACGAAAATATAACTGCCGCACAAAAGAAAATCTTCCGGTCCGTTTTGATAGATACGAGGATCTTTTGCAGAATCGGAAATAAGAACTGGTTCACTACCGGAAGCAACATCACCGAATATATTATCAGAAAGCGGAAACTGTGCATACCGGAAATTTGTTTCAACTCGGACGGGCTTATGAGGAAGATCATCAGGAAGTTTGTATGGAGGCGGAAATGAGCCGCTCATGGAACGGACTGCAAGAATGTTGTCAAATTCATCAGCAAGAAGAATAACGCATCCGTCTGCCTGTGCCGTGGCTGTAAGTTTCCTATTGAAATAATCAAGAAATTTATCCATACTGTTTTCATCAGAAAACATATTTGCAGCTGTTATGGTAAAATCTTTATTTACGGAAAGTATTTTTTCATAGTGTTCAAGAGCAACTGTATCCGGTGCGGCTGCTGCGGATTTTTCTGCTTCCGTTACTTTCTGGTTTATTTTTTTTTCACGTTTTCTGGGTATCCCTAATGCAAGTATAATGAGATAAGGCAGCAGGAGAATTTCTGCTGCCAGAACAGTTATTGCAAGATAGATCGTATGAGATGTAGAAACGGTGTAGATGATACCTACGGTCAAAACAAGAAGGACTGCATAAAAAATGAAACTGAGTTTTGCTGTATTACGGGATTTTATGATTATAAGCAGAACAAATAATATAACACCAGTCACTGCAGAAATTATCAAAGGTACATTCGTGAAAGAGTCTAATGAATACAAGTTTTTTTTCTCCTGTCATATTTTCATCATTTTATTTTATCATTGAAATATTTCATCGTCAAGTTTTAAAAATCAAAAATATCAATTAGTTCTGATACTTCGTTTAAGTAAAATACGCTGAAAGATATTGATCATTTTATTTAAAACCCCGATTCTTTTCTTCCTTTTAAAGGAAGTAACTGCATCATTTAGTTTGAAATCATTGCCGAATTTCTTTTTGAGTTCATCCCAATATTTTATGATCCAGACATACAGATCACTTTCGGTGTGATGTTTAAAATAATGCATAATATGATCCTTTCTGATTACATCGATGATTGGAGAATATACGGTTGTATACCAGGATACAATAGCATCTTCCATTGAAATCTCATCAGTCCTTTTCATATTAAGATAGTATTTGTGCGTTAAAATATGATTGTAAACTACATCATACTGTCCGGCCGTCGAAAAATCCAGTCTCCAGAAATCTGTTATGTCGCCGAAGTTTGTCTCCGTGTAAAAAACTCTTTTTTCATAAAAAATGATCTGTCTGATCATACCGTTCAAAGTATCTGTCGGTTTTAGTTTTATTTCGCTTTGCAGGGAGACAACTTCTGCATCTATAAACTCTGTACCTCGTATTTTTGCGACGGAGACGCGGTGATTCCCGTCCCGTACGAAGTATAAGCCTGCAAGTTCATATACTTTGATAGGAGGCAGTGTTATAGACTGAATTGCAGCTTCATCAACATGTTCCCAGCGTTCTTTAAGAAAATTTCTTTTTGGAAAAAACTGATTGTCAAAATCTTTATATCTGCCTTCGCTTCCTACTATTTTAGAAACAGGAATAGTTTTCATTCCCATGTAAATTTCATTTTTGGGTTTGAGTAGTGACTTTATATCAGTGAAAGAGATAAGCGATGCTTCGTCAGGAGCCATAAAATGTTGTATTTCATTGAACAGTGCTTTATTGCGTGCTTTCGAGAAATCGTCTTCTGTCTGGGGGGTATAAAAATTAGAATTCATTTACCAGGCTCCTGCGGAAAATCAAGAACGCAATGGGCATATGCATTAACCACCGTTGTTTTGTTGATCTTTGTAATACGTTCTGTTCGCATGTCGTATAAGTGTATATGACCATGTATGAGGTATACGGGTTTGAATTTGCTGATGAACCAGTTAAAACTGTCAAAACCTTTGTGGCAGGGATCCTCCTGATCATGAATGTGACGGGGCGATGCATGTGTGAGCAGTATGTCAAGATACCGTCCGTACCTGATCTTGTTGAAAATAAGTGAAGGTATCATCCGGCGGAGACAATTCTTCATCTGTTTATCAGTATATTGGTTAAGCCCGTTATTATATTTAATCGAACCAGAAACACCTGCTATAAGAAGGGGGGTCATTTTACCGGTCAAAGGATCTTTGAATGCGAGTTTATGGTTTCTGAAAACATGAAAACCCGCATAAAACGCTCCGTGTCCGTTCTGAATTCCCTCGATTTCAGAAGTCATTTGATATTGTGCTATGACCGGTGTTTTGTTTTTGTGATAATAACGGTATTCTGAAAGATTATGATTACCAAAAATAAAATATGTCGGTTTATTAAATGTCGAAACGATAAAGTCGATATAATCCATGGGAAGATCACCTGCACACATAATTAAATCTATATCTGGAAATAATTTTACGGCGTTCTGGTTATAGATAAGAGGATCAATCTGATCGGAGACGCAGAGAATTTTCATTATGCTCCTGATTTTTGAAGCAGCTGCTCAAGTTTGTCCTTTCCTATTAATTCCACAGGTCTGCTTTCCGCAAAACCGACAGCTGTACGTGTAAATCCAGCACTTGCAAGTATGAAAGATTTTGTGCAGTTAAGTTCTTTCATTTTATCAAGGGTTTCCCTGATGGCACTGTCCTCCAGCGGATCCGCTTCACGGTAAAAACGGAGAAGATACAGCTGCTTTCTCATATTCATCCAGTCATCGTTTTTATGCTCGACTGCAAGTATCTGGCATCCCCATTTCATGGATTCACAGTTTTGTGCCGACATGGAAAGTCCTGAGAGTGCGGCTTTTTTACATATTTCTGCGAATTCTTCTGTACTGCTCGTAAGATAATCTTTCAGGCTGTCGTTTGATTGAAGATCCTTATACTCTGTCAATTTTGCGGTTACATCACGAAATGAATGATTCTTTTTATAAATTAATTCCCATTGTTCTATAGCCTTTTCTATTTTGCGGATTTTTTCATAACATGAGGCAAGAAAATAGCGTGCATACAGGGTATCCTGCTTTGTCCCGTCTTTATCCTGGTCAACAGCTCTCTGCAGATCCGGTATTGCATTGTCCATGCGGTTTACCAGCATAAAGCAGGTTCCCCGTTCTATCAAAGCTTTCTGGCGGTAATCAGTATCACGCTGCGCTTTTTCAAATGCTTTTACCGCGGCTCCGTAATCTTTATTTTCCTTGAGTATCTTTCCGAGGTAATAATAGCTGGAGTATGTTTCAGGGCTCAGTGAAAGTGAAAGGTCTATTTCCTTTTTTGCTTCAGTGAATTGTTTTGAATGGTACAGAATAAGTCCGATTGCAGCATGCGCTTTTGCATGCCGTTTGTTGAGGGTGACTGCTTTTTGGAAAAATCCCAGGGCAGTATCTCCTCTGTTCTGCTGCTCATAAATTCTGCCGACAGTATAAAAATTTTCAGCATTGTGAGGTTCAAGTTTTGTGAGCAGTAGAAATTCCCGTAAAGCATCCTGCTGCTGGTTGAATTTCATGTATAAACCGGATATTTCCCTGCGGAAGTCAATTTCCGAAAGGCCTTCACCGAAGATTGCATTATCGTTTACGATTTTGTATTCCATGAGTGCAAGTTCTGCACGGTTATCTGCAAGGTATGCCTTACCAAGATAATAGTGTGCTAGATAATTCGACGTGTCTTTTGAAAGAATTTGTTTTGCAAGTTTGATTGCCTGCGATACTTTTCCCTGGTTTATCAGTTTCTGGATACTTTCGACTCGTTTAGGCGCGTTTACAGATTTGATGACGAAGAAAAGCAGACTCGCGACACCGGCTGCAAGAACTACCATAATCGCGATCTGAACAGATTCCATAAGATATCCTCCGGACTTTTAGTATACCATCTAAGTATTATAATACAGTATTAACTATTATAATACTTAGAAAAGTGATAATCTATATATGTATATAAAATAGAGTAGTAGATTTATGTGAGTATGTCAAATGTTTACCATTTTGTAGTAGAGGCTGGACTAAGATGACTGGAATAAAACGAATTGCAGTTCTTGCTGCCGTTTTAAGCATAATACCGGTTGTGTATGCGGAAACGGAAGGAGAGAAACTTTTTAAAAGCAACAGACCTGCAGATGCGGTTCCGCTGCTTGAATCTGATATAGCGTCGGGAACCGCATCTCCTGATGCCTACAACTATCTTGGACTTGCATATTATCAGACCGGGCAGTTTGAAAAATCCGAAGAAACTTTTGAAAAAGGTCTGACCGTCCCCGGTACGAATAAAAAAATACTTGCATATAATGCCGGAAATGCCGCATATGCCGGTTCGGATTATGCAAAATCAGTCAATTATTATTCTCTGGCACTTGCTGCATCACCTGATTTTACACCTGCTGTCCTTAACAGAGCAAATGCTGAGTTAAAACAGGATAAACTTTCTGATGCACTTAAAGATTATTCGTCTTTTGTCCGTCTTGTACCTGATGATCCGCAGACTGCGAAGATAAATCAGATGATTATGCTTATCCGGGAAGAACTTGAAAAACGTTCAGAAAATGAAAAGATAGCGGCCGAACAGGAAAAAAAGCGTCAGGAGGAAGAGGCTGCACTGAAAGCGGAACAGGACAGAATTGCTGCACAAAAGGCTGCAGATGAAGCCGAAAAAAAAGCGGCCGAAGAAGAACGCAGACGGAAACTTCTTGAGGATGTGGCTAATTCGCTTCAGGATACGAGTACAGAAAATATGACGTCCGGTACTGAAAGTACAATAAATTATGATTCGGAACCGGAACTTGACTAACTTATAGGAAGAATTATGAATACTGGTGATTGGTGGAAAAAACGTACTTTAAAACAGAAAGCTTTCTTTTTCGTAGGACTGGCTGCTGCAATCATTTTATGTGTGTTGGCAGGTTTACATTTGTCGGGCTCCGGTAATGCAGAGCGAAAAAATACGCTTGCGCTTGTGCAGATGTATGCGGAAAAGGGGGAATATGACCGTGCAATGAATCTGCTTGATGATCTTCTCGTAAAAAATGCTGATGATAAAGATGCGCTTTCGCTTATGGATAAAATAATTGCCTTAAAAGAAGGTAAAAAACAGTCGTCTGCGGATTCTGCCGGTCAGCCGGATGTCAATGTCAATATTGATACGTCCGGTATTACTAAAGCAGTACAGTCGTCGCTCGATTCCATGAAGGACGAACTTGCAAAAAGTAACGCAGCAACACAGAAAAATCAGCAGGCTGTAACTGATATGATCGAAAAAGAGAACCGGCAGGCGCAGAAGGAACAGGAAGCCGCAGAAGAAAAAGCTGCACAGGACAAAGCTGCTGAAGAAAAACGCCGGCAGGAAGATGCTGCACGAAAGGCTGCGGAAGAGGAACTCGTCAGAAAAAATAAGGCGGTTCAAAAGGAGATTCAGACGGTAAATGATGAGATCGCAGAGGGGAAAACTGCTCTGGCAACAGGAAATATAGATTCTGCACTTGTACATTTCAGTACCGCGCAGAAAAATCTGCCTATCTCCGATGGAGAACCGGCTTTTTCTGGCAGTAAGTACTCACAGATAGCATCGCTCCTGTATGATGCTTCGCAGAACGCTTCCGATGCAGCACAGAAAAAAAAACTTGAGGATACAGCCGTGGTATATGCTCAGTCTGCAGTGTCGAAAACACCAGCAGATGCAGCGCCGCATTATATACTGGGAATGAATGCTCTTGCAGAAAAGGACAGACAGACGGCGCTTGACGAACTTACAAAGGCTGTGACGTATGATAATTCCAATTACATATATTTTTACAATTTAGGAAAAGTTCAGTATCTGCTCAGGAAATTCAGCGAAGCTGGAGCCTCTTTTCTATCCTGTGTGCAGTTTAAAAAAGATTTTTCTCCGGCACAGTACAACTTGGGGCTGACCTATCTCCGCATGGGCAGAGAAAAAGAAGCACTTGATTCATTCAGAAAGGCACGTGATATTGAACCGCGGTACGAGAAGGCTTATCTGGAAGAAGCCCGTCTGCTTGCCAGACGCGGTGATACGCAGGGTGCCGTAAGTGCATATAACAACGTCATCCGTATCAATAATGTGAACGGTGACGCATTAAGAGAACTTGGAACAGTCTATTTTGCTGCAGAAAATTACGGGGCATCGGAAGACAGTTATCGGAAGGCTCTCGCACTTTTAAGTCCTGATGAAAAGGATCCTGCAACGTATTATAACCTCTCAACGACGCTGTTTGCAGAAAAAAAGACGGCTGAAGCTGTAGCGTATGCAAAGAAGGCCTACGATACAAAAGACGCACTCAGAGACGTGAATGCTGAAGCAAACGTCGTGTACAATTATGCACTTATGCTTGATGAAGCAGGAAAAAATGATGAAGCTATTCCATTGTACAGTGAAGTTCTAAAACTTAACCCGAATCACGAAAAAACGAAAATAAATCTCGGCGTTATGTATCTGAATATGAACCCGCCTGATATTGATATGGCACTAAAACTATTTACACAGGCGTACAATCAGGATAAGAATAATTTTGAAGCTAACAATAATCTGGGAAGTGCCTATCTGAAAAAAGAGGATTATAAGAATGCAATTCTGTATTTTCAGAATGCATTGAAACTAGATCCGGGTAACAACGTGGTCCGCTCGAATCTTGCCCAGACCTTTGCCGGTGACGGTCAGTATGACAATGCAAAGACTTCGTATCTTGAACTTATTAAGCTTGACAACAATAACTGGGATGCATATATAGAGCTTGCAAAAGTCTGTATGTCGTTAAAGGACAATCCGTCTGCGGAAAAATATCTTCTGTATTTACAGTCAAAGCAGCCGGCATACCGGAAAATTGAAGTGGACAACCTTCTTTCAGCGGTGGGCGGTAAAAATTGAAATTTGCAATTATGTTCTCTTTACGAGCGCAAACAGCTGTGCTCGCGTGATTGTTGTCCAGACAGGTCTGCCGTGGGGGCAGTGCGGGTCGGGGAGGGCGAAAGTTTTTTCGACCAGCCGTGCGGCAGTATCGTCGTCGAGATATCCTCCGTCTTTTACTGCCGCTTTGCATGCGGAAGTGGCGGCGATGGAAGATATAACTTCATCGGGATCAAGACGTTTGTCGAGCAGCGCATGATACAGATCTGTTTCTGTTCCCTGCCATCGTTCAGGAATTGACGATATTTCCCATTTACCGCCGCCGCGGTTTATTGTCTTAAAACCGATGCGGGTAAGTTCTTCCTGAATGCCCGACAGATAGATGTCATCCGCTTCATTTTCTGTTGTAATTTCATACGGTACGAGCAGCGTTTGGGTCTTACCCTGATCTTCCATAATGCGGTTGTACAGGATGCGTTCATGTGCCGCATGTTTATCTATAATGTAGAGCGTGTCATCTTTTTCAGCGATAAGAAACGTACCAAGTGCACTGCCGATAAACCGGAATGGTAAGGGAGAAGATTCCGAAAGCGCCGCGTCGGCAAGTGGCTGAACGTTGTCGTCGTGATGTGCAATCGTGTATGCTGCCTCTTTCGCAGTATATTCTTTTTGTCCTGTAGAATATGATGAACTTTCCTGTCTGTATGTTTCTGCTGCAGTCTTTGTACCAGTCCTGCCTGAGAAAAAAAGAGAACGTGCATCTTCCTGCTGAATTTCATATTTTTCAATTCCGTCCGATGATTGTACATCTGTATGCAGATCGAGTTCGGGGAGCGCAATTTTGATGCGGTCCTGTGCATTTTCTTTTGTCATTGTTTTTAACGTATACTGGTGAAAAAAATCACGGACAGCCGTGCTTACACCATGGTGCAGACCGGAAAGATCTTTGAAACGTGCTTCTTTTTTTGCCGGATGGATATTGAAATCGACAAGTTCGGGATTCATCGTGACGAAGAGTGCTGCAACCGGAAAGGTACCGTTCGGAAAATATCCCTGTCCGCCGTATTCGACTGCCTGTACAAGCGAATATTCGGCGATACGCCGGCCATTTACAAAAATATAAATGTCTTTTTTATTTGAGCGGGAGACAGCAGGTTCTCCAATGACAACAGTAAACGACCAGTCCGGTTTTTCACAACCGTCGTTCCCTGAAACTTCATAGAAAAGTGATTCGTTTTCAGACTGTCCCGTCGCCTGTACAAAGCGGGTCCGGAGGGGAACACCGCGTTCAAGCGTAATACGGCGTTCGCCGTCTGCGGTAAACGTAAACGCTATATCCGGACGGGGAAGCGTTTTTTCTATGAATGTTGTCCGGCACATGAGCATTTCAGATGCCGGACGTTTAAGAAAAAGACGCCGGGCAGGGAAGTTTTCAAACAGGCCCTCGGCCTGTACAATTGTCCCGGAAACGGGAGATGCAGGTTCAATGATATGATCTTCAGTAACGGAAGCACGCATTTTCCATGTACCGGATGCGACAGAAAGACGACATACTGCCGCGATAGACGAAAGTGCTTCTCCCCGAAACCCGAGTGTCGTAAGTCTGAGCAGATCAGTTTCTGTTGTGATTTTACTTGTTGCGTGCGGACGGGCGCAGGAAGAAAGATCTTCCTTTGTCATGCCGGATCCGTCGTCGACGACGCGTACTTTTTCAATGCCTCCTGCATCAACTTCGACCTGTACTGAATCAGCACCCGAATCTATCGCATTATCCATGAGCTCCCGGACGATGGCATTTGGTCTGTCTATTACTTCCCCTGCGGCAATCTTTCGTGCAACTTCAGCATTCAGCCGTCTGACAGGGTGTTCTGCACTCACTGCCGCGTTCCCTCTGAGGGGGCTCCTGAAGTTCCTGTTGTTTCGTCAGCACCGGAGAACAGGTCAAGTTCCGGTGTCGTATCCGTTTCGGGGGCAGGTTCGTTCATGAGTATCTGTATCTTTCCTTCAATTTTATCGATTTCCGCTTCCATTCCGCGTGCAAGTTTTATTCCCTGTTCAAAATCCTTGAGTGCGTCTTCAAGAGAGATATCGTTACGCTTTATATCTGCAGTAAGTTTTTCAAGGTTTTCAAGGTTCTGTTCAAAGTTTTTCATGGAATCCTCCGGTAGTTACTATTTTATTCGTTTTTTTCACCCACGGAAAGAACCTGTGCGGTGAGTTTTCCTTTTGCGGGCACTATTTCCAGTTCTGTGCCGGGTTTTGTCTGCGAGGCATCACGTACGATCTGCTGCGTCATCCTGTCACGGACCATCGAATAACCTCGTGCAAGAATTGTCTCCGGACTTGCATTTTCGAGTATCTGCATGCACATCTCTATATGCTGTTTTGTATCCCTGAGTCTGGCATCCATATTCTGCAGCAGCGCTACTTTTGCATTGTCAAACTTGGCCAGAAGCGGCTGTTCAATTGTACGGAACTGGAGTTCAAGATTGTCCGGATTGAACGTGCGTACAACGAGTTTCATATTTTCGGCTTTCTGCCTGATTGTATTGTAGAGTTCGTCAGTATACGACTGCAGATTCTGCATAATGTCTGCCTTGAGCGGTACGACAAGCTCTGCCGCCGCCGACGGTGTAGGCGCACGGACGTCTGCAGCATAGTCTGAAAGAGCCCAGTCTATTTCATGTCCGACGGCAGAAACGATCGGAATTTCAGATGCCGCAATTGTACGTACTACACTTTCATCGCTGAACGGAAGCAGATCTTCCAGCGAGCCGCCTCCTCGTCCGACTATAAGGACGTCGCACATATGGAATCTGTTAGCGGTATCAATCTGCCGGACGATGGATGCTGCTGCATCGTTTCCCTGTACAAGAGCCGGGAATATGACAACTGAAACAGCCTCGTTACGTCTTTTTGTTATCTGGAGAATGTCCCGGAGTGCGGCTCCTGTCGGACTGGTTACGATACCGATTGTGCGGGGAAAGAACGGCAGGTGTCTTTTTCTGCTGCTTTCAAAAAGTCCTTCGGACGCAAGTTTCTTTTTACGGTCCTCCAGCATCTGCAGAATATTTCCTGCTCCGGCTGTTTCCATTCTGGTTATGAGTATCTGGTAATTGCCCCTCGCAGGATAGACGGTAAGTTTTCCTGTGCAGCGTACAAGAGTGCCGTCTTTGGGTGTAAATTTAAGTGCAGATGCGGCACTTCTGAACATAACAGCGCTTATCTGCGAAGTATCATCTTTCAGTGTAAAATAGAGGTGTCCTGAACCTGCCGGGCGGTAATTGGAGATTTCCCCTTCTATAACGACAGCAGGAAAAGCGCCCTCAATCATTTCTTTAATGAGGTCGGTAATTTGTGTTACCGTAAAAACAGTATCTTCCGGCAGAACGGGTGGTGTCATGTCTGCAATTCTATACATAACCTTCAATTTGTTCAACGGATTGGCCGATAAACTAAGAGATGAAAACTGCAGTTATTTTATTTGCCGCCTCTGATTCTCACTATATGTTTGAGAAAGTTTTCGACGGCAGATCAGCATACGATTATGCTCTCTCATGGGCTTCCTCCAGATCCGGCCATAATAATAGAGGGATCTTTGTATTTTCCGCCCCGTCGAACAGTGTTCTGTGCAGAAATGAAGCACGAAATACCGGTGTTTCTGTTGTGGTAAAAGAACAGAACCTCTGGACACTGACTTCTTTGCTTGACGGAATTACGGCTGTAACGGTAGAAACAGGTGCGGATTCTGTCGTTTATGCGTTCGCGGACTGTCCGTTTCTGAACGGAACACTTACGGAAGAACTTATGTCGACTCACGAAAAATATGCAGCCGAATATACATTTGCAGACGGCTATCCGTACGGTTTTGCTCCGGAAGTACTCGATAAAGGAACGGCAGTGATTCTGGCGGAACTTTCCCGGACAACACAGCAGAAACTTGGAGAAGCTGCTGTTGAACGCAACAGTATCAGTACACTCCTGAAAACTGATATCAATTCGTTCGAAATTGAGACGGTACTTGCTCCAAAAGACTGGCGGTTGTACCGGTTCGAATTTGAATGCGGAACAAAAGCCGGATTTACCGCATGCCGGGCACTTTATGCCGCCGGTAACAGCGGAAATATGGACGTTGAAAAATTATCCGAAACTGCTGCCGGCCTTGAGACTATACTTAAAACTGTACCGGGATTTTACAACGTACAGATTGAATCGCATTGTCCCGGAACGTGTACGTACTGTCCGTATCCTCATGAATTTGAAACGAAATACGGATTCAAACCGTCTTCGGAGAATGCCTGCCGTATGTCACCGGAACAGTTCAAACCGCTTGTAAGACAGATGGCAAAACTCTCAGGAAAAGCGGTCGTTTCTCTTTCTTCTTGGGGAGAGCCGCTTTTTCATCCCCGCTTTATCGATTTTGTACAGGCCGTTGTTGAACAGAACGGGTTGTCAGTTATGGTTGAAACTGACGGGCTGCTTGTAAACGAAGAATTGTGCAGAATTGTCAGGGAGATTGCCGGTACAAAGATAATCTGGATAGTTTCGCTTGATGCGGTAACAGAAGAAACGTATCGGAAGATGAGGGGTGGAAATGCGACTCTGGCACAGGCTGCTGCATCAATTTCTGTCCTTCAGAAATATTTCCCCGGAAACGTGTATCCGCAGCTTGTACGTACGAATATAAATGAGAATGAACTTGAAAAATTTTACCGGTACTGGAAAGACGATAAAAGTCCGTCCGGTGGCCGGCTCATTATCCAGAAATATGATTCGTTCGGCGGACTTCTTCCCGACTGTAAACCGGCGGATCTTTCACCGCTTGAACGGAATCCATGCTGGCATATCCGCCGCGATCTGACTATTCTGGCAGACGGATGTGTACCTGTATGCCGTGAATATATGTTTAACAAGATAATAGGGAATGTTTTTAAAGAAGAACTGGCATCAGTATGGCAGTATATGACACCGTATGTCATAAAAGACAAGAACGGACAATATGATGAAAAGTGCAGGAAGTGCGATGAATACTATACCTTTAATTTTTAATGAAAGGCAGATTAACAGAACTATCATAGGCGGAAGAGTCAAACAGACAGAAGCAGTAATGGATGTGTCTGTCATTCTTCTAAACTCGAACGGCAGTCATTTCCGTCTGCAGACGCTTGAAACACTTTCCAAATGTGGGTTTGCGTCAGTAATTTCGATTGAACCTGATTCCGGTAATTTCAATATTGAAGAAATTTCCCGCAGAATGCCGTCTGTGAAGTTTATTATTCCGCTGGAAAAAGTTACCGACGGCGATATGATAAATATAGGAATGAGTGAAGTCGACTCGTCGTATGTTCTTGTACTCCGCGATTCACTGTACATATCTGCCGGCGTTCTTCAGCCACGGCTTGCAGATCATCTGACTGCAAAAGGAAATTATTGTATAGTTCCCCGGTTACTGGACAGCGCAAAAAACGCTCTTCCTGTACAATTCTCTCCCTCTGCCCAGCACGGCCATTTAAAGATAGTCCAGTCTTCCGTTGTAACCGACGGTATGAAAACTTTGTATCCGTTTGATTATATAGGTTTGTATAATAGACTCAAATTTATCCAGCTGGGCGGATTTGATTACACGATTACATCGCCGTATTATCAGAATCTTGATCTTGCGCTTCGTTCATGGCTGTGGGGGGAGGAAACGACACTTTCGACTAGATTTTTGTTTTCCTTTATAGAAACTGTTCCAATAGAAGACATGACGGCCGATCTGACGTATCTCCATTTTTATTTAAAAAATTTATTGCCTCGTGTACGTTTTGATCACGGTATGATCCCGGATGCGTCTTTTCTGACTTTCCTTGTTCATTCTTCGTGCGGTTTCTTTGAATCGCACAGGCAGTTTAAAGACGCTCAGCAATGGGTTGATACGAATAAATTCCGATTTCATACGGATATACAACATCTTATAGAAAACTGGGTGATTGAAAAATGACGGCTGTAATTGTACAATGCAGGCTTTCTTCGACTCGGCTGCCGGAGAAAGCATTGAAAGATCTTGGTGGAGAATCTGTCCTTGCATGGACGCTGCACGCAATGCATAAAGTAAAGGCTGATACGTATTATATTGCAACGGACGATGCTTCTTTTGAACGTCTTGCACCAATTGCGAAAGAGTGTTCATGGAATATTTTTGCAGGGCCTCTTGAGGATGTGCTTGGACGGTTTTGTATGCTGATCCGCAAAGTAAAGGCAGATATAGTAGTCCGTGCAACTGCAGACAATCCGTTTCTCTTTTATGAAGCTGCACAGGTTCTTCTCGAGGAATACAACAAACGCTGTGAATTTTCAAAATGTGATTATATTACATGGACAGGTCTTCCTCACGGTTCCGGCATAGAAATTATGAATGCACAATCGCTGCTTTCTGCTGAGAAAATGACTGATTTGCCGTATGATCACGAACATGTCGGTCCTTCCCTTTATAACCACCGCAACCATTTTTCTGCATTGATGATAAAAGCTCCTTCCAGATTTTATCATCCCGAATATCGTACTACTATTGATACTCCTGCGGATTACAGACGCGCACTCAGTATTGTTCAGCATTTGTCCGGCGGAAAAGCACCGGAAGAGCCGTACACAACAGAACAGATTCTGTCTGCCCTGGAATTTCCCGGTATAACGGATCCTGTTCTTTATGTACCGTCTGTAAAAGAAGGAAGAGGAACAGGCCATCTCAGACGGTGTCTTGAAGCAGCTGCGAAAACAGGCGCGTCCGTGTATATTCCTAAAAACGCAACCCTTGCGGAAATTCCGGAAATTATTAATCAGGCAAAGAGTACCGGACTTGCTGACTGGCAGATTGCATATGATTTCCCGTCAAAAAAAGAATATTCACTTATTGTTGCAGACTGTTTTGCATTGGACAGAGATACAGCGGCTCAGCTTCATGAATGCGCGCCGCTTGCCGCTGTTGATGAAGGTTCTTCAAATACGGAATACTGCGATTATCTGCTTGACGTAATTCCGTCTTATGGTATTTCCCGAAAGGCAAACATGGCAGAAGCAGAATTTATTAAGAGACCTCAGAACAGGCGTTCTGCGGAGCAGTGTACAAGTAAAGCAGATATAAAAAAAATACTCGTATGCCTTGGCGGCGAAGATCCCGCTGATCTTGCCGTACCGGCGGCGTCGGCATTCAGCGGTGAAAACCGGCGGATAACAGCAGTTATACCCGATGGACATATTCATCCGGAATCAACGGAAGAAATTGAATACGTTAATTCTATCCCGCAGCTTCGTGAAAAATTAGCGTCATATGATCTTGTTATAACTCATTACGGCCTTACTGCATATGAAGCGGTATATGCAGGATGCGCTGTAATACTTCTTGCTACAACGCAGCTTCATAAACAGCTTGCTGAAAAATACGGTTTTTTATGTTTATCTAAAGATGAACTTACAAAGAAAAATGCAGAAAGTGTTATGTCTGATCCGCAGAAACTGTATGTGCGGGTCCCTGAACGTAAGCAGGAAAAATCACTTGGAGAATTTATATCAGTTTTGTCCCGGGGCCGCAGACTTCCGTGTCCAGTATGTGGTACTGATGAACCGGAAAAAAGTATTATAAAAGCAAGAACGGAAAAACGCACATTCAGAAGATGTCCGTCATGTGGAATGATTTACATGGCATGGACAATAGACGGGAAAGATGCGGATTACAATAAATCGTATTTTGCGGAACAGTATAAAAATCAATACGGAAAAACCTATCTGGAAGATTTTGAGCCGATAAAAAAACAGGGGATCCGGCGTATATATGAGATTAACTCTGTGTTTAAAAACCGCAGACATCTTTCGTCAAAGCCTGCCGTACTTGACATAGGCTGTGCGTACGGACCGTTCCTTTCCGCTGCTGCTGATGACGGATGGCAGGTGTTCGGAACGGACATTTCTCCTGACGCAGTATCGTATGTCCAGTCAAAATTATTTTTCCCTGCTGCATGTGCGTCATTTCCTGATTTTGATGCTGCTCTCGAATTTGGTGTGCAGCGTTTTGATGCGGTGACAATGTGGTATGTGATAGAACATTTCCGCGATCTTGAGACGGTACTCAAACTCGTGTCAGCACTTGTAAAGGAAGAAGGGGTGTTTGCATTTTCCACACCATCTGCAGAAGGTGTCTCTGCAAAACTCCGTACGGAATCGTTTTATGTACAGAGTCCAGCCGATCATTACACTCTTTGGGAACCGTCGAAAGCGGACAATATATTGAAAAAATTCGGATTTACCGTCGTAAAAACAGTATCAACCGGACATCATCCGGAACGCTTTCCTCAGGTAGAAAAACACGGCTGGAAAAAAGATTCACCGATGTATAAAATATACGAATATAAAAGCCACATTTTACACCTCGGAGATACTTTTGAAGTATATTGCAGAAAATCAGGATCAGGTGAATGAAAAAAAATATATTAATTCTCGGAGCAGGCTTCCTGCAGAAACCTGCGGTAACAGCAGCAAAAAAACTCGGATACAATACCGTTGTTGTCGATGCAGATCCGGATGCCGTATGCATTCCGCTTGCAGACCGGTTCGTACCCGTTGATTTAAAGGATAAAGAAGGTATTTATACACTTGCTCAGAAACTCAATGCCGACGGCGGACTGGCATCTGTGTTTACCGCGGGAACTGATTTTTCCGCATCTGTTTCTTTTGCAGGAGAAAAACTCGGACTTCCATGCCATACGTATGAGGCCGCATTGAACGCAAGCAATAAGACTCGTATGCGTGCCTGTTTTACGGAATCAGGCGTACCTTCTCCGTCTTTTTTCCGTGTTACAAAAAGCGACATAGAGAACGGCGTCATTCATGCCCTTGTTGCAAAACTAGGTTTTCCCTGTGTCATAAAACCTGCTGATAATATGGGTGCACGCGGCTGCAGGATGATACGGCGGGACGAAGAAGTTGAAGAAGCAGCGTTTGCTGCTGTTTCCAATTCCCGTACAGAAACAGCTGTCGTTGAGCAATATATGGACGGACCTGAATATTCGATTGATGCGCTTATCAGCGGCGGTACAATGACAATTACCGGATTTGCTGACCGTCATATTTATTATCCTCCGTATTTTATCGAAACAGGACATACAATGCCGACCGGAGTTGAACCGCTAAAACGCAGCGAACTTATTGCAGTCTTCGCGCTTGGTGTTAAGGCGCTCGGCCTTACGTGCGGAGCTGCAAAGGCAGATATAAAATATACCGGGAAAGGGCCGATGATCGGAGAAATTGCAGCCCGGCTTTCAGGCGGATATATGTCCGGATGGACATATCCGTATGCCTCTGGATGTAATCTTACGGAGCAGGCACTGCTTATTGCATGCGGACAGAAACCTGTATACCTTGAACAGCACCGGATCCCTGTTAAATTTGAACCTCCTGTTTCATGCAGGGGACAGCAGGCACCGTTCGAGTTATATGAAGTTTTATCTGCTGAAACAAGTGCAGAACGTGCATGGATTTCCATTCCCGGTGTAGTAAGTGACGTCATCGGAATAGATCATGCAGCGTCTGTCGCCGGGGTAAAAAATGTATTTCCCCGTTCGCAGCGCGGTACGCATGTGGACTTTCCCCGGAATAATGTCCAGAAGTGCGGTAATGTCATCGCACTTGCAGGAGAACGGGGAGACGCAGTAGCTGCTGCTGAAAAGGCCGTAAGCAGTATTGTTGTCCGTCTTGAACCGGCATGTGTTGAAACAGAAGAATTCCTTTCAGAAAATACCGGTAAAAATGAAAAAGGTTTTCCTCCTCCGGCATATATTGTCTTGTGTGATACAGATAAAATCAGTGGAATTATTCCTCAGGGGAGGCTTGTTTCCGGTGTTGTTCCTCATGAGCTTCTGACTCTTTTTATGTCGGATGATGCAGAGGACTGGAATTATCGTACATTACGCCAGACGTGTGCACTCTTTGATGCTTTATGTCCGGATCATCCCGCCCTTGATGCACGCTCGTTCTGGAATGCTGTCGTTCGGGGTGGTATTCAGGGAGCGCTTTATGTTTCGGATACAGCTTCAGGAGCACGGACATGAGAAAACGCAGATCCGTTCTGATCATGATTTTTTTGCTTCTTATATCCGGTATGTCTGCATTTTGTGCAGAAAGCGTACAGCTGCTCAGAAAGGCGGAAGAATCCGGTATTCTTGTATACTGGGACAGTCTGACGCAGACCGGACTTATGGAAAAAAACGGTCATCAGATAAGTTTCCGGGCAGGAGACAGTATCGTACTCCTGGACAGCAGAAAACTTTCAATAATGGATGTCCCTTCTGTTGAAAACGGCACGATACTTGTTTCGCAGAAATTTTTTGATGATGCAGAATCTTTTTTCAAAACTGAAAGCAGCGGGACTCCTTTCAGAATAGGTGCGATTCTCGTAGATCCCGGACACGGAGGAAAAGATCCGGGGGCTATGCAGACCTTCCACGTGAATGGAAAAACTCTTACGGTACGTGAAAAAGATATAACGCTCAGCGTCGGTAAAATGCTGTACGCACGTCTTAAAACCGCATATCCCGACAAGCAGATTATACTTACACGCGATACCGATAAATTTCTGTCGCTCGGAGAGCGTACTGATATTGCCAATTCTGTAAAACTTAAGGAAAACGAAGCTATTCTGTATGTTTCAGTACATGTAAACGCTTCACTTGATAAAAAAGCGTCAGGTTATGAAGTCTGGTATCTTTCGCCCGGATACAGGCGGACCGTTATTGATAAATCTGATGCCGGCAATGATAACGTCCTGTTTCCGATTCTTAATGGTATGATGGAAGAAGAGTATACTCAGGAAAGCATCCTTATTGCGAAATTCATTATGGACGGTTTGCAGACACAGATCGGCGATAAAACGAAACCGCGCGGGATAAAAGCAGAGGAATGGTTTGTAGTCCGGAATGCAAACATGCCAAGTGTGCTTATTGAACTCGGCTTTCTCACTAATTATGCAGAGGCGCAGAATTTAAGCAGTACTGTGTACTTGCAAAAAGCTTCGCTCGGAATATATAATGGTATTAGTGATTTTATTACGCACTTTGAACACTCAAGGGGATTTACGTCATCAAAATGAGTTTCTTCAATAATTTGAAAAAATCAACAGTATGCATTAGTATTATAGTATCAGTATGTTTGCTGATATCGTTTACTGTCTGGATTATTCACTTTCCCGGAATACGGCGGACATGCATGTTCGAATCTTTGGATAACGGGAAAGTCTGTATGGAATCGCGGTATCTGCCGTTAAAAACCGTACAGGGCAGAGTGAACATGTACGTCGACGAACTGCTGCTCGGACCTGAAACAGACAGGTTCAGGCCGCTCTTTTCGGCTGGGACCAGAACTGTATCATGTTTTAAACGGGGTGGAACACTGTATGTTGAGCTTTCTGATACACTACTCACAGAGGCAGGGGAAGCATCTGCAATAAAAACCGGAATAGAATTGTTCAGGAAAAATATCCTGCATAATTTTGAGAATATACATACTGTAGAGGTGTTTGTCGGTGGCAGACCTGTCTATGAGGGCAGCTTATTTGGTCAAAAAAAGCGTTGACAAAAAAGGTGTCTTATTAGATAATGTTTGCATATACAAGGCTACATCGAATAGTATTAAAAGGAGCTTCAAATATGAAGAGGACTTATGTAGTAATTGCAGCAGCGATGCTGTTTACCGGTGCCAGTCTCTTTGCTGAAGAGGCAACTGTCATTGATTTTACTCTGCTTGACGCTGACTGCGTTTCTGACGCAAACGGCAATGCAACACAGAACAGTCATACTGTAATGGATTACTCCGCAGCAGCGGGTGCGACATTTACAGATAGTCAGAAAAAGCTGATGAAAACATCTCTCGCGCTGCCTGAATGGGAAATTCAGCTTAACTCTTCAGCCAAAAATCCGCAGGCTGTTGGACTTTCAACAGTTGTTGCTGCTCCGGTAAAGAGTAACGCAGATGTTCCGTTCGCAGGAAAAAATGTAATGGGTGTACGTGTGTTATTCCCTGAATGGAATTCAAATGCTAATGCGAAAATCGTTCCGCCGTTCGAGATTCCTGCATATGAGAAACTGAGAACTGTAGATGAAAACGGTGACAAGAAAGTTGATGATAAGGGAAATCCCGTAGTAGCAGATGCTGATAAAGAATGGACCGTGAACAAAGCGTCCGGACAGGCTAAAACCGAATTTGAAGACGGTTTCGGCGTTGTAAAGAATGTTGGTACACTTAAATCAATTGCAGTTACAACTATGGGTATGAATTATCCGGAAGGACTTTATGTCATGCTTAAAGATACTGACGGTATTGAACGCCGCTATTTTATGGGATATCTTGCATTTGACGGCTGGAAAACGCTGACATGGTCAAATCCGCAGTATATTCCTGAAGTTCGTACACGTGAAATCCGTATTTATCCGATTTATCCGCGTGGACTTCCATTTGTAAAGTTTACCGGTTTTCAGGTTACCCGTGATGCAAACGATGTGGGAGGCGATTATATCGGATATTTCAAGGATGTAAAAATTATTTATGATAAAGCGCTTCTTACATCAGATCGTGATATTTCTGATGAAGACCTCTGGGGAATTGTTGGCAAGAAAGAGGCAGACCGTCAGAATAATGAAATGTCCAGATTTGGAAACAAACAGGTTAATCGCTATCTGGAAAGATCAAAAGAAGCTACGGAAGCAGAATTTACTTCTACTGATTATGCTTCAGATCAGAAGGCATCTGCTTCTTCTACACAATCAACAAATACTGCTGCACAGACAACTACAGATACAACCGCAAATGCACAATAAGTATATTTGTTGTTAAAAAAGGACGTCCTTCTTATTGATTTTCAATAGAAGGACGTTTTTTTTATCCTGATTTGATGATATTTGATGTCTGCTCTTTTTTAACAAGTATCCTTTTTACACCGTGAACGAAAAAAATTATGAATACAGATTTTGCCAATGACTTACCTACAAAAATAAAAATAGAAAAAATATATGAATCGTATGTTCCGTATCTTACTGTAGTAATGCAGAATATAGAAAAAAAACTACAGCAGAATATACATCTTTCGTCGCAGCCGACGTATAAAGCCCGTGTAAAGTCCTTTGACAGTTATTATAAAAAAATTTTGAGGATTAAACCTCATGAAGCTGCTAAATCTGATAAAATAGTATGCCTCACAGATATGATGGGAATACGAATTATATGCGCTTTTCTGGAAGATTTATCAGTTGTACTCGATGAATTACAGCCTTTGTTTAAAATTAAGGAAGTAGAAAGAAAAGGTTCATCTCAGAATTTTAAGGAATTCGGATATGAATCTATTCATGTGCTTATTGAAATACCAAAAGAGTGTATACCTGCCGGCGATTCATTTTTGAATTTTAATCTGCCTGAAGAAGCTGTGTGTGAAATACAAATACGTACAATTTTACAGGATGCATGGGCAGAAGTAGAGCATGAATTAATTTATAAAAGTGAATTTTCGCCTTTTGATCTTCCTCTAAGAAGAAAACTTGCTTCTATGAATGCGTCTTTAAGTCTTGCCGATATAATTTTTCAGGAAATAAGGGATTATCAGAAGAAACTTCAGGGAGAAATGGAAGAAAGACGTAAGTCATTCTATGAAAAGGCTGACGAGCTTGATTCGTTAGTACCTGAAAAATTGTCTGATGGTACTGATAAAATTGAACGGATTTCTCCGTATGTAAAGGGCACGATAGACGATATGCTGCTTGATGCAATTCATGCTCATAATACCGGAGATCTTGAAAAAGCAGTCAGAATATATACTCAGATAATAGAATCTAAACCGGAACCTGATAAAATTGTACTTTCAGTTATTCATAAACACCGAGGAATGGCCTTTTTTGCGCGCAGTGAATATGAAAAGTCTCTTGAAGATTTTAAGTTAAGTGCAGATTTTGATCCGTCGAATTTTCGTGCAATCTATTATGAAGGCATTGTCTACAGTATTCTTAGGAAAAATAAAGATGCTGTAGAATGTTATACACGTTCTCTTGAACTTAACGAATATCAATCACATGCTTTTTACCGGCGTTCTCTTGCGTATTATGAGATGCATGATTATGAAAAAGCTATGCAGGACATCACCGCAGCACAAAAACTTGGTTTAACAAGTGATGCATGTATTGCACTTCATAATAAACTTATTGCACAATTTGATATGAATATGTGAATGACTGCTTGACTCGCAACTGCGTTTTATGATATAGTATCAAAGTCAGCTTTAAGTGCTGGTTGTAAGTCTCCTTCGTCTAGTGGTTAGGACATCGGGTTTTCATCCCGACAACATGGGTTCAATTCCCGTAGGAGATGAAAAAGTCTTTATTTTATTTCTTTGTGGTACAAGAAAATAGAATCCCTTCTTAATCAGAAATCATGCAAAAGTATACAATTCGTATACAAAACCGCCAGAAAAAAAAGGTTATGCATGGAACGTATTTTCTTTACAAGAGACAATTCAAATGTGGTCCTGTATGGTATTATAAGACATACAGGACGGATGGAACAATTACTGCCGGGAAAACAACCGGCTGTACTGCAAAAACTGCGGAACGCACATATTGTGATAATCTGTTAAAGTGTGGTTTACTCTATATTGGACAGAACCGCACTTTCAGACAATATGCGTATGGCTGGTTTGATAATGGATCCGTCTGGATGCAGGACCGACTTGCCTGCGGAACACCAGATCATCCGGCTTTATCCCCTGCATATATTGAAAAACTACGCTCAGACTTGCGCTTATATCTGCTGCCTTATTTTGGTGATAAAAAGCTGCAGGATATAAAACATCGGATGTAAAGCATTTCCGCACATGGAACATACAGGTAAAAAAAATTGCATTCAAAACAATAAATAATGCGGTAAGTACATTCCGCATTATCTCTGATACGGCTCTTGCTGATAATATAATCATGTTTGATCCAATGCGTGGTATAAAACCTCTTGTAAGTATATCAAAAGAGCGTGATGCATTTACCGTCAATGAAGCTGAAAGAATTTTTTCTGCTACTTGGAATAAGGAAGAAACGCGGCTCATAAACCTTACAGCGGCTTTGACTGGTATGCGAATAAGTGAAATACTGGGGATAGGAAAAGCAAATCTGCATGAAAAATATAAAGGTTTTGCATTTAAGGCGAGCGATCCGAGAAGAGCATATATAGACTTGTGTTATGTACTTTCCGAAATCGGAATGGATAATGACAAACAGAGCAGGGGTTTATGCTTTCATTCATGGCGTCATTTTTTTAATACGTATCTGCTTGCAGAAAACGTTCCACCGGTAAAGGTTGCAGCTGTATTATGACACTCAACAGGGGAAGGAAGCATGCAGGAACGGTATACTAACTGGAATCCAGACATGTTCCCGGAGGTGTACGCAGCGCATAAGTACCGGGTGTCTGAAAGAGCTGAGCAGGAATTTCCCCTGTATATGTTCCAGTGTTTCAAGCAGGTGCCGGAAGTCTTCTGAAGAGTATCCATCGTAGTGTCCCTGATCTGTATCGGGATAGGGCGGGTCACAGTAAAAGAATGTTTCCGGCCGGTCTCTGCTCCTGATTATTTTGAGCGCGTCACAACTTTCAATCTGTACATTCTGCAGACGTATTGCCAGTTCTTCAGTGAACGAGTCGCGCTTGTTTGCTATTTTCTGCGTTGTTTCTCCCGCTGCGTCATATCCCCAGCCGGCGTCCCAGTTTGCACCGAACGAGGCATTTGCAAGAACCCAGACCGCCCAGACTCTCTTTATACGGTCGAACATTTCCGGGTTTTCGTTGACTACACGTGCCTGCCGGTATAATTCCCTGCTGTGCAGGCTGATAGATATCTGCTGCGCAAGAAGAGAGAAATCTTTCTGAATAACTTCATAGAAGTTTATCAGTTCGCCGTTTATATCGTTGATGATTTCGGAGTGTGACGGTTGTTTCTGGAAGAAAACAGCACCGCCTCCGATGAAAGGTTCACAGTATATTTCATGTACTGGAATAAGAGAGATGATTTTCTTTGCGAGTTGCTGCTTGCCGCCATAATACGTGATAGGTGTCTTCATAGAGTTTCCCTTTATAAAATAATTTTAATTTAGGCTAAACCTTGAGACTGAATAGGCCGACTCTGTATATACTTATGCATAAGTCGGGTAGAAGCGGAGTAATCCGTAGGCGTGTAGGCGCTTGTCGGCGAGGTAGTAACTCGCCGGTTTCTGCCCGTTTTGTGTTAGTTCATACTTGTATAGTCGTTTTGAGAAAAAAATTTGACAATTCTACATTCAGGGACTATTATAAAGTGTAATTGATTAATACAGGTCTGTTATCGATTAGCCGCAATCTTCACGGGTTGCGCCTTTTTTTAAATAAAATAGAGAAAATCCATAAAAAGATTGTTTTTTAAATTTAGAATTATAATATTTCAATATAGGATTTTTTTAAGTCATTTAATTATTTGTATTGTTTAATGTATTCTGTTTTAATTTCTTCACAAGAAGGTGAAAATGTTATTAGGAATAGTTACATTATGTATAGAAGGTTTGGTCCAGTTAGTGAAAAGCACTCATATTCCTCCCCCGATAATAGGACGCGCAGCAAAAGTAGCAATTAAACAGACTTCAATTTGGTATAGTTCTTTATCCGGAGAGGATAGAGATAAAGTTGATAAAGCGATTTTATTTGTTGTAAAAGATTTAACTAAAGATTTAATTAAATTATATACAGGAATGGATTTTGAACCATTAGTGGATATGGTTATTGATATTCTTGGTAAATATCAGGCAAATGCAGAAGCGAAGAGTTATATAAAGAGTCAAATTAAAATGAAGTGTAATATTTTCACGGGCGGCAGTACTATATTCCCTAAAAACGGCAGGTTCAGATTTCCAGATTTGTAGAACAAAGAAGATATTCAAATCAGAGTATAGCTGAATGAAAATTTTAATAAGAACGATTTGCACTGTAGCTAATTTATGCTATTTCTTCTTTTGCTTTATTTTTGCACTCCGCGACATACGCCCTGTACGCCACATAGTCTGCGTCGGACGCGTCGGCGATGCCTTTGTTCAGTACGTCGTATTCGTCATTGAGAGAGTACTTCTGACGTATCAGCGCAACGACGCAGGCTTTGTACTGCTGCTGCACCTCCGCAAGCTTCGTTTCATTTATTGTTATCGTCATTCAGCTGCCTCCGTTGTCGCTTTATACGTTCCGTAGCCGTCGTAATCGCCGGAAAGTTCCCAAGCCTCAACAGGCGCGCTTATGTCTTTTACGTCGTCGTCGGTATAGACGTAGAATCCTACACCGTCGGGGACTATTGCCTTTATGTCCTCGATATTGTCGCTTATGACTGTTCCGACTATATTCTTTGTGCCATCGTTATAAATAAAATGTTTCATGTTTTTTACCTCGTTAATTCTTTGCAAAGACAATTCCAAATCTAAATGGAATAGAATTGGTTGGATCCTCATCAGTATCACTATTATTATCACATATATACAATGATAAGATACAATCCGAGGTATTATTAAACTGAATATATAAATCTGTTAATACACTTTTATAACTTTCCCGTATATATTCACGTAGAATAAAAGCGTGTGTATAACCTGAATATACGGCTGGTAAAAATATAGTATAGTTTTCCGTTGCAGCACGAACACAAGAGTATGTTCCATCTGAGGGAGAAGTAAAATTAACTACACCATTCAAATAACTCAAAGTAAAGCAATCTGCAAAAATGAATTGTTTACTTCCCTTTAATAATGTTGTAGCGGTTGCAACTGAAAAATTAGAAGGATTATATACATACATATTTCCGCCATCAGATCCACCCCATAACCAGGCGGCTGTCCGTTTTGTCCGGCCCAATTAAAAGTCATAGGACCAGAAACATTTCCACTTTGGCCGATATGTCCGGAAGTTGTTGCAGTATCAGAATTTTCATTTACATTTGCTGCAAGTGTTCCTTTCGTTCCTCCTAAATTTGTTATACTTAGAGTTCCATCATCTGTCCTTCGTAATATTGTATCAATTGAAAGTATATTACTTACTGTATTACTAAATCCAAAACAGAATAAGTAGAATTTATTCCAACTACTCCTATACATCCTGCTACATTACAATCTCCTAAAGCCGCATCATCACCCGGAATAAATCCCATTGCACCATTAGGAGTATATAACGCTTCAGTTAAAATTATATCTACTGTACGCAATCCTCTTGTATCGCCGCTATCATTTGCAAAAAAATATGTATTTCCATTAGACTTATTGTGATCTATAAATAATTTACGCCCCTTTACTTGTAAATTACAACCTATCCACCATGCACCATCTTCAATACTCTGCCGTGTTCCTGCCGCTGCTCCTAACAACATAGCGTCTGCCTCAACGCGGCGTTAATTCTGCTCTGGTAGCCTTTACCGGATAATTTAAGCGAACCATTGCAGAACGTCTGAATCGATACGAATCTGAACAGGTTCTTTGACAGGTTTATAATACTTAAAATGAAGTTTTTCTGCTTCATCCCCTGTCAGTTCGGGAATGTCGGATGTATCAATCGTTCGGAATTTTACAACTTCAAGTTCTTTCTGTTGCTCCGGTGATAAGGTGTATGTAGTGTTCATATGTATAATTGGACTACTTAGTGCCATTTTTATCTTAACGTCAATGACAGTTGTTTTCCGAGTGCACAGGCGAAACGGTCCAGTGTTTCTATTGAAGTATTGAACTCCGGATCAAGAGCATTATCTCTAGCAGAACGGGTAGTGCTCATTTTTTTAGCAATAGCCGTTTTTGTGAGATGCTGATTATCCATTTCCTGTTTAAGCTGGGCTGCTATGATCTTTTTTGCTGCCAATTCGTGAGCCTCTTCAAATAATCCCTGTTCTTTCATAAAGTCATTGAAGTTTTGTCCACGTCCATTCATATATGTAACCTCCTGTATTCTGCCAGACGATTACGTGCTGTATTTAATTTGCTTTTTTCTCTGAAAGAGATTCTATCATAACCTGCCGCAACGCGGCGTTAATTCGGCTCTGGTAGCCTTTACCGGATGATTTAAACCATTGCAGAACGTCTGAATCTATACGAATCTGAACAGGTTCTTTGACAGGTTTATAATACTTAAAATGAAGTTTTTCTGCTTCACCCGCTGTCAGTTCGGGAATGTCGGATGTATCAATCGGTCGGGATTTTACAGCTTCAAGTTCTTTCAGTTGATCCAGTGATAAGGTGTATGTAGTGTTCATATCGTTCCTCCTCAAATAATGTTGCACGTCGTGATGATATTATCCTTTTTCTTGTAATCCCATCACTTGTGCGTTCTGTATAAAAAACCGTAATAATAACGATACCGTTAATATTACCAATTCCCCTATACCGTTCTTCATTTTCAGAATGCTCACGGTCCGATTCTTCGATGAAGAATTCGTCATAAAAGACAGCTGATGTTGTTTCAAAACTCAGTCCGTGTTTTTTGCGATTAATCAAATCTTTGCTACTGTCCCACTCACACAGACCGTCTATGCTAACAACTGTCATAAAACCTCTGTATATAATAGTGTATATACATTTATGTATTACGTCAATATTAAACATAAGTTTTCTTAGTATTACTCTTTAGTATAGGGATACTTTGAAAAAGGTTAATAAGTCACGTATACAAGAAAGTATACAAAATCTAGCTGCTTATATATATATATCTGCTGCGTTTTTGAAGATTGTTTTCTATAATATATATGGATGGTGGCAGCTCTGATTATCCAGGAGCCCGTTTTCAATTCCCGTAGGAGATGAAAAAGTCTTTATTCTATTTATTTGTGGTACAAGAAATTATCTTTTTATCCTGTCTGTATTTTTTTCAATTTTATTAAACTGTCTGCAAAGTGTATGCAGTTTGGGGAAAAACTATGGCTTATCACCGTCATACTTATACATTATGTTTCCGTTATTACCATATTTTGAACACAGAAAGCTGCAGGAAATAAAGCCTTCTGATGTAAAACATTTCCGTACATGGCTTATGCAGGAACAGAAAATGTCCCCGAAGTCCGTGAATAATATTATGTCTACTTTGAAAATTATTACGGACTATGCGCTTGCTGATAATGCCATATTATTTGATCCTCTGCGCGGTATCCTTCCTATGATTGTGAACAATAAAATACGGGATGCGTTTACACTGAATGAAGCAAGAAGCATTTTTTCGGTTTCATGGATGTCTGAAGTAACCAGAATTGCAAACATTACGGCAGTTTGTACAGGTATGCGTATGAATGAAATTCTTGCAATAGGAAAGAATAATCTGCATACGAGTTATATTGATCTGACTAATCAGATTTACAGGGGAAAAATATGTCCCTTAAAAACAAAAGCTTCCCGGAAAGTACCAATAGTTCCGGTATTATATGCAATGTTAAAGCCTTTGACTGCTAACGGCAACGCATTTGCGTCCGTTGATACCCAAAGAATCTATATTCATTTGCGTACGGTACTGACAGAATTTAGGATGGATAAAGAACGGGTAAAACGGAATTTACGCTTTCATAGTGGAGACATTTCTGTAATACTTTCCTCCTGGCGGAGAATGTGCCGCCGGTTAAGGTTGCTGCGGTGTTGGGACATTCGACAGGGGCGGGGAGTATGCAGGAACGCTATACGAACTGGACACCAGAAATGTTCCCGGAAGTGTATGCAGCGCAGGAAAAGTTGATAAATCAACTGCAACCGTGAGCAACCGGACTATTTCACGATATATTTTATACTTTTCACAGTATTATAGGCACGTATCATCATGGTATTTTTTGCCAGATACTCAAGCCCTTTTATTGTGATCTGTATTTCGGAAATGTCGATATCTTCTTCGCTGTCAATAACTGTTCGGATATCAACACCTTCAATATAACCGTCTTTTAGCAGCATTTTGATGTAGTTGCGCCATCGGTTGTCTGTTATTTCGGGAGCTTTACTGCCTATCTGTACTGCGGCGTCAAAATCGTCAGCGTCGAGTCCTTTTTCAAGCCTGTTCAACAGGCGGTAAATTGTTTTAAATGCATTTGTCAAGCGTTTATTATCAGATATGTGCTTCATACATATATAGACTTTCTTATGTTTTGTAAACTGAAAAAAAACTTATAAATATAAAAGTCCGGGTGTATTATAAGCTTGATTGAATATTGATATATCTAGTATCGATTTGCCGCAAACTACGTTTTAGTATACTTTGCGGCATTTTTTTTACATTTTGGAGAAAATCTGTAAAAAAAACTGATTTTTATAAAATAACGTGTTATAATATTCCTTAATACAGGATTCATTACGTACGCCTTTTTAGGCAACTCGATGGAACCGAAGTTCTGCAGCCTGTTTCGGCGGCGCAGGGCTTCTTTTTATTTTGTGTGCAAGATCAGCGCTTTTGATTAAGCGTAATGGGAGAGCTATGCACAAATAAGTAGTTTATACGTATCAGAATAAGCTTTATGATAAACTGCGTAATTTGTGGTATTGCAGTCAGATATAAAAAATAACCAGCATCTTATACTGACAGAATTACATAAAATAAATTAGTTAGACGGAACTATATAAATGTTGTTATGCTGACGCTTCGCGCAAAGGAGAAATAGATGAATGAAATTATAACAATAAAAACTTCAACCAAATATTTATCAAAAAAAAAGTTGGAAATCAATCCTAAAATACTTGAATTGCTAAAAAATGGAGAAGAAGGCAATTTAATGATAATTCTTCCAAAAGGAAAAAGTATTGATGATTTGGAAGTTAATAGAAATGGAACTTTATCCACAAGGATTAAAGATCAAAGTGGGAAAATAATAAATCAAGCATCGTTAATTAAAAAAAGCGATAGTTTATCTGTGATTTTGACTTATGTAATCCAATTTACATCAAATGTGTATGATATAGTAACAGAAATGAAAAACTATTTAGATGATATTAATGATAGTGAAATGGAACAATGTTGTGATTTTATAAATAAAGTATCGCAGAAAATTAAAAAGATAGAAAAAAATGAAGCGTTACAAATAGCATATCTTACTGAATTAATTCGGAAAAAAGAGTTTATTGATCAAAACATAAAATTGATAAGGAAAAAAATTGAAAAGAGAATAAATGATATAAGCACACAAAATTATAATGAGAACTTTGCTGAAATAGAAAAATTAGCTGAATACTTAGATTTTTGTATTGAATTATATACTAATTATGTATTTCTCGAAACAGCTATACAGGGGAATGATATTTATGATGATATGAATGAAATTAAATCAGAAGTAAATTTAGTATATAAACAAAATAATGATAGATTATTACCTTTGTTAGCAGATTTTGAACAGATTGCGAAATCTATAGCCGATAGTAAAATATTTAATAGTCAAATGCAGATTTTAAATAGTCAATTTCAAGGCTGGTATAACCCATTCCAAGCATCATCATATTATAGCAATGAATGTAGTCAGGCTAATTATATAAGAAGTAAGAAAATGAGGCCTATTACTGAAGTAGATTTTGAAAAGGTTAGAAGTGCAATAAATATTATGGACAATGTTGAAAAAAGATACTTAATAGAAAATGAAGAAATATATGAAATTGAAGCATAACAATTGCTTCAAACTGATATTTTCTTTGTCACATTTTGTGCCGTCGCTTCGCTCCTAACGCACAAAATGCGCCAATCCCTGCGGGCGCGAAAATACAGGTTAAGCGAATGATATGGTGAGCCAATTGTCAATATCAAAGAACAAAAAAGAGAACAGAATCCAGGCCTGACCGGTACTGACCACTATGATATTCGGGCATGAACCTTCCGGTTTGCCCAGG
>JALNVF010000002.1 GCA_023231445.1 Treponema sp. | reverse complement strand
GAATTTCTGTGTAATTAACGATCCTTCTGTTTTTGCAAATCTTAGTCGGGATAGCAGGATTCGAACCTGTGACATCCTGCTCCCAAAGCAGGCGCGCTACCAGCTGCGCTATATCCCGAAAGTGAAATAAGTATAGCAAAAAAACAGAGCCATGTCCATACGGACTAAAATTTACTCTCTGCTGCCATTTAAAAACAGCATATGAATCTGTTTTTCGTATAATCTGCGGATTTTATCGCGCATCATTTCACCTTTTGCATTTATTTCTCTTCCCTGTACAAAACTTTCAGGAAGGAGGACAAAACGGCTGATACGCTCGCATGTACGGAAACCTGTTTTTTCATTTACGAGACGTTCGATTTCCTCCCGGAACATCAATTGCATTTCATTTGATTCGAGCAGCGATTCCCATGAGCTGTACATGATACGGGAAATATCAGCCCATTCAGTGACAGCGTCTTTCTGCGGAACGATAAGTGCCGCAATATATTTTTTGTCCTGCCCAACAATCATCACACGTTCTATGAACGGACTATTACTGAGTGAAGCTTCTATAACAGCAGGTTCGACATTCTCGCCGCCAAGGAGAACAATTGTATCTTTTGCGCGGCCGGTGATTTTTATCTCATTGTCAAGCGTCATCATACCGACATCCCCTGTGTTCAGCCAGCCGTCCTTATCAATAACGCGTGCGGTACGATCAGGACGGTTGTAATATCCCTTCATAATCTGCCGGCCCCGGGCCATAACAATACCTTTTTTTCCGGGCGGAAGAGGATCCGTTGCCAGAGTTCCATCTTTACCGACTGCTACAACTTTAACTTCTGCAGACGGAAAGACAACTCCGACACAACCGGCACGAGGTTTCAGCGGATTGCGTACCGATAAAATAGGAGCTGCTTCAGTCATGCCGTACCCTTCAATAAGATTAAATCCCACTGCGTGATAAAACGATTCAACATCGTGCTGTAAAGCACCACCGCCGGAAATAGCAGCCGTCATGTGCCCTCCAAGAACGGCGCGTATTCTGCGGTAAATTACAAGCTCGCATATACCATAAAACGGGGCAGATAAAATAAAGGGAATGATTCCGTACAAAAAATCAAAAAAACGTGTTTCTTTTCTATACCGGCAGACAAGTCCGCATACACGATCGCGTGATTTGGTGAATATTTTTCCAATATAAACTGCTGCTGCGAATGAGAAGCGGGATGCTTTGTTTTCTTTTTTTATCTGCTTGAAAATTCCGTGTGCAAGAGAATCCCACAAACGGGGAACACCGCACATCCAGTTCGGATGAATGTTCTTCATATCCTGCAGCATTACAGACGCGGCCGGCTTTGAATATGCCATGCCGGACTTGAGTGTAATAATAAAATATTGAAATGCCCGTTCAAAACTGTGCCATACAGGCAGAACAGTAAGCCATATATCTCCGTCTTTCGTATTCGGAAGCGCCGTCTTTACCGCTTCACACTGCGCTATGTAATTATCATGAGTAAGCATAACACCTTTCGGCATTCCCGTCGTTCCTGAAGTAAATATGATTGTTGCAGTTTCATTACGTCCGGTCCGGTTCATTTCTTCTTCCACGTCTTTGCGTTCTGAAACAGACGCATACCGCCCGCTGTCTTCAAGATCGACATATTTATAAATAGTAATTCCCAGTTTTTCCGCATCGTTTCTTACAGAGTCATCGGGGGAATCAATAAAAATCACCGTCTTCAATGACGGAACTTTTTCTCCGCATTCCAGTATTTTTCTGAACTGCCGCTGATTTTCGAAAACACAGATACTGCAGTTCACAAAATTAAGAATGAACGCGATTTCTGTTCCTGTCGAATCACACCCACGCGGAATGTCTGAAGCACCAAGCGAAAGAATTCCCATATCAAGAATAAGCCATTCGCGGCGGTTATCGGCAATAAAACCAACCAGACTTCCGCGGTGTACTCCTATTTTTTTTAAAGCACAGGCCATTTCCACGGTCCTGTTATATACACGCTTGTAACTGTGATATTCGTATTCACCTACTTCATTTTTTACTACCTGAAGTGTGTTGTCGGGACAATTCTGCGCACGTTGCCGCAGCAGAAGCGGAAGATTTTCCGGCAGACATTCCGAGGTCGTTTTATCAAAAAACGACTTTATTTTTTCAACTGCTGCTATTTTTGTCATATATATTTCTCTCCTCCTGCATGAACAACAACGTGACATATTGGAACATTTTGTCACATTCAAACAAAGAGAAATACATTCTGACAAAAAGTGTATTATTTGTCAATAATCATGCTGTCGCTGTGCCGGTACGCACTGTATAAATCAGAGAATGGTTCAAGGGCGCGGGGCATAAGCCCGTTTGCCCATGCAAGGAACATACCGTAATTAAGTACCGGTATGCGGTTACGTCTGAAAACTTCAATTTTATCATTCATCATATGCTGCGTTATCATGCATCCTGCACAATGGATAATCATATCATACGCTTCCGGATGTTCAGGCATACTGCGGGTATGTTCAAACACAGCTTCCGAATCGACCAGCTGCCTAAAAAGACGGGGTATTTTGACTGTTCCAAGATCGTCCGCCTGACGGTGATGGGAACACGCTTCCATAATAAGAACCCTTCCGCCTTTTGGAAAATGAGAAAGCGCTTTCAGGCTCTCTATAAAGTACAGCGGATCGCCCTTTTTACGTGCAAATAATATTGAAAAGGACGTAAGCTTCTGATCGTCGTCTATATCCGCCGCAACTTTGCTGAACACCTGACTGTCGGTGATCACAAGCTCCGGCTTCCGTCCGATACTGTGATATATGTCGTATAATTCGCGTTCCTTGACTATAAGCGCGGAACAGTCTCGGTCGAGCAGATCTCTGATCGTTTCTACCTGAGGAAGAATAAGGCGTCCTGCAGGAGCGGCAAGATCTATCGGCGTTACAAGCATCACGAACTCTCCCTCATGAACAATTCCCTCAACAGGAGTAAGTTCTCTGCGTATTGCATTCTCCATCGACTCTATTTTTCCAAGAAGAACAGCAATATCAGGCTGCGTACCCGAAGCAGTACACAGCGTTACCTTTTTTTCTGACGGGAAAAAATGCATTTTACTTTCGTCTGCCGCCCTGTCCGCAAACGTATTAACACCAATATATACGATTTTCTTTTGTTCAATCCACGACAACAGTTCCCTTTCGCTCTGTGTAACAGGCTTATCCTGCGGAGAAACAAACAGAACAAGGTCAGCGGATGTCAGCCGCTCCTTTGTTTTTTCAATACGTTGAACACCCAGTTCGCCCTCATCATCAAGTCCTGCTGTATCGGTTACCGAACATGCACCGAGTCTGCCCAGCTCTATCTTCCTTGTTACCGGATCTGTCGTAGTTCCCGGGGTAGATGAAACAATAGCGATGTCTTTCCGGAATATTGCATTAAGAAGTGAGGACTTCCCCGCATTACGGTTTCCAGCCAGCACAATGCTCACTGATTCGGATAATGGTGTTTCGTCCATATTATGCATCCTGAAGCATCTGCTTCGTAATGTGATAGACAGAACCGCAGTTCCGGCATATAACTTCCAGCGGATCAGGATCATTCTTAATAATATCGTTAAGATCCTTTTCCCCCAGATTTTTTATCCGCTGAGTAAAATAACGGGTACTGCACGGACAATCAAAAATAACATCACGTTCAAGAAGTATTACCGGTTTAAATTCACGGAACAGCCCCATTATAATATTGTTTCTGTTTCCACCTTCCGCAAACCATTGCCCGAGCGACGGTGCAAGCTGAAACACATTCTCAATTTTTTCAGTAAGTATATTGATTTCATCAGGACTCTGCATGCCTGCTCCCGTCTGGGCGCTGCGTCCAAGTAACCCGTCTGGGCTTTTATTTCCGCCCGTATCAGGGACGGCCTGAAGGAAAAGACCGCCGGCACCGATCACATTTCCCTGTCTGTCAAACTGAATCCCCGTATTTACGGCAGTATGTATCTGCTCAGACTGAGCAAAATACCAGGTAAGGTCCCTGGCTATATTCCTGTATTTTATCTCGGTTGTTCCTGACTGAGGCTGTTTCATACCATCACTCATACGGCTGATAGAGACAGTTCCGTTCCCGAAAAAAGGAGCAAGATCCCAGTTTTCAAGTGGTTTATCTACCGGAATCGTATCCTGCAGCAGATGTCCCCGCACATATCCGGCACTGTCGGCCTCTACAGAAAAACCTCTGGCGGCTCCGTCTGTTTCATACCGGAACGTAATGTGTTCTCTTCCCTTCATAAGGGGAATAAGCATTGCCGCGCATAATTCCGCCTGTCCGAGAACCATCGTTTCAAGAATACCAAGGTTGTGATTTGCGCGCATCTGATTCACCATATATGTTCCGTTGTAAAATGCTCCACGGAACAATCCGTTCTCAAGCGAAAACAGCGTCATCCCGTCTTTTTCAATTGACACAAGATGATTATTAAGATCTTTGCCGGTAATTTCAGCTTTTATCATTTAGTGTATCCTGTCATACTGGTAACAGTAAGTTTTTCGTCGATAATTTCTCTCTTCAATGACGTATGAGTTTCAAGAAAATCAGCAAGTGCATTTTTTGTCGTAATACCGGCTTTTCTTATTTCCGGCAGCATGGACTTTATTTCCGTATAACTCAGCACATCCTTGAACACGTTCAGCAGCGCGCCGCTTGATGCAAGATGAGCTTCAATTATCCCGTCGTTTATCTGAAGCATGTTCATAAGCTTCTCCGATGCAATACTGAGTGACGTCGTCAGATCTTCGCTCATACGGATAAACTCAAGTGCCATAAACGGGAGATTCGCATTAAGCTGCAGCTGGCCGCCTCTGCTGTATTCGCCGGTAAGGCTTGCAAGGGCGCTGCATTCAAGACATTTACCTCTGATGAGTTCCAGCAGGACGGGATTCACTTTGTCCGGCATTATCGTAGAGCCATACTGAACCTCTCCGTGTTTCATTTCGCCGCATAACGAAGAAGTATACAGGAGCAGATCGCCGGCAAATTTGCACAGATTATCCGCACACAGCCCCATACCGTACGCACATTCGGCCAGACTGTCGGTATGTGAAACCTGATCACACAGATTCTGGCTGCGGGAAAGCGGAAGTTTTGTTATGCGCCGGAGTTCTTTTTCCGCTGCAAATACATATTCTACCGGAGCGGAAAAACCAGTTCCGACGGCCGTTCCTCCGAGAGGTATTGTTCTTAATCGTTCCCGGAGCTTATTGAACCGCCACCGGTCACGTTCCACAGGTCCTGACCATGCACTGAAAACCTGTCCCAGCGTCATCGGCAGCGCATCCTGAAGTTCAGTCCGTCCGGTTATAAGCACGTTCTCATACTGCGTTTCACGCAGAACAAGCTGCTCCTGAAGTTTTATAATACCGTTTTCTATATCCTCGAGTTCGCGGTATACCATGATAATAACAGCAGTAGGAAATGTGTCATTTGTCGACTGGAACCGTGCAATATGATCAAGCGGATGCGCCCGGAACGTTGAAGAAGGATAAGACTCCGCATACATTTCGTTTGCCGCACAGGCAATAACTTCACAGATATTCATATGAATACTGGTACCGGCCCCTCCCTGTGCAAGCGGCAGAGGAAAACTGGTGTCATATACACCGTCGATTACATTTTGTACAGCCTTTTCAAGGAATGGAAAATAATCGTCCGGATATATACGGGCTGTCTGCTGCTGGGCACGCAGGGTCGCAAGTTTAACTTCTCCGTATGCCCTGACAAGCATGCGCGGCATGCGGGCTCCGCCAAGTACTGCAAGTGCCTTTTTTGTTTCTTCACCGTAATATAGTTTTGTCGTTTCAGACAATCTCTGCCTCCGCGTCTATTTCCGCACCGCTGCGTACAGACTCTTCGAGCGGGCGTATAATGCGCACATTGACCTCATCTCCCGGTACTGGTACATTTTTTCCGCAGCATTTTGCAGTGCAGTGCAGAAAATTTTCCGTCACAACGTTAACACCTGTTACACCGGCGGCATACAACAGAGGATGTTTTGCTGTCTCTGCTACAGCACGTACTGTTCTATTCCTATATGAATTAATATACGCAATTTTATTCTGTACGGCAAAATCAGTCAACTTTTTTACACGACTGCGGGCAACAGACTGCGGTACTTTCGGTTTAAGCAAAGCAGCTGCTGTCCCCGGACGCACAGAAAAGGGAAAAACATGTACATATGCAAACCCGCATGTACGGCACAAGTCCATTGTCCGCTCAAAATCGTCATCAGATTCTCCGGGAAAACCCGCAATTATATCACACGCTAAAAACGGATCTTCTTTTGCCTGCCGAAGCATTTCGACAGAACGAACAACATCTGATGCCCGATAATTTCTGTTCATGGCGGAAAGGATTTTATCGCTTCCACTCTGTACAGAAATATGAAAATGAGGACGGACACGACTGTCGGAAACAACTTCACAGAAACGATCGTCTACCAGTTCCGGATATATGCTTGAAATGCGGAAAGAAATGTCATCTGTTTCTTTTAAAAGTACGGCAAGCATTTCAGAAAAATTAAGGCAGGCCCCGTTATATTCTCCGCGGTACTGTGCTATGTTCACCGTCGTAAATACTACTTCATGCTGTCCGGCTTTCTGAAGAACACGGATACGGTTAATGACCTCCTGTACAGGAAGCGATACAGAGTGTCCCCGGGCAATATGAATAGCGCAGTACGAGCACGAATTGTCGCATCCGTCCTGTATTTTTATTGATGAACGGGAATGCGCAAGAAACGTATCAGTTGCCAGCCGGAACGACTGTTCGGCGGTACCCCGTTTTTCAGGAGGTTTTGCAAACAGTGTAGTCCGAAGAAAGGATGCAACCCCCTGCGCAGAAAAAGTCTTTTCCGTTTTGAGTATTTTGAGTATAAGGGGCACATCGGCAAGACGGTCTTTACACTGTCCCGGAAGAACAGCAACCCTTGTTCCGAGCGCCTGCAGTTCTTCAGGGGCAAGCTGTGCATAACAGCCTGTAACGATAACTGCTGCATGAGGGCATTTATCAAGCAGCAGCCGTATTTCCCTGCGCGCCTTCTGCTCCGCTTTCTGCGTAACCGTACATGTATTAACAATACAAAGGACTACACTGTCCAGGACAGGATCCGACGCAGAAGGAACATCCATCGTTACCGAAAAACCTGCATCAACAAAAAAACGGGCTGCCGACTCGCTTTCAATCTGATTGAGCCTGCAGCCTAATGTTTCAAAGAGAATCTCACTGTTCAAAATAAAACCTTACTGAAGTTTAGCAGTAACCCGGTTCTTGCCGCTCATTGCATCTGCCGAAGCTGAATTAAGGTGAAGCGCTTCATCATACGCAGCAGCAGCTTCCTGATAATTTCCCGCCATTTCACGTGCATACCCGAGACGCGTCCACCAGCGGTCAAGCAGTGGTTCTTTTTTTACTGCTGCAGACAGCGATATATCCGCATGCTGATACCGCGCCTGTCTGATGTATATCTCACCCATAAAATAATATGCTGCACCTCCGCGGGCCGCACTTTCAGGTGCGCTTGCAACATATTTCTGGAACTGCTCAAGAGAAGCTGTATTCTTTCCAAGATAGTATTCTGCTTCGCCGAGTACTTCAATTAAACGAAGATCATACTGGCTGACTTTCAATCCGTCGTTAGCACGCTGTTCTGCTTCAGCATACTGTTTATTTTTAAGCAGTGACCAGCAGAGGACAACATACGACTCAACACGGGAAGGATCACCTGCCAGCTCGCTTTCACATACATTGACCGCCCCTGCATAATCGCCGTTCTGGTATAAAAAAAGGGCATCCTTTTTATCTGCGTCAGATACAGTTTTTTTAACAGGCTCAACGGACTGCGAGTCTGGCTGACTGCCGGCTGCCGAAGATGCATCCTGTGCATAAATCTGATTTATATAAATACAGACGGTACAAACTCCGATCAACAGAATTTTTACAACTTTCATATTACTTTACCATTGTGCACCTGCCCGAAAAAGCACTTCCGGGTTCAAGTACTACCTGTTCGGATGTTATATCTCCTTCAAGAGAACCGGTTGCCGTTACAAATACCATTTTTTTTGCGGTAATATTTCCTTTAACTATTCCCTTTATAAGTACACGATCGGCCTTGATATCCGCTTCAACCACAGCGCTGCTGTCTACGACAAGATCACTTGTAGCCTCTATTTTTCCCTTTATTTTCCCGCGGATCATAAACGGCTTTGCAAATCTGATATTCCCGGAAAAGATAATATCCGGCTCTATAACGGTATCGAATGATTCTTCTTCCAAGTCAAAAAGATCTGTATCTTTTACGTCAAACATAGTTCTACTTTAACGGGAATGAGCTGTATCGTCAATATATAGGAAGAATCAACCTTGAGTTTTTATTATTGACGGTTTATAATAGATTGCATTCTGCATTTTAGCAGAACGAAATTTTCGGAAAATCGAGGAAATATCATGGCTGTCATGAATGAAACAACTGCAGAAAAAGAAACAATGGACTTTGTTGGCGAAATGCTGAAAAAAGCTAAGGAATATCAGAAATCTCTCGTTCTTCCGGAAGGAACCGAAGAACGTACGGTACAGGCTGCTGCAAAAATCGCAGCAAAAGGCATTGCAAAAAAAGTCATACTCCTCGGTATTCCTTCCGAAGTCGAAAAAGTTGCAAAATCTTTCGATGTAAATCTTAAAGGAATCGAAATTATTAACCCTGCTGATTCTCCGTGGCTCGATGATTTCGGAAAAACTTATTTTGAACTCCGTCAGGGAAAAATCAACAAGAAAACAAACATGCCCGAAGTGCCTGATACAGAGGCGGGTAAAAAATATCTGTTGAAAGATCCGCTCAGTTTCGGTGCCATGATGGTACGGAAGGGTTATGCAGATGCTATGGTAAGCGGAGCACTCTCTGCTACTGCAGACCTCCTCCGTGCAGGCCTGAAAATTATCGGAACAGAAAGTAAAACAGCCTCTTCATGTTTTGTCATGGATACACATGACTCTTCGTGGGGATATAAAGGCCTCATGATTTTTTCCGATTGTGCTGTTGTTCCGGAACCGGACAGCGATCAGCTTTCCGATATTGCCGTTGCAGCGGGAAAATCCTGTAAGGCACTTCTTGGATGTGAACCGTGCGCTGCCATGCTTTCATTTTCAACAAAAGGTTCAGGCGGAAAACTTCCTCCTGTACTGCTTGTGCAGGAAGCTGTGGAGAAAGCCCATGAAAAGGCGCCCGACATGCTTCTCGATGGAGAAATGCAGGCAGATGCGGCTCTTATACCGGCCGTTACAGATAAAAAAGCTCCCGGTTCTCCGGTCCGCGGAAAAGTCAATACGATTATATTCCCGAACCTTGGTGCGGGAAACATCGGGTATAAACTTGTCCAGCGGCTCGCTCATGCAGACGCGTACGGTCCGGTCCTTCAGGGATTCTCAAAACCGATCAGCGATTTGTCGCGCGGCTGTTCTGTAGACGATATTGTTGTTACGTCAGCCATCACACTCGTTCAGGCAGGAAGCGCGGAATAATAAATGAAATTAAGGCACAGTCTAATATTTCCGTCAGCTCTACTCCTACTGTTTTCCTGTAAGACTGTACCTGAAAAAACTTCATATGAATCCCCTGTTGTTACTGTGCCGCAGGAACAACAAGGGATTACGAATACAACACCTTCGGATACATTAACATTACTTTTCGGCGGCGACATTATGGCTCATGTACAAAATTTCAAAATCAACGACTATTCTGTTATCTGGCATGATGCAGCTCCCGTTATTCAATCCGCCGATTTTTCGTTTGCCAACATAGAATCTCCTGTTGACGATGACATTCCGTACACATCCTACCCTGCTTTCAATATGCATCATGAATATCCGGAAGCAGCAATACAGGCGGGGTTTAATGTATTTTCATTAACCAATAATCACGCAAACGACCAGAGCCTTGCAGGCATAATGCACACCTTAAAATGGGCAGAAGAAACAGAAAACAAGTATGCCGGAAACAGCAGACCGGTTTATTTTACAGGGCTCCACAATAAAAAAAACGAACCGGTCGATTACGTCATTATCAAAAAAGACCGGTGGACTATTGTGTTCTGTGCTGTGACTGAAATACTTAACAAAAATGACTGTAAAGAATATATGAACTATGTTCCTGCAAACGAGAGAGCACGCAGGGAATTCGAAAAGCATTTACAGGAAATAAAAAAACAAAATCAGTGCGACCTTTTAATTCTTTCAATTCATGCTGCAGTACCTGAATACGTCCGGGAAGTTTCAGATTCTCAGCGTACATATTATTATGAACTGATAAACAGTGGTGTTGACATTGTATGGGCAAATCATCCTCACGTCGTTCAGGAACGTGAACTTATAGGGATCGAAGGAACAGGGGGTTTCTCAAAATTAATAATGTATGCAAACGGAAATACGATCAGCGGCCAGAGGAGAGATCCGAAGTTAGACGCTCCGTACGGACAGCGTGAATATACCGGTGACGGACTGCTGTACAAAGTGACCTATACAAAAAAAGGAGATTCCTCTCATGCAGTACTTGAGGAAACGGAATCCTATTATATTACAACGTATATAAATACTGCATCTCAATTCGTTATAAAATTTCTTAATGATGATTTTATAGATTATCTGAAAGACGCCGGCCGCATTAACTGGTCATCGTATATCTCGGAACGAAAAAAAATTATGGAAAAAACAAAGGAAACAAAAACATGGCTATAGATTATCATTCACTGCCTGTATATGAACAAAAACAGCGCATACTCGACACACTCGCTTCAAATCAGGTAATTGTCGTACAAAGCCCGACCGGCTCCGGAAAAACGACGCAGATTCCTGTCATTCTGTATGAAGCAGGATACGGAGCAGGCGGTATCATTGCCGTAACGCAGCCCCGCCGTATTGCAGCGCTCTCTGTAAGCGAATTCATCTCAAAACAGCTGCACACAACATATCCGGGTCTTGTCGGATATAAATTCCGTTTTGAAGATAAAACAGATACAACAACAAGAATCAAAATAATGACAGACGGAATCCTTCTTCAGGAAATGAAGCTCGATCCGTGGATGTCTAAATATTCGGTTATTATGGTGGACGAAGCGCATGAACGCAGCCTTAACATAGATTTCGTACTCGGACTTCTAAAACGGGTCCTTGCAGAACGAAAGGATTTCAAGGTAATAATCTCGTCCGCCACAATGAATGCAGAAGCATTCTCCTCCTATTTTGACGGCTGCCCTATTGTAACAATTGATACCGTCACATTTCCTGTTGCAATGATTTATGATCCCCCGGCGATCTCTGCCAGTACCATGAGTGCGGCTTCCTGCGATGCGCTGCTTGTAAAAATACAGGAAACAGTCGGACGCGTACTGGACAACAAAGAAGACGGCGGAATTCTTATTTTTCTTCCCGGCGAAAAAATCATCAAAGACTGTCTGTACCGTCTTGACCATGCACCTTTTGCATGGAAAATCCATACAATACCGCTTTACGGAAGACTTCCGAAAGAAGAACAGGAACGGGTATTCGACCCGGCTCCGTTCGGTAAAAAGAAAATAGTTATTTCCACAAACATAGCGGAGACATCCGTTACCATAAGTGACATTACAACAGTCATTGATACAGGACTTGCCAAACTGAATTTTTACAATCCGAAGGCATATACTTCAAGTCTTAATGAAACTCCGATTTCAAAGGCATCCTGCAACCAGCGGAAAGGCCGCGCAGGACGAACCTGTCCGGGGACGTGTTACAGACTGTATCCGCGCAAAGATTATGAAACCCGGCAGATGTATACAACGGAAGAAATATACCGCACAGACTTAAGTGAAGTAGTTCTCCGGATGGCTGAACTGGGGATTACCAATTTCTATGATTTTGATTTTATTTCGTCTCCGGGCCGGGAAGGAATCGCAGGTGCCGTAGACACACTCAATATGCTCAAAGCTATTACACCGGAACACACGCTTTCATCTGTCGGAAAATTAATGGTAGTTTTCCCGCTTGAGCCGCGCATCAGCCGCATAATCGTCGAGGCAATCATGCAGTACCCCGACGTACTCGAAGAAGTTCTTATTGCTGCATCATTTCTGTCCGCAAACGCTCCGTTCGTGCTGCCCCCGGGAGATGAGATGGCTGCACGCCGCGCTCACCACTCATTCCGTGATGTACAGGGTGATTTTGTATCGTACCTGCACATATTCCGCTCATATGAAGGAGCATCAAACAAAGAAAAATTCTGTAAAAGCAGTTATCTGGATGAACGCGTTATGGCAGAAATCGAAAACATTGATATACAGCTGACACAGATTGTCAATGAAATGCAGATTCCCGTCACCGGAGGCGGTTCGCTGAACAACTACCTGTGCTGTATCGCATCCGGTATGATTCAGTTCCTGTGTGTCAGAGAAGGCCGGGATAATTACAGAAGCCTTACCGCAGATCATATCTGCATCCATCCGGGGAGCAGTATGTTCAGACAGGACCCTCTGTATATCGTAGCAGGTGAAATCGTACGCACATCCCGTATGTTCGCCATGAGCGTCTCGCCTCTTACGAAAACACTGCTTGACCAGATTGATCCGGAACTTCGGGACAGACTTGAGAATAAACGTTCAAAGCATGTTATTTCTCCGCGGGACACGGCAGCAGCTTTCGAATCTGAAACAAAGAAGAAGAAATCTGCTGAATACGAAAAAAATTCAAAAGAAAACAAACCAAAGGAAGAAGACGCATATGCATTCGGCACGATGCTTTTTGAAGTAAAAAAAATAAAGGGTAAAAAAACAGTTTTTCTTCCCTGGGGGAAATTTAAAGCAGCGCTTCAGTCAAACACGGAAGAAACCCCGGTAAAGGATTCTTCAAATCTCTACGGTAAAATCATTTTTCAGGACGGTTTTTCACTGCTCGAAGGCGAGAAAATCGAACAAATTGTAAAAATTGCAGCGGCATTGAATCTTGAACCGTTACCGGATAAAAAATTCGACAGAAAACTGAATATAAATCTGACAGACAAAGAGGCAACGACGAAACTTGCAGATTCTCTGAATATGGTTCTGCGGGTAGCAGTCGCAAAACAGAAAAGCAGAGAATACGGTTTCGTCTGTCTTTTCACAGACGGCAATGGTACATACTGGTTTAAAATTTCACGCGGTTTTGTAACGGCGCTGAACGAAAGTCTGTCCTCACTTGAAATACTCAGCGATGATGTAAATGCCGACTTTACTCCCGAACAGAAGGAAAAGGTAAATCAGTTATACAGATCTCTTAATACGCTGTACGATTGAAAATCATTCTGCCGCTGCAGCGGCAGTTTTTACATCAGAGGCAGGAGATTCTTCAGGAATTCCGAGAATCTTCCGCGCCTTTTTTCCGTTGATGCCGGATCTTTTGTCTTCCGCAACACTTTTTACCGCATCGGAGTCGGAAGAATAACTTCCTTTTTTATACATATCAAGTCCCAGACTTACCGTCGCCGCATCTTTTGACAAAATATACTCACGGCAGATCTGTGCATATGAAGGACGTCCGGATGCAGCAAGCTGTTTACCGATTGTATACCTCAGCTGTTTCCGTCTGTCGTCTTTCAGCGTCTCCCCGGCAAGTTCCAGTATTTCCTTTTCACCTGCGTTATTGTCCTTTATCAGGGCATCGACTGCTTTTCCTTTTACCGCATCTGCAGTTTTCTTATCGGTAATCAGACTGACAAGAAAATCGTTACCCTCACTTGTATTAAGAAACGCAATCACCGGATAACATGCATTCTTAACAACCTGTTCTTCACTTTCTGCCTTTGTCCGGTAAATAAGATACGGGACCGCATTTTTCAACGAAAGTTTTTCGACAGCGCTGATTGATTCAAGCCGGACCTTGTAATATTCATCTTTTATACCCTGAATGATAACTGCTTCCGCATCTTTGTTACCGGGATAATTTGCAAGCCCCCTGATAACGTACTGCCGGAGGTTGGGATCTCTCTCCTCGTACAGGCTTATCAGAATCGGGACAGATTCAGACTTCTGCATTTCTCCGATAGATTCTGCCGCATACATACGTACAAATGTATTCTCATCCTTATTCTGCGCCAGTGCGGCAAGTTTTTTCCATGTCTGTACCGCATGAATTTTTCCCAGCACCTGTGCAAGTGCCTGTTTCTGCGGTACAGTCAGATCATCCCGGTCCATATATTCTGCAAGATACACAGCCTCAGGCGGACCGCCTATATTCCCCAGTGTCGTAAGCGCATCCTGAAAAAAAGTCGCGTTATCTGCATCAATAAGCGTTATTACCGCAGGAATCGCTGCAGTACATTTTACTTCCGAAATATACGTAAAAACAAGAGAAACGGTATCTGCATTCGTATCATACGGATCGTTGAGAATATTTACCGCATAATCTTCTATACAGGGATCTTTGAAATGCGTAAAATATTCAATTATTTTTTCACGTACCGCTGCCGATTTCGTTGAATGGAACAGGTCGTATACCTCGTCAACAAAGCGCGGATCATCGTTCGCGATAAACTTCTTAAGCAGTTCAACAATTTCCGGCGATATGCCGTACATCAGCGTTTCCTTATACGCTTTAACAGAGTCAGGACTGTCGTCTTTTGCCGCTGCCTGATCACATTTCTCTTTATCCGGTGCGGCCGGACGTTTTGCGGCAGGCACAACCGCTGTTCCGGCTTCTGCCTTTTCCTCAGGAGCAGAATCATCCGGCGTATTTTCCTGAACAGCAGCAGTTCCGGACTGGTCCGGGACGTCCGATGTACTTTCCGTAACATCTTCTGCCGCAAGCATGGAACAAAATACAATCATGCATAAACCTGCCAGAACTGCCCTTTTCATATATTTCTCCCGTATACGAACTGTTTTATCTGATATTTCCTGACTCAAAACGGGCAAGGAAATTCTTCCGGTACTGAACAAATGCATCTTCTTCAATTGCCTTCCGGATCTCACTGAGCATATTATGCAGAAAATACAGATTGTGATACGATGAAAGCATAGCACTCAGTATTTCCTGATCTTTATACAGATGACGGAGATATGCACGGGAATAGGTACGGCAGACTTTACAGTGACATTCACTGTCTATGGGAGTAAAATCATGTTCGAACCGTTCCTGCTTGATTGAAAGCATTCCGTCACGCGTAAAATATGATCCGTTGCGTGCATTGCGCGTGGGAAGGACACAGTCAAACATGTCCACTCCGTCAGCAACTGCCTCAAGAATATATTCCGGCGTTCCGATTCCCATAACATATGTAGGTTTTTCTTCCGGCAGATACTGCATCGTGTACTGCAGAAACCGCGCAAACTCGCCGGCAGGTTCTCCCACAGAAAGACCTCCGATCGCAATTCCCGGAGTATCAAGAGAAGATACAAACTGAGCGCTTTCTTTCCGCAGATCCTCAAAAAAATTACCCTGCACGATCGGGAACAACATTCCCTTGTATCCGTTTTCCTGCTGCACAAGCCATTCATTTTTTGCACGTTCCGCCCAGCTTGTCGTAACAACAAGTGCACGCTCTGCTTCCTTCCGTTCCACCCCCCAGCCGGTACAAACATCAAGCTGCATCTGGATATCGCTGTTGAACTTCGCCTGAGTCTGCACAACGTTTTCGGGTGTAAAAAGATGACGGGAACCGTCTATATGACTCTGAAATTCAGCGCCTTCCATAGAAATTCTGCGCAGTTTTGCAAGAGAAAACACCTGGAATCCGCCGGAATCTGTCAGAAAATTTCTGTTCCACTGAGAAAAACCGTGCAGACCGCCCGCCTCTTTTATCAAATCGGGGCCAGGACGGAGAAACAGATGATACGTATTCGCAAGTATGATCTCAAACCCTATTTCTTCAAGAGATTCTTTTGAAACCGCTTTTACCGTTGCGTTCGTACCGACCGGCATGAATACGGGCGTATGCACTACTCCGTGGGGAAGCTGAAGTAAACCTGTACGGGCCCGTATTCCCGTACTTTCTGCGCTTTTATGCTGCACACTGAATATCTGCATATTACGTCCTTGCACCGCGCAGTAAACCTACGCTTATTACTGTAAATAATATGACCGGGAACCACGCTCCCGAAAATGCTGAAATATAGCCGAATTTAGCAAGTAGCATTGTCACCATCTGCGTAACGTAAAATAAAACCGCGGCACTTATTGAAAATGCAAGACTTGTGAGCATAACGTTCTTTGCAGTCCGTCCGGAAAGGCCAATGGAAAGAAACACCACAATGAATACAACAAACGGAAAGGCAAATTTCTTGTAATACAGCGAAAGCGATTCGTTATACGGTAGTCCTGTTCTCATAAGATGCTCTACATATTCTTTAGCCACTTTGACCGTTACTTCTTCAACTGAAATTGTATTGTTTCTGAACGTCTCTGCAGGTTCAACAAGACGTTCTGTATATTCTGCAGAAACAGTTTCCAGCACAATAGTCCCGATTCTGTTTGTATACTGCATTGCATTCTGAAGTTTCCAGATATTCTGCGCCGTATCCCATTTTGCGGAATCTGCATGTATTACAGCCTGCAGGTTCTGATGTTCATCTCTGAAAATAAAATACACATTGTACAGACGTTTCTGTGCATCCTCATACAGGTCAGCTTTATAGATGACGTTTCCACCTTCGGCCAGAACTACTATTCTGTCGTTATTAAGAGACTTTTTCTCTTTCAGCATCTGACTCTGCAATTCGGTTTTTTTTGCATACGTATTAACAACAAGGTTGTCTTCAAAGATAAAAAGAACAAAACTCATGACGAATGAAAAAACAAGCAGCGGCAATGTAAATTTGAAAAGAGATACACCTGACGCAAACACAGCAGTAAGCTCGTTGCCAGCATAAAAATTACTGAGTGTAAACGAACTTGCAAAAAGAATGCCCAGCGGAACGGCATACCATATTGTCTTTGGAACGTAATACAGCATAAGCATAAATACCTGCGTCGCCGGTACCTGATTCTGAATGTATTTCCATAAATTCATAAGAAGATCCACAAGAACAAGGACAAGGGAAAAGAAAGCAACCGCTCCTACAAAAACCGGCATAAACCTTCTGTACAGATATTTTACAAGTGTCATTTCTGCCTCAATCTGATGTAGAACAGACAGCCTGCCGCACCTATTACCAGATCCGGTATCCACATACTCCAGAATGCATTAAATCCGTTACGACTTGCAGCAATCTGTCCGAGTATCATCATGGCCCAGTAGAATACGCAGATGAATATTCCCAGAATCATACCGATCGTCTGCCCGTTCCGTTTTCCGAACAAAAGAGCAAGAGGCAGAGCCAGAATTGCAAAGAAAAAAGAACCGAACGGAAGAGAAAATTTCTTATTAAACTCAAGAGAATACAAATTAAGCGTACGCTTGTTCGTATTACTGTCCTTTTTCAATTTCTGCAGAGTCCGTCCCAAATCATACGATGTCATTTCGCGCGGACTGACAGTCGTGTCCGACTTAAAAAAGGATGAATCAAAAATATTCAGTACAACTTTTCCAGAATCAAGGACATCATAATCGGTGAATCTTTTTTCATCGAAAAAAAGCGCAAGCGTGTCAGTCATGCTCATCTGCATAAGAACCCCCTCCTTCTTCGCGCTTACCAGCTTTGATTTTCCCGCCGTAATAATCCGGATACGGTTGTCATTTCCTTTATCAAATAAAACAAGATCCGACACTTCACTGCCTGAAACATTTCCGATTATAAGCGTAGAATTATTAAGCCGCTTCACCGAATGAGGCTCAAGTTCCACAGTCGGATTCGATGCAAGAATCGAGCGGTACAGTTTGTTATAATGTATTGTACCAAGAGGAAGCAGATAATCATTAACAAAAAATGAAGCGATGGAAATGACTATTCCAAGGAGAATAACAGGACGCAGCAGGATCCGGTACCCAAGGCCGGAAGCATGAAAGATTATTATCTCATTGTCGCTCATCAGCCGTCCCAGACACATAAGGAATCCAACGAGCGTTGCAAACGGAGCTGACTGCGCAATGATGAAGGGCAGACAGTATGTAATCAGTTTAATAACATCCCAGAGCGGCACCCTTTTTTTAAGTATATTCTCCGCAAGCAGCAGAATCTGGTTTACAAAAAAAACCATAAAGAAAAAGAGAAACGATATTGCAAAATACAAAAGTAATTCGCGGAGCAGATATCTGTCAAGAACATGATCGCGGAGTTCCCCCTTGTGCAGATACTTTCTCTGAAACGAATCTATTTTATCTGAAACAGTTTCGGCACACAGCCTGAGAAAGTCGGCTGCAATACCGGCTGCACAGGCTGTACTTTTTTTTATACTGCTGAGCTTTTTCCCCGTTTCTCGTGAAAATTCATTCTGCGGCAGTTTGAAATTCATGCACTGACTCCGACACCGGTGGAGCCGAAACCACCCGTACCGCGCACGGTTTCTTCAAGAATATCCGCAGGGACAAAATTTCCCCGTATTACAGGGGCAACGACAATCTGTGCTATCCGGTCGCCGTTATGCACAACAAACGGATCCCGTCCCAGATTTATAAGAATAATTTTTATTTCACCGCGATAATCACTGTCAATAGTACCCGGCGTATTAAGAACGGTAATACCGTTTTTTGCTGCAAGACCCGACCGGGGACGAACCTGTATTTCATATCCCTGCGGAATGGCGAAACACAAACCGGTGGGAATAAGTGCGGATGTCCCCGCCGCAAGCGTTACGGGCTGCTGAATAAACGCACATATATCAGCACCGGCGGCACCGTCAGTTTTATATACAGGTACCGACGCTCCCTTTTCTGCTGTACATTTGATCTCGATTGGTTTTTCCATATTATCTGCCATATATAGTGATTATATCTTTTTTTTCTTTTAATGAAAGCCCGGGACCGTAGACAACAAGCGCTTTATTTTCTACATCAAACAGTTCATGTAAACAATGCCTTATATCGTGTTTCGTTACACTGCGGATAAGTTCAATACGTTCATCCACCGGTGCAAATCCATAACCACTGTCATAGCACCGTTCAAGAAACTTCATGCGGTTTTCAATGTCGGAATCAGCCATAAGTTCTTCACCGCACAAATGTTCACGCGCAGCATCAACTTCATCTTCACTCACTCCGTTCTCAAAAAGTTTTTTCATTTCACTATGCAGATCAGTAAGAATACGCCCGCTGCTTCGTTTTGCCGAAGATGCGTATGCACACCAGCATGCCGTATCGGCATAAAACGACGAATAACTGTACACACTGTAACACCATCCGCCTTTTTCACGCAGCGTCTGAAACAGACGGGAACTCATCGTATCGCCGGTAAGTGCATTCATAACAGCCAGTGTATAGTAGGTACGTTCATCTACCGGAAACCGGAGCGGATACAGAAGGAAAAACTGTTCCTGCCGGAATGAAGATTTTATAAATGAAATTCCGCTTTTCCATACCGGACGCTGATCCGCATAGAACGCTGCAAGAACTTTGTCTGCACCTTCAAGAGGAAGCTCCTCATGCTGCGGAAGTGCTGCAATGCGTTCCTCAAGGGCCTTCTGATCGAAACAGCCGGCAGCACATACACACATTCTGCCGTGTACAAAATGGTCCTTATACCAGGATGAAACATCTTCCTGACGCAGAGCTTTTACCTGTTCAACCGTGCCGCTGATACTGGCGCTGATTTTCTGATGAGGCCAGACCGCGTTCTCAACAGCGTCAAGCGCAGAATCCTCAGGATCATCGGCAGACGTTAGTATTTCGCTTTCAACGACCTTTCGCTCCCGCTCAAATTCTTCACGGTCAAATACCGCATTTTCAGCCATATCACATAAAATAGTAAGTGCTTCCTGAACTTTTAAAGAAGGAACTACACAGTATACGCACACATCCTCCCGTTCCGTATATGCATTAATATACCCGCCCATGCGGTCAAACGCACAGGCAATGTCGAATGCGGTACGGGTTGTCGTCCCCTTAAAAAGCATATGCTCCGTAAAATGCGTCACACCCCGGTTCGCATCGCATTCGGCTCTGCTGCCCGTATAAAACCAGAAACCGATTGCGGCAGTTTTACCTGTTACAATCGGTTCCGTGATGAGTATGACGCCGTTCCGCAGCTTTACCGGGCTTATTCCCGGTTGCGGTCCGGTTGTCATGATTTATTTGTTTTTCGCCTGTTCATCAAGAGCGTCAATATATGAAAGATTCAGACGCCCCATCTTGTCAACTTCAAGAAGTTTTACAGGAATCTGCTGTCCTTCCTTGAGAACATCAGTTACTTTTTCGACCCGCTGATGCGAAAGTTTTGAAATATGGCAAAGGCCTTCTTTTCCCGGAAGAATTTCGACAAATGCTCCGAAATCCATAATCCGTTTTACCGTTCCATTGTAAATAGTCCCCGGTTCCGGATCTTCCGTAATTCCCTTTACCGCTTTCTTTGCCTCTTCCGCTGCATTTCCGGTTTTTCCGAAAATCGTAACAGTTCCGTCGTCATCAGTATTGATTGTAACACCGTACTGTGCGCAGAGTGCCTTGACGTTCTTTCCGCCGGGTCCGATGAGCGCACCGATTTTATCTACCGGAATCTTCATTGAAAGAATTTTCGGAGCATACAGACTGATAGGCTGCGGCTTACTGATGCACTGTTCCATGATTCCGAGAATGTGCAGACGTCCGGCCTTAGCCTGTGCAAGCGCTTCCTTCATAATTTCCATGGAAACACCCGCAATCTTTATATCCATCTGGAATCCGGTAATACCGTCTTTTGTTCCGGCAACTTTGAAATCCATATCACCAAGGTGATCTTCCTCTCCGAGAATATCGGAAAGGATCTTATAATGCTCATATTTCGGTCCGTCGGTAATAAGTCCCATCGCCACACCGGCAACCATCTTTTTAAGCGGTACACCTGCGGCAAGCATGGAAAGACAGCCGCCGCACGTTGAAGCCTGAGAAGACGAACCGTTTGATTCCATAATTTCAGAAACTACACGGATTGTGTACGGAAATTCATCGCGGCCCGGCACCATTGGCGCCAGAGAACGCCGTGCAAGATTACCGTGTCCGATTTCCCTGCGGCCGGTCGTAAGTTTTCCAACCTCACCGACAGAATACGGCGGGAAATTATAATGCAGTATAAAGTGTTCACTGCGGTCGCCGTCAATATCATCATACGCCTGTTCATCAAGAGACGTGCCGAGTGTTGTAACGGCAAGAGACTGAGTTTCGCCGCGTGTGAACAATGCCGATCCGTGAGGACGGGGAAGTACATTAACTTCGCATGTTATCGGGCGGATTTCGTCACAGGAACGTCCGTCTATACGGACACCGCGGTCAAGAATGGACTTCCGCAGAAGCTTATACTGAATATCGTCAATAAGAGCGGCATAAAGTTTTGCCTGAACAGGATCTGCAAGCTGGTCTGCATATTTTGCAGCAACAGCCTTTTTAACAGATTCGACAGCCGTACCGCGTGCCTGTTTTCCCTGTCTGAAACACGCATCCTGCATAAGCGGAACCGCTTCAGCTTCAATCTGTGCAGCATTTGCAAGCGTAATATCAAGAGGAGCAAGAGGAAGTTTTTCTTTTCCCGCGAGCTTCCGCAGTTCTTCCTGCAGACGGCACATATCAGTGATAAATCTCTGTGCCTTTTCAAGCGCGCCGAGCATGACTTCCTCAGAGGCTTCGTTTGCACCTCCTTCTACCATTGTAAAACCGTCCGCCGTACCTGCAACAACTATTTCAAGCTGAGCACGTTCTATTTCAGCAAAAGTCGGGTTAACAATATACTGTCCGTCAAGATACGCAACACGGCATGCAGCGACCGGGCCGTGGAACGGAATATCAGAAATAGTTACCGCTGCAGAAGAAGCGATAACTGCAAGAATATCCTGTGTATGTACGCCGTCCGCAGAAACGCAGGTCGGCACAATCTGAATCTCGCGTCCGAACGTCATTTCAAAAAGAGGGCGCATAGGACGGTCAATAAGACGGGAAACGAGAATTTCCTTATCCTTCGGACGTCCTTCACGTTTTACAAAACCGCCGGGAATTTTACCGGCCGCATAAAATTTTTCATTGTAGTCAACAGTGACAGGGACATAATCCATGCCTTCAACAACATCATGAGATGCACATACTGTCGCAATAACAGCAGCTCCGCCCCACTGTGCATAAACACAGCCGTTCGTCTGCTTTCCGATTTTTCCTGTTTCCAGGATAAGATCGGCGTCACCGACCTTTGCAGTTACTCTTTGTACCATCTTTTCCTTCTAGTTCTTTTATTTTCTTTTCCGCAGCCCGCGCGCCATGGACGGTGCGAATCGCAGACTCCTCAATATGCCGTCAAGTTCAGCCTGCGCCACATGAATAAAAAAGCCTGCCGCCGTCGCGGTGCACGGCCATGCAGGCTTTTTCAGTATGCTACTTGCGGATACCAAGTTCTTTTATAAGCGCACGATACCCTTCAAGGTTTATCCGTTCATAATACTTTAACAGCTTTCTGCGTGCACCGACAACCTTCATAAGCGCACGTTTTGAACTCTTGTCTTTGGGAAAGTTTTTTGAATGTGCGGTAAGCTGTGTGATACGGTCAGTCAGCAGTGCTATCTGAACTTTTGTGTTGCCGGTATCGCCCTCTTTATCACCGAATTTTGTGATAACTGCAGCAGTTGCTTCTTTTGTAAGTGCCATTAAGATTCTCCTAAATCAATTTCATATAAATTCTACAGCCTTAATGCAGGACAGTGTGTTTTCGTACGGAACCTCGAGGCGAAGGAAATGAGGTTCTGCACTCAGACTCAGATGTATTCTGCTTTCCGGCAATATTGCCACAACATCATATGTACCGTCAGCGGGCAGAGCCTGCAAAAAACTGTGCCTTTCAGCGGTAAATTGACTGTCTTCGCATTTCCAGACCGTTTCTGAACAGTCAAGCGTGTAATTATGGCCCAGCATCTTTGCGGCAGAAGAAAAATCACCGCGAATAATACAGGACCGTATAAGCGATGAACTTATACGACTGCTTCCGTATAAAACGGGTTCAGGAAATTGCGCTGTAATTCCGTTGCAGACGGAATAATCTAGAATTTCTTTCATACCGAAAGTTCCGCGGTATCCGCAGCGGAAATCTTTTCCCTCTGCCAGAAACTTTAAACCGCAGCTCTTTCTAAGTATATAGAAAAAATCCTGTCCTTTCATTTTACTGAATTCGGCAGAAAAGTCAATGACAACAGTGAATGCCATACCTTTCTCTCTGAATACGTCAAGCCGCTGTGCAAGCGTCGATAAATCACCTTCATATGATTCAGGACGTTTAAATTCACCGACGGAATGCGTAAATGTGATAACCCCCGGAGCATATCCGTTGGAACGGGATGCTTCACAGACTGCGTTGAAAAGTACCTCGTGGCCCATGTGAGGACCGTCGAAGCTGCCGATCGTTACAGCACTTCCTCCGGAAAAAATATCCGGCCCCTGTTCCTTTTCTGTAAAAATACGTTCAATCTGTGTCCATGTCAAAATCAGCATACTGGTGAAAGTATATCATTTTTGTGTCGTTTAGTAAGCTTATCGTACATATAATTGTATAATTACCTGCACAATTCCCGAACGCCCCCTTCCCTGCTTACGGGCAGCAGCCGTCCTAAGTAGCGGGTAGTACCCATCCCAGCTTACGGGCAGGCACCTTCCTACCTGGCGGGTAACGCATATACCGCACTGTATTCAGGTACGATTACGGACACTGTACAGGAACGACTGCGTGCAGTATGTACCGGTAAGTACGAACAGTGTATGGTGGCTGTTACGGCACAGTACGGAGCGGTATACGGACAAAGGTAACAGGGCGTTACAGGCGGAGGAACAGCCGGAAGATGTCTTCTGTTTGTCGAAAAAGCTCCGCTTTTTCTTTTATTTACACGTAAAAAAAGACTGCCCGTCCCGGGGGCAGTCTTTTTTTACTCTTGTAAAATATCTATAGTCGCGCTAATATAAAGAATGTTTTTTGGTATGGGACTTTGACATGTTTTAAAAAAATGATAAAGGAGTGTACTATATGGCAATAAAAAAGACTGTAAAAACAGCAAAAAGTACTAAAAAAGCTGTAAAATCCGTCAAAAAGACAGCTGAAGCTGTTAAAAAGCCTGCAAAAAAGGCGAAAAAAGCCGCAGGGAAAAAACTTGACTGGGGCAATCTGCCTTTCTCGTACATTAAAACAGACAAACGCTTTGTTTCAAATTTCAAAAACGGTAAATGGGACAAAGGAAAGCTTTCGGCTGATGATAAGGTCGTTATTTCCGAATGTGCCGGCGTTCTTCAGTATTCTCAATCATGTTTTGAAGGGCTTAAGGCTTATACGACAGAAGACGGCCGTATTGTTACTTTCCGCCCTGATCTTAATGCTGAACGCATGGAGCGCTCGTGCAAACGTCTTGAAATGCCGGTATTTCCCAAAGATAAATTCATTGCGGCCGTTCTTTCCGTCATCAAAGCAAACAAGGCATATGTGCCTCCTTACGGAAGCGGAGCTACCATGTATATCCGGCCGTACATGTTTGGTTCAAACGCGGTTATCGGTGTAAAACCTGCCGATGAATATCAGTTCCGTATTTTTGTCACACCAGTCGGACCGTATTTTAAAGGCGGAGTAAAACCGATAACAGTCCGTATTTCTGATATGGACCGGGCAGCTCCTCACGGAACGGGTGATATAAAAGCGGGTCTTAACTATGCGATGAGTCTCCATAATATCGTTGATGCGCATAAAAACGGATTCGCTGAAAACATGTACCTTGATCCTGCTTCTCATACTTTTATTGAAGAAACCGGCGGCGCAAACATTCTGTTCGTAACAAAAGACGGACGTATTGTCACACCAAAATCGGACAGCATACTGCCGTCGATTACCCGCCGCTCGATTATTTATGTCGCAGAAAGCATTCTGCATATTCCGGTAGAAGAACGCAGGATCGATAAAAAAGAACTGTCTTCTTTCTCCGAATGCGGACTCTGCGGAACGGCTGCAGTCATTTCACCGATCGGAAAAGTTGTCGACCACGGTAAGGAAATTGTATTTGAAGACTGTAAAAACCAGATGGGGCCTGTCCTGCAGAAACTGTACGACACGCTTACAGGAATCCAGATGGGCCGCCTGACGGCTCCGAAAGGATGGATATACGAAATAAAATAATCCGGGATTTTCCGGTAAAAAAAGGACACTCCTCTGCAGAGTGTCCTTTTTTATATCTATTTTATTTTCCGTAAAAATGCATCTTTATATCCGTACGACTTGAACCGTTCAATCACTGCAGCATACTCGTCTACGGAAAGAGGACCGATCATCAGTTGTTTTGCCTTTCCCGAAACGAGAGGTACGATCGTAACCGGATACGCACCTGCATATTTTCTGACAACTTTGCGGATATTTGCTTCGTCTGCATAGACGCCGATCTGGATGTAATATCTGCCGCTTGAAAGCGCCTTAAGGCTCGGCACCGTATATTTGTCAAATTCTCCTTCAGACGGTGCATCTCCAGGAGCTGTCTCTCCGGCAGTATTTTCAGGAACAGCAGACGCCTCCTCTGCAGCCTTTGTTTCCGGCGTTCCTTTGTCGGATTCAGGTGGATTCGGCTCCGCGGGAACAAGAATAATCGGTGCATATGCATCAGGTTCAGCCACTTTGTTTTCAACAGGAGACGGTGTATTTTCCGTCACGGATTCATCAGGTACCGGTTCTGCAGCAGCTGTGGTTTTTTCCTCCGCAGCAGGATGTTCATCGACTTTTTCGGCCGGAACTGATACATCTTCAGAAGGTTTTTCATCAGGTTTTTCAACATACGGTTCCGCAGCAACAGTATCTTCACCGGCCGGGGCGTCTGACGTTTTTTCCGGAGTTTCCTCTGCGGAAGGAATATTTTCATCCACTTTTTCGCCAGCTGCTGTTTCAGTTTCTGCTTCCTTATCGTCGACTGCAGCTTCCGAAACAGGTACTGCTGAAGAAGCGGTGGTTTCCGGAATTTTATCATTAACTTTCTCTTCTGACTCACCGGGCATACCGTCATCTGTATTCTCTGGTTCTGCTGCCGGCGGCACTGCAGCAGTTTCCTCTGACGGAGCCTTTTCATTAATTATTTCTCCTGCCGGCGGAGTCGTTCCGTCTGCAGAAGTTTCCGGTGTGCCGCCAGAATTTTCTGCCGTCTCTTCTGGAGAAGGTGTTTCCTCATCTATTTTTTCACCGGCAGCAGGCGTTGTTTCCCCTGCAGTTTCATCACCGGACGTTACTGATTCTGTTTCAGATCCGGCGGACTCCGGCTGTACCGGAGCTTCGGTTGCAGAAATTGTTTCCGCATCTGATTCATCCGCTGTTTTTTCCGGTTGAGCCGGTGCTGCTCCTGCATCTGCCGTTTCCGCACCAGGCGCACCTGCTGTTTCAGTGGTATTATCTGAAGGAGAATCTGCAGGCGGTTCCGTCGTCTCTGCAGCTGCAGTATCTGCAGCAGTTGTCTGAGCACTGTCAGACGGAGCTGCTGCCGTTCCTTCTGCAATGACAGCCGTACCGGATACAGCTTCATCAAGCTGACCGGAACGTTTGGTAATCTTTACGATACTGTTCGAATTCTTCTCGATTCCCAGAGCAAATGCTGCTTCCGGGGAAAGAAGGATTGCAACTCCTTCTGACGGATCAAGAGCCCCTACAACCAGAATATCAATCGTTTTTTTAGTTGATAAATTCGAGACGGTAATGCTGTCTCCCGGCAGATAGCCGACAGTCTTTGCAAACAGACCTTCAGGAAAAGTTCCTTCGTCAGCCACAACAGCCCTTCCGTCAAGGGACGGACTGAATGAAGCAAACATAAGACAGCCTATGACTACTGCAAAAATAATTTGTATTTTATTTTTCATATTTCCCTTCCTTTATGAATTTACTTCCAAGGTTTTCTGTATCTGCTCCGCAATTTCTGCGGCATATTCTCTTACACTGTCAGCATCATCCTGACCGGATGCCGGTTTATCCACCATTGCTTTCATATCGGAAAGTGTCTTTCCTGACTGGACGTCGGTTATCGTCCATGTCACATAATCAATATTACTGAGCGAAACCGCTTCAGGATTCGTTGATGCTGCTGTATCGTAATACAGACGAAGCTGAACGAAATACCGGGATCCTCCTGCCGCAGCACCGGCAAATGCAGTCTTCCATACTGCCTCGTCTCCGCCGTCTTTTACAGACACCGCCGGTTCATTCGTCACAATATTTCCTTTGCTGAAAAAATAATCGAGCATTTCATCTTCTATAACAAGAGTCTGCTCACATACTTTTTCCTGCACATTGTCATGCTGAACAATCTGGAAAGACAACTCTGCACTCCAGCCGGAAAACATGCACAAAAGTACCAGTATTACGGCAAAGAACCGTTTTTTCCCCATAATTGACCCCGCGAATCAATTTCTATCTTACTGATCATCGGCTTAAAGGAAAAGAGTGTTTAGTCTTTTTTATCTGAACAGCTGATTACTGTTTCAATTGAAGAAACATATTCTGTATGATATAGTAAAAAATGTGAATAAAAACCAAAAACACCTTTATATCATAGGCGCCGGTTTCGCCGGCATATCAATCGCCGATGATATAAAACGGAAAAAGATATTCGGTACTGTTTCGGCTTTTCTCGACGACGACAAGGCGCTTATCGGCCAGGAATTCGACGGAATACCGGTCATAGGCCCGATAGACAACATTGCATCACTTTTATCCTGTACAGAAGACGACGAGGCGATAATCGCTATTCCAAGTGCACCGACAGAACGTATAAAGGAAATATATGAAATTCTCAAGGCAGGAGGTTTTGCACACATAAAGATACTGCCGGGGATAAGTCAGGTCGTAAACGGAACTGCACATCTTGTTCAGGCCCGTGAAATTGATCCGCTTGATATTCTTGGCCGTACCCCTGTTACAATTTCTCTCAAGGAAAGTCTTTCTTATCTGAGGGGAAAGCGCGTCTTTATTACCGGAGCAGGAGGATCGATCGGCTCGGAACTTGCCCGCCAGCTCCTCTCGGGAGGTGCAGAGCGTCTCTATCTTTTTGGTCACGGAGAAAACTCAATCTATCAGATCGACAGGGAACTCCGGCTGCTTCAAAAAGAAGGTGTTGGTGAAAAAGCTTCGATAGTTCCGATCATCGGCGACATGAAAGACAGGGCTTATACCGACTATATTATCTCTCACACGCACTGCGATATTGTTTTTCACTGTGCAGCGTATAAACACGTTCCCATGATGGAGGAAAATCCGGTCGCTGCGATCGAAAACAATGTATTTGGCACAAAAAACATTCTTGATGCGTGTATCGCACACAATGTACACCGGTTTGTGCTTATTTCCACCGACAAAGCTGTTGCACCTGTTTCGGTATACGGAGTATCAAAGATGCTTTGTGAAAAGCTTGTTCTTGCGTACGCGGAAAAAGCACAGGACGACAACGCTTTCATGTTTGTACGGTTCGGCAACGTTCTGGGATCCCGGGGATCGATTCTTCCCCTCTTTATGGAACAGATAAAAAACGGAGGCCCTTTAACTGTCACAGATCCCCGCATGGAACGTTTTTTTATGACAATTCCCGAAGCATGCTCGCTTGTTCTGCGCACCGGTGGTGTCGGTACGAACGGTTCTTCATACCTGCTTGATATGGGGACTCCGGTAAAAATTGTCGATATCGCCGAACAGATAATACGATTCAGCGGATTTGAACCGTATAAAGACATTGACATAAAATTTATCGGTACACGAAAAGGTGAACGCAGCGTGGAACCGCTGTGGCTCCCTGAAGAAGCCCCGCAGAAAACGTCGTACGAAAAAATTCTCCAGCTTAAAAACATGCCGTATACAGACAGCCGTCTCGGCATGCTGCTTGAAAAACTGCGGCCAGTATGTATCGGGGGTGAAAACATAGATATTGATCCGGATAAATTCCGCAACCGTCATTATCTTATTTCGGTGCTTTCAGACGAAGTGCCGTCGCTTGCAGATTTCTATGCAAAAACTGCTGTATATGAAGGAGAAATTCAATAATGGCTGACTGTGATTCTCTCAAAGTTGCTTTCTCGCGTCCGTCGATCGGCCCTGAGGAAGAAAACGCAGTTCTGTCTGTACTCCGCTCCGGCTGGCTCACGACAGGAAGATATGCCCTGCAGTTTGAAAAAGATTTTTCGGAAAAAATAAACGACGTGTCTGATAAAATTATAACCGAACGCAAAAATAAAGGACTGGACACGACACCGGCAGTGAGTTTCGCAGTTAATAGTAATACAAGCGGCATGATTCTTGCGATGGACGCATGCGGAGTACGCCCCGGAACGGCCGTAATAACGACACCGTATACATTCGTCTCAACGGCAACATGTGCGCGTCATCTGGGTGCGGATGTTTATTTTGCGGATATCGAAAAGAATTCGTACAGTATTGATGTACAGAAAGTCGAAAACATACTGAAAAGCGACACTGCTCATAAAGTACGCGCCGTTATTCCGGTACATGTTGCAGGCAACATATGCAATATGGAAAAAATATGCGCACTTGCAAAAAAATACGGAGTAAAAGTAATTGAGGATGCGGCCCACGCGTTCCCTTCCTGTACACCGCTCGGATATGCGGGTTCAATAGGAGATGCAGGTGTGTTTTCGTTCTATGTGACGAAAACAATCACGACAGGAGAAGGCGGCATGGTATGTGTCCGTGATTCCTCTCTTGCAAAACGCATACAGGTTATGCGCATGCACGGTATGGACCGGACAACATGGGACCGTTACACGTCTCCGCGTGCATCATGGGAGTATGACATCATAGAGCCCGGATACAAATTCAATCTGCCTGACATACTTGCAGCAATAGGTGTGGAGCAGCTCAAAAAAGCGGATACATTTTATGAGGAACGTATAAAAATCGTCAGTAAATATAATAAGGCATTCAGCGGATTTGATTTTGTGACACTGCCGCCGGACGGTACGGGAAACGCATGGCATCTGTATCTTCTGCGCATTAAACCGGAAAAACTCACCATAAACCGGGATGATTTCGCAAAAAAACTGCAGAAGAAAGGAATCGGCATTTCTGTCCACTTTATTCCGCTTTTCCGGTTCACGTACTGGAAAAAGCTGTATCCTGATTTTACTGCACAAAACTATCCGAACGCAGAAAAACAGTATACTGAAACAATATCAATTCCTCTGTGGCCCGGAATGACAGACGACATGGCAGACGAAGTAATACAGGCGGTAAAGGAGACAGGAGAAACATATCATGCCTAAGAGCAGTACAAAAAGTGTCCGTTCACAAAAAACAGCACGCACAACTCTTCAGGCTCTTGATTATTATACTGACTGCAGCAGGCAGGGTATGCTGTATGCGGCACTTATACGGAGCCCTGCAGCATCAGGAATTATCACGAATATTTCCATACCGCAGATGCCCGACGGTTATTTTCTTTTTACTGCGCGTGATATTCCCGGACGCAATACGGTGCGTACACAGAACGCCGACACTCCGGTATTCTGCGCTGACCGTGTTTCTTATTTCGGAGAACCGATCGGAATCGTCGCAGGACCGGACGAATCGCAGGTATACGAACTGACGTCTGAAATAGAAGTTACATTTGACAGTTCAACACTGGAATCAGCGCTTGAGTCTGTTGCAAAAAAATATACTCATCCGGTAATCAAACTTCCTGATACTGAACAAAAGCCGGATGCAAAACAGATTCTGGAAATTACAAAAGCAATGAATCTTGATCCGTCATTTGTTGTTCAACCTCCTGCAGCGATTACTGCAGAACCCCGGATTCCGTCGCAGAGCGAAAATACCGGAGCCGTAATCGCACAGCGTATTGTAAAAACAGGACTGTTCTCGGATGATGCACCGAACGTATATGAATCAGTATTCAAATCAGCAGACTTTGACATATCGGAAACATGGGTACAGGATACAGAACAACCGTCATGGACTGAAACAAACGGCGCGTTCTGCTTTATGGAAAACGGCATTATGAATATTTTCACTCCGACGCAGTGGCCGAATTACCTGCGGAAAGCTGTGTCAGTTTCGCTCAATCTTGACAACGAAAAAATATTCATCAGAGAAACTAATTCAAGCGGACATGATGCAAACGGTATATGGCGGAATGCAACGCTTGCAATACAGACAGCCGTCGCCGCATATCTTACCGGGAAGCCTGTAAAACTTACGCTTTCACGTGATGAACATCAGAAATTTATGAAATCCGGAGTTCCTGCAAAGATTCATTACCGTACAGCTGTTATGAAAGACGGTTCTATTACAGCTGTAAAGGCGGACATAACAATTGATGTCGGATCATGCAACCCGTTCGCACAGGAAATTCTGGACAGACTCGTTATTGCTGTCTGTAATATTTATGACATCCCGAATATCTGTATTACCGCGAAAGCGGTAACATCAACAAACCCGCCGACATCAATTTTTCCTGAAATGATTGATTCCCAGGCTTTTTTTGCCGCTGAAAATCACCTGCAGCTTATTGCCGAAGAGACTAATATTCTGCCCGCCGACATCCGCCTTAAAAACATCTGTTCAAATCAAAAGAACATAAAAATGCCCTTTATTTTCCATACGGAAAAAGCAGAAAGTGTACTCAATAATGTTATTGCGATGAGTGATTTTAACCGTAAATATACAACATTCCGTATTGACGCAAAACAGCATCGTAATTCCGAAGACACTTTCTTTGCACTGCCGATCCGCGGTATCGGACTTACCTGTGCCTTTGACGGTTCCGGTTATTTCGGGAACGATATTTTTTCAGGCAGTCAGAAAATTGCAGTCACACTGGAATCCGACAATGCGGTGACAATACATTCGCTGGTACCCTCCCCGTCGATTTCAGAAATCTGGATAAAGACGGTGTCAGCCATTCTGAAACTTCCGCCGTCCGCTGTAAAAATCACCCCCGACATGGAAATAAATGACGTAATGCCGCTGCCCGACAATATTTACAGCAACATCAGTATAATGACGCACCTTCTCACTCAGTGCAGTCTTGAGATTGCAAAAAAACGTGAAAAAACACAACTGCCTCTAACAGTAAAAAAAGGACTTGGCCCGTCAATGAAAAAACAGTGGAATAAATCTGATTTCAGGGGTATTCCGTTTCATACGACTTCCTTTGGTGCCGCAGTTGTCGAAATAGAACTTGATCCGTACACATATAAAGAACGGATCAAAGGAATCTGGCTTACCGTAGACTGCGGCAGGATATTTTCCTTACATGCAATAGAAAACACACTCCGTCTGTCTATACAGCAGGAACTCAGCCAGCTTGTTGCCGATGAAACAATCGTCTGTGACGGTCTTCATATTTCCTTCATACAATCAGAAGACAATCCGGGACAGATCGGTGAAATTGTCCATAATACCGTTCCGGCCGCATTTTCATCAGCGCTTTCACAGGCACTGAGTGCACGTATATGCAGCCTGCCGTGTACGGCAGAAACAATCTATTCGCAGGGAGATACTGCATGAAAATTCCGGTAACACTTAACAATGCAAAAATAGTTCTTGAATCAGAACCCAACGACAGACTGCTCAATGTTCTCCGCCGCCTGAACCTGCTTTCAGTAAAGTGCGGATGCAGCGAAGGCCGGTGCGGAGCGTGTACCGTACTTCTGGACGGAAAACCTGTACCAAGCTGCATTATTCCTGTAGCGCTTTCTCGAGATTCTACCATAATAACACTCGAATATTTTTCAAAACAGGAAGATTACCAGGATATCATAAACGGTTTTAAAAAAGCCGGTATAAATATGTGCGGCTACTGCAACGCAGGAAAAGTTTTTTCGGCGTGGCATATTTTAAACACATCCATGAAACCGGACAGGCGGATGATTTATGAAGAGGTCAATCATCTGTCACCGTGCTGTACGAACACAGACACTCTAATTAACGGTATATTATATGCATTCGATTTCAGGGTACACCGCATGGGGGTGCAGAAAAATGCTAAAAACTGAGCACACATTCTTCTTTGCAAAAACTATTTCAGAACTCTTCTATCAACTCAAGTCTGTTTCAGGTCTGCAAATCGTGGGAGGGTGTACGCGGATTGAGACGGTTCCTGATAAAGCGATTTCAATACGGGGGATTCAGGATCTTGCTGTAATAACAAAACACGAACGATATCTTGACTGCGGTCCGGGTGTTGTTCTTTCCGATATTCTTACGCTCGGTCGTTCCCGTGTTCCTGATATATTCCTTGATGCAGTACAGAGCGTTGCGAATCCGATAGTCCGCAACATCGCTACCATAGGCGGAAACATATGCGCTCCCGGTATAAAACTTTCGCTGTATGCCTCATTACTCGCTCTTGACACGCATCTTGAACTGCGCAGTCCGGTCGAAACGCTGTACGTACCTCTGCCGAATTTTACCGGTGTTCCTCAGGGATTTATTCTGTCGAACATCCGCATTCCCCTTAACGACTGGGATATTTCTGTATTCCGCAGGCTGGGACCGGAACATAAAATAACAGATACGAGTGCATCATTTGCGTTTCTTGCTGATAACGACAAAAGAATGATAACAAATATAAAGCTTGCATTTGCAGGACCTGTTACATTCAGAAGTCTTGAGCTCGAAAACAGACTCATAGGCACTCATTTACCGCTTTCCTCAAAAGATATCAGCTTTCTCGTCGATACGGCGGGAAAACAGTTTGATAAATCTGCGGAAGAAATAAATTATAATCCGATTTTGAGACGGCAGTTTCTTAATCTGACACGCTACTCGTTAGAGCAGCTGACATAGCGGGTTCATCAAGCCTGTAGAAGCTGATTATAAACATCCTTCGGCGTCTCCGCAGCTATAATGCTGTCACGAAGTTCTTTTTTCTTAAGTTTCGCACTGAAATAAGAAAGTGTTTTGAGATAATACGAATGCTGATTATATGCGGCTGCAATCATGAACAAAAGATTTACCGGTACATCATCTATAGTCTGAAAATCAGTAACCGGGGTATGGCACACACCCACAGCCATTACCAGATCAGTTACAGACGAAAGACGGACATGAGGAATCGCGATACCGCGGCCTATTGCCGTCGACATCAGTTCCTCCCGTTTAAGAATCTCTGTAACAAGTTCTCCTGCATGTTTTACCTGAGGTGCGGTGGAAAGTGTATCAGCAAGTTCAACAAGTGCATCATGCTTTGATGACTGCTTTATAAAAACAACACGGTCAGGGGAAAGGATATTTTTTACCTGCACGGGAGTGACATCCGTCTGATTCAGCGCTCCTGAAGAAAGCCTCTCATTTACCCATTTCTCTACTTCTGACTTCTTGAACCGCCAGACGGTTCCGATTTTGCCGGCAGGAATTTCCCCTTTCTGGGCCCAGTCATATACAGTCCGGTCCGAAACGCGAAGGTAATTTGCTACTTCTTCAATAGTGAGAATATTGTCTTCCATAATTTAAAAAAAGCTCCCATTTTCAATCTGCAAACGATACTTTATTTTGCATACTTTGCGGTATTTTGTCAATAATTACAGTACACCAGTCCCGGGTTATAATTATCAATTGTCAGCTGCAAGTTCATGAAGACTGTCATATGGATATAACTCCCCAAGCGTCGTGCGTACGACAGTATCCCATTGAGGTCCGAATAAAACAGGAGTTTCTGCCGGAGCAAACTCTGTAAGAACCTGACGGCATGCGCCGCATGGTCCGACAGGATAATCAGATTCCGGCGTTGCAACGGCAAGAGCACAGAAAGTCCGCCACCCGGCCGCAGCTGCAGTAAAGACTGCGGTTCGTTCTGCACAGTTTGTAAGCCCGAATGAACGGTTTTCTATATTCGCACCACTGATGATTGATCCGTCAGGCATTAAAAGTGCTGCTCCGACGGGAAAATGGGAATATGGTGAATACGAATTTTTTGATGCACATACAGCAGCTTCATACAATTCTTTCAGCTGCGCTTTCGCTATATCCATATTTTTTAACCTCTTCATTTTTTCTTGACAGTCTTTACCGATTATTATAGCATATTTTTTAATATGAGGACAAAAAAAAACATTGGTTTTTATGTATTTCTGAGCATTCTTTTCTGCATCGCATATATAATACTTGCAGCCCATCCACTCACAACGGAGTATCAGTTTATTCCTGAATGGAAAATAGACATAAATGCACAAAGTATTTCGTCTCCTGATCCTGCTGAAAAACCATTATACTTTCATTTAGGTCAGACTATGGGTTATTTCACCGGAAGCGGTAAAATTATCTCTCTTATGACATTTCCGTTCAAAGCAACTATTTCTGATTCGTATTTTACTTCCTACACGGCAGACAGCTCATCTGTTAAATTTTATCATGCAGACGGTTCCGACGCCGGTACAATAGAGGAAAGCGGTTTTCCTCTGTTCGAGGAAAATCGTATTTTCGTGTTTCTTCCGGGTGGGTCCTCGATTGTACAGTGTAATCAGGACGGATCAAAAAACTGGCAGTATGGAGGAACAGTCCCCATTACCGCGTTTGATTCTTCCGAAGCAGGCTGCATCGTAGGATTTGCAGACGGTACTGTCCGTGAAATATCAAAATACGGCAAAACGTTACAGGAATTTGTTCCCGGCGGAAGCGACTATTCCGTCATACTCGGTGCGGCACTTTCATCCGACGGCCAGACAGTTGCTACGGTCAGCGGACAGGGCAGACAACGGTTCGTTCTTGCAAAAAAGGACGGTACACATACTAAAATCATTTTTCATGAATTTGTCGGACAGAATGATCCTCATCAGCGTCTTGTACAGTTCAGCAGAGATAACAATATAATCTGGTATAATTTCAACGGGGGACTCGGGATTGTAGATTCAAACGGCAGAAAACATTCTCACATTCCGGTTAAGGGGCAGGCGATTTCGCTGCAGGAAGCCGGAAATATGGTATTCCTCCTTACGAAACAGAATAAAACATATACTGTTTATGCAATTGAAAAATTCAACACTCTCTGCGGGTCGTTTTCATTTGATGCAGGATCCGCTTTTATTCGTACTGACGGAAATAATCTGTTCGTAGGAAAGGATACAACTATCTCGCGGATCACGCTTGAAAAGAAATAAATAATTCGAGGAAACTTATGAAAAAGTACTTACTACTTCTGCTTTTGGCTGTATCATTTCCTCTTGCTGCCTTTGACTGGCCGCAGGAAGAAATTACGTCCGATTCCTTTTATTCATATTTCGGACAGCTTCGCGGCGGAACAATCAGCACGTCGCTTGTTTTCGCTGATACATCTGATGTCAGGGCAGCTGAAAATGGTAAAATAATTGCTGTTATTAACGAATACGACGACGACTCCTGTTTCTTTCCTTCATCTCTGGGAAATGCAGTCATCGTAGCGAACAACGGCAGTCTGCTCACGGTATACGGCAATATCGACGGAGAAACACTTTCAAAATCAATATACAGCACTGTTTCTGTAAAAAACGGTACAGTATTCGGATCAAGCGGAAATTCAGGCTGGCAGCAGGGACGAAGCAGCCTTGAATTTCAGATTATTGATACAAAAAACAATACAGCAGTCAATCCCCGCGTGCTTATGCCCCGTATCGGTGAAGAACTTCCCCTCACGCTTACAGGAATTACACTGGAAAACAAAACAGGTACACGCTATGATCTTCTCATACAACGGACAATACCTTCCGGTCTGTACCGTGTGTACAGACTACGACAGCCTGTTGCAATACCGTATAAAACCCGTATAACAATAAACGGCATTATCATTGATACTGTTACGTATGATCAGCTGATCAGGGACGGAAATACCGTCTGTGTTGCCGGACGCAAAAACTATCCGAAGGAAGAACTCTATCCGGACGACCGGCTTCAACTGCTCGGAGAAGTTATACTTACTCCGGGAAAAAATACGCTTGGCATGACGCTTACCGACATACTCGGGAAAGAAACGACATCTGCATATTCTTTAACAATTTACTAGACAGAGGACCTCCCCGGGTGCAGGGGGCAGGTTCTTCCGCACAAACAAAAAAAGGAGATGTCCGGTGAACATCTCCTTTTTTTGTTTGTATTGTTATTCTGACAGAAAATCAGTGTATCCTTAAAATACAGCTACGACTTCACCGTTCGGATATTTCTTTGTGATGTAATCTTTTACTTTCTGACTTGTAAGAGCTTTTGCAAGAGCCTTAATGCGCGGATCATTCTGCATGCCGTCTTTTACCGTAAGAATATTAACATATGGAGAATCTTTTCCTTCAACAATAAGTCCGTCTTTCGATGCAGTCAATCCGGCAGGAAGTGCATAATTACCGTTGATGACGGCAGCATCAACATCGTCGAGAACACGGGGAAGTGACGCGGCCTCGATTTCCTTGAACTGCAGATTCTTTTTATTCTCGATAATATCGGCAGGAACAGCCGTAAGGTCTGCTTTCGGATCAATTTTAATATAACCGGCAGACTGAAGTAACAGCAGTGCGCGGCCTTCGTTGGTCGGATCATTCGGAACAGCAATTGTAGAACCGTCCTTTAGATCAGCAGCACGTTTTATTTTATGTGAATACAGAGCAAGCGGTTCAACGTGAACGCCGACAACGCTCACAAGATGGTATCCCTTCTCTTTGTTAAAAGAATCCATATACGGTTTATGCTGAAAATAATTCGCATCTATCTCGCCTGATTCAACAGCTTCGTTCGGTGTCACATAGTCGGTAAACTCAACAACTTTGAGTGTTATGCCCTGTTTTGCAAGATCATCGACCAGCAGGTTAAGAATCTCTGCGTGCGGTTCAGGAGTTGCACCAACGGTGAGTACGTTTTGTTTCGATTTTTTCGATTTTGCAAAAATGCCACCTGTAACTATGAGTGCAGCAAAAACAGCCAATACAGCCTTTTTCCATACATGTTTCATATTTTCCTCCTCAGGATTTTATGCAGTATATGCGTACTTTAGTGTTTTATTACCTACTATGTCAATAGGTATTTTGGTAAAACCATTTCATAAAATGTAATTACGGAAGAGCCCTGCCAATAATACCACCGCCCGCTATAACTCCATCGCGGTACAAGACGACAGACTGACCGGGAGCGACGGCCCGTTCTTTTTCAGCAAACGTAATTTTATACGGTTCTCCGTTAAATTTTTCCCCTTCTCCCGGTGTATACCGCTCGATATGAGCCTGCACCGGACGGGATGCAAATCTGATCTTAACCATTGCATCGAAAGCAGTGTCCGGCACGACATTACCCGGCCAGACAAAATCAGATGCTATAAGAGCAGAAGAATTCAGATCCTCGTTGTCGGCAAGAATTACCAGATTATTTTCTGCATCAATGGAGTGAACATAAAGCGGACGATTTGCCGACACCCCGAGTCCTCTCCGCTGCCCTACGGTATAATGCTCTATTCCTTTGTGTGTTCCGAGTACGTGACCGTCAAGATCGATTATTTTGCCGGGAACAGATTCTCTGTCTGCAAACAGCATGTCAAAGTACTCAGGCGGAATAAAATCCTGACTTTCTGTACGTTCTGCCGCTTTGAGTTTTGCCTCTCTGGCCATGCGGAACACATCTTTTTTTTCAATACCGGCAAGCGGGAAACGTACTTTTTCCAGTGTTGCAGAGGGAACGCGATACAGAAAATAGGTCTGATTTTTTGTACGGTCGAGTGAATCAGCAATCATTGCCGGACGTACACCGGTATTCCAGAGACCTTCATCGGGCCTCACGATTTTTGCATAATGTCCGGTACAGAAATAATCATATTCTATTCCCTGTTTCTGTACACCATCGAGGAGTGCACCGAATTTTATAAAACTGTTGCACCGGATACACGGATTGGGAGTACGTCCGGCGCGGTATTCTGCCTTGAAATAATCAAGTACCTGCTGCTGGTATTGATTCTTTACATCTATCACATGATATTCTATATGCTGCTCTTCACAAAATTTCGTACATTCTTCAATATCTTCCGTTTCATCCGGACCATAACACGATGAATGCAGTTTCTGCCCTCCCGGAAGTTCGGGCAGATCACCTTTCCACAGAGACATAGTTACACCAATAACGCGGCAGCCTTTCTGTTTGAGAATCAACGCAGTAAGGGTTGAATCGATACCGCCTGACATTCCGACAATAACAGAATCCCCTTCCCGGGGCAATTTTTCTTCAGTAAAGTTCACAATTCGTACTATAATCAAAAAAACATTTTAAGGGAATGGCCCCCTTCAGATATGTTCCTGCAGTATATTAACTTGAACCGGCAAAACTTTCATGTTATAGTAATAACTATGCAACATAACATGATTCTTTCGGCATCCGGATGGCGCAAGGTATTTGCAAAATCAGGAGAAGCCCAGGACAATACACCGGAAATCGGAGCAGAAAATACGGTATTAGCAGTTATCGCTGCAGAAGTTTTTGCAGATTATATTCGTAATGCAACAAAGCAGCAGTCACCAGTCATCGTATGCGGAATGGATGCCCGTCCGACAGGTCCCGCAATATCTTCCGCAGTCATCCATACGCTGCTTGCAAAAAAAACCATCGTACGCTATCTCGGTATTACGGCTGCGCCTGAAATCATGGCATATGCAAAAAAAATGGATGGTTTCATTTATATCTCTGCAAGTCATAATCCGGTCGGACATAACGGTTTAAAATTCGGTCTTAATGACGGAGGCGTTCTTAACTCTGAAGAAAACGAAAAACTTGTTAAGTCATTTACGGAAAAATGCGCTGATTTACAGGCAATGCAGAAGGCTGCCACAGTCCTTAATTCCTGCAGTACGTCCGATGTCGACTGGATATATGCTGAATCACCCGAATGTAAACAAAAAGCACTCTCTTCCTATAAAGCGTTCATCCGTGAAGTTGTTACTGCGGTTAAAACACCGGAAAAACAAAATGAAGTTTTTTCACAGATACGAAAATCAACAGAAAAGCATCCCGTCGGTGTCGTATGTGATATGAACGGTTCTGCACGGACACTTTCTATTGACAGAGATTTTTTTACAGAAAACGGAATATCATTCTACGCAATCAACAACACCGCAGGCGATATCGTACATGAAATCATACCTGAGGCGGAAAACCTTGTCTGGTGTGCAAAAGAAATGGAGCGGCTTCAGGCAGAAGGTCATACTGATGCAGTAATCGGTTATATGCCGGACTGTGACGGGGACCGCGGAAATATTGTGTACTGGGATGAAAAAAAACAGAAGGCAGACATACTGAAAGCGCAGGAAGTATTCGCTCTTGCCGTTCTTGCAGAACTTGCATATGCTGACATGCTCTACGGCAGCGCTGCAGATTATAAACCGGCTGTTGCAGTAAATGGTCCTACATCGATGAGGATTAATGAGATTGCCGAAGTATTCGGAGCAAAAGTATTCAGGGCGGAAGTCGGTGAGGCAAACGTCGTAAATACAGCCCGTAACGCCCGTAATGCAGGCTATACGGTCCGTATATGCGGAGAAGGAAGCAATGGAGGAAACATAACACATCCGTCTTCCGTACGTGATCCGCTTTCCTCTGTATTTGCCATTATCAAACTCATAAATATTGACGGTCTGTACCGGACATGGTGCAGGAAATCAGGACATACATACAAGGAAGATTTTACGCTCACCGATGTCATCAGTACAATCCCGGTCTATACAACAACAGGAGTCTCAGAACCTCGTGCCATACTTCATATAAAAGCGGCCGATCATGCGCTGCTTAAAGGCAGATTCCAAAAAATTTTCGAAACTGAATGGAAAATAAAGGCTGATACATTTTCTAAAAAATATGGTATACTCACGTACGAATCTATCCTTACAAACGGAACGGCAGAAGTACGAAATACAGCAGATTTTTCCGTAAGCGGCAGAGGCGGACTCAAAATTATCTTCTCTGACAGAGAGAAAAAACCGTGTGCATTCATCTGGATGAGAGGCTCCGGTACAGAACCTGTATTCCGCATCATGTGTGATGTAAAGGGTTCCGCAGAAGGTGAAGAAAGAGAATTACTGGAATGGGAGACAGACATGCTCAGGAAAGCAGATAACTGAATATTATTGTATATCTAAGGAGTTTTAAAAATGGATAAGGAAGAGATCTTAAAACGTGCAAAAGCATATATTGCAGAGGAAAAGGATGAATGTTTCCGTAAAGAGGTGGAAGAACTGGTTGCCAAAAATGATATAAAAGAACTTGAGGACCGCTTCTATCAGACGCTTGAATTCGGAACAGGCGGCCTGCGCGGCATCATGGGCGGCGGTACAAACCGCATGAATACACTTGAAATAAATCGTGCAACGCAGGGGCTTGCAAACTATGTTATTAAAGCATTCCCCGATAAAGCAAAAGCAGGAACACTTAGTGCAGTAATTGCATACGACAGTCGTAAGAATTCGGACATTTTTGCGCAGGCGACGGCATGTATCTTCGCTGCAAACGGTATCAAAGCATATCTGTTCACCGGAGTACGCCCTACTCCGGAACTTTCATTCGCTATCAGGTCGCTTCATGCTGATACCGGCGTTGTTGTTACCGCTTCCCATAATCCCCGTATGTATAACGGCTACAAAGCATACTGGAACGACGGGGCGCAGGTCATTGAACCACATGATACCGGTATTATCAAAGAAGTAAATGCAATAAAAGAAGTTAAGGAACTCTCAAAGGAAGAAGCTGTAAAAACAGGTAAACTCGTTTTCATTGATAAGCAGATTGATGAACCGTTCTGGGATATGTGTAAACGCCAGCTTTTCCGCCCGTCGTTAATACGGGATCATGCAAAAGACGTAAAAATAGTTTATACACCGCTTCACGGAACAGGTGCAATGCATGTCGAGAAAGTACTCGGGGACCTTGGGCTCAAGGTTATAACTGTTCCGGAACAGCGTAAACCTGACGGTGATTTTCCGACTGTCGAAAAGCCGAATCCGGAAGAAGCACCAGCGCTTAAAATGGCCGTCGCACTTGGTGAAAAAGAACATGCGGACTGTGTTATGGCAACAGACCCGGACGCAGACCGTTTCGGAACTGCTTTTCCCGATGAAAATGGTAAATTTATCCTTCTAAGCGGAAACCAGATGGGTGCTCTTCTTATGGAATATGTACTGCTTTCGCGTAAAGAACTCGGAACAATGCCGGAAAAACCGGCGGTAGTCCGTTCTATCGTTACTTCACCTTTTGGCGATGCAATCTGTAAGAAATACGGTGTTTCAATGATCGAATGTCTTACCGGTTTCAAGTGGATCGCTGCGGCTGAGGCAAAGATGGAAGCCGATCACTCAGGCGAATATGTATTCGGCCTTGAAGAAAGCTATGGATATAAAATCGAAAAAGAAGTATTTGATAAGGATGGCATTTCTGCCGCTGCACTTTGTGCAGAAATGACGCTCTACTGGAGAAGCAGAGGGAAGAGTCTGATTGAACACCTTGATGATATGTATAAAGAGTACGGTTATTTTGAAGACCGTGCGATTTCTCAGTATTTTCCGGGATCAAGCGGTAGTGAAATCATGTCAGGTATCATGACAAAACTCCGCAGTGATGGTTTGAAAGAACTCGGTGGCAAACGCGTTATAATGATCCGGGACGTCGAACGAAGTGTAACATTTGATCCTGCGGATCCCGCTTCTGTAAAACCATACGATATGCCGAAAAGCAACGTCCTTCAGTTCTTCCTCGAGGGAGGGACCGTTGTGAGTGCTCGTCCGTCAGGTACTGAACCAAAAATCAAATTCTATATAAATACCGTAGTTCCCGTTGCAGAGCACAACGAGACAGGTCTTGCCCGTGCACGAAAAGAATCAGCTTCGCTCTGTGATTCTATCGTATCAGAGATAAAAGCTACACTCGATGCAGCTTCCAAATAAACTGCTCAGAGACTATAAAAGACTGCTCCGTTTATTAAATAACGGAACAGTCTTTACAGCAGTTGATACTGAGACAACCGGACTTTCCCCCGACACATGCCGTATTATTGAAATAGGCGCAGTTCAATTTGATAAATCCGGTATTATTAACACATTCAATACGCTCATCAATCCGGAATCGCCGATTCCCGCCGGTTCTACAAATATAAACCACATTACAGATACGATGGTTGCTTCTGCACCGGTTATAAAAACCGTACTGCCGGAATTTATTAATTTTATCGGTAATTCCATTCTGATTGCTCATAATGCTCCGTTCGATCTATTGTTTCTTAATAAGGAACTGGAACGATGCAGCATGCCTTCAATGGGAAATAAAGCTATAGATACACTCAATCTGAGCCGTTGGGCGTACCCTTCATCTTCTCATCATGGACTTCAATATCTGGCAAATGCAATGAATATAAAGGTAGAAGATGCACACAGAGCATGTGACGATGCCCGTGTCTGCAGCGAAATTTTTCTCCGCTGCATAAAGGATACCGAATCCGTACAAAAGATATAAACGATTATTTTTCCCTGTTTCATACAGTTTTACAGTGATAGCGTTGTACCGTATTTCTTCTCTATTACTGCAACCACAGGCAAGCGCATGGATGCGCGTCCCTGATCGTCGGTAATTCCGGCTTACCGGAATTACCGAATCTTACAGAAACGACAGGATGTCGTTTCTGTAAGTCACCCTCTGGGAGCTTCGGCAGGATCCATCGGCATACCATTTTTAAAGACCATAAAAGAAAGACGCGGACGCCCAGTGTCAGGATCCCTGCCGGCAGTACCGACAGGATCACCGCAAACAACATAGTCACCTTTTCTTACACTTACAGCCCCCAGCCATGAATATGCATAAATAAGACCTGTCTTTGATTCAACAAATACTACTCTGCCGTATCCGCGGTACATACCAGTATACATGACGGTTCCCGCCCGGATAGACTTTACCTGTTCGTTCTTTTTTGCCGAAAGTTCAACACCTGATACTTTTCCCTTTATATATGTTATACTTGGATCAGCGACAGGCCACATAAGCGAAGAACTGACGGACTTCTGAACATCGTCATTTCCGTTTTTCCTGTCGGGGCTGGTCTTTACCGGCACATCATCTTTATGTAATCCCGCTGCAGATGTAATGCCGTTCACTATAATCTTCTGACCGGATTTTATAACTGCGTCGCTTCCCATATTGTTTAACGAAAGCAGTTCGGCAAGTTTCATATTATACTTTCTTGCTATACCGTAAAGCGTATCTCCCTTTACAACTGTATATGTTCCGCCCGGAACCGCTTCTGTTTTGTGATCGGAATCAGGGGTGGTGGAAAGGGCCGCTGCATTTGAAATATCGGCAGACGGAATAACAAGCCGCTGCCCGGCTTTTATAACATCTTCATCAGTCAGATTATTCGCAGTACGAAGTTCAGCTACGGTGAGCTGATATTTCCGGCTTATTGAATACAAAGTATCACCACGCTGAACAGTATACGAACTATCTGCAAACACAGGCAGATATACGGCAGCTACTATAATTACAGCGCAAAAATATTTGATGCAGTTACATATTTTTTTCCCGGTGACTATCATACTTTTAAATTATCGGCATAATAATGGCTTTTCAGGAGTATTACTCTACAATTTCTTTGAATAAAGAACCGGCGTCTATACCGTTTATAATTTCACCTGCTTTATAATGTGCAAGCATTCCTTCCCGTCCATGAACCAGATGCGCAGACGTGATACCGTGTTTTATTGAACTGTCGGCCTCCAAAAGAGCCCCTAAATGGTCAGAAAGACGCACTAGTCTGCCGTCAACAGGTTCAAATGAATCGTTATTATACGTATTATTGAGTTCTTCCCAGGATACTTCACGCATTCCTCCATTGTCAATTTTTATACGGTTTACGAATTCACTGCTTGTATAATACATAAGTTCATCGACAAAAAAAGATTCCATCAGAGGCACAAGTTCCCGTCCGACAATCTCATCTTCAATTTTTTTTACAATATCAGGAAGTTCGTCAGTTGCCTGTTTTACAGGCGAAATAATATCTCGAGTGACCGATTCCGGCAGATCATGAAAAAGGCCGCTGAAAAAATTATTGATTATACGGCGGGAACACATTTTTATGCCTGTGTCTCTCCCCAGCAGCAACGTCATTACTGCGACAAAATAGCTGTGTCCGAGTACGCTTGTCTTTGGCACGCGGGGGGTCTGATTCCACCTTGTCTGGAACCGCAGCTGCTCAATTTTTAACAGAAAATCAAACGTCCGCTGACGGGTCATCATCATCTGAAGACCTTCCAGATCAAGATAAGGCTGAATCTGGGCCTGCAGTTCTGTTTCTATCTTTACTAAACGTTCCCGTTCATTTACTACAGAAAGCATCTGAAGTTCCCGCATTGTCGAATATTTATGAGCTGCAGAAAAAACTTTAGCCGTGGCCCTTTTTTTTTCAGGAATCTGAATAGTACCGGCTTTTTCTCCTATATAAATCGTGAACTGCGAAAACAAATCATCGTCATCAATAAGCGGACGATACTGATTAAGAACCCATTCATCAAGACGGAGATATTCCTGTGTATATTCTTTTTTTAAAAGCTGTTGTACGGGGGCTTTTATATCACAGAGTGCTATTTTTTTCAACAGATCAAACAACGATGCATATACCATCCATTTCCAGTCGATAAATACACCTTTATGTTCTTCATATTTTCCAAAAAGATATGCAATGACCATTTTTTCACCCGCTTTGTCCATTTCTACAAGTTCAAAAGGTCGTATAAGATCATTCCATCTTTGTATTGAAAATCCTTCAAATATTTTGAGTGCAAGTTTTTTGTTCATAGTCTTATGTGCTTAAGCCTGACTTCTGGTCGGAATCCATTTTATCCTTCCAGACAACAGCCTTCTTCTTTATTTCCTCTGCGTTAGTTTTATCACCGACCGCCAGGCATAGTTTATGACGTGCAAGCAGAAATTTTATTGCGTTACGCATATCATCTATACGACGGGTAGATAATTCATACTTATCACGATAGCCGCTTGCCGACTGGTCAAGAAGACGCTGCATCATACGGACATATAAAACGGTAATCTCGTAATCAAGTGAACGCGGATCAAAATAATCCTTTGCACCCTTCCGCATGTCAATAAGATTTTTGGCTACTGCTGTAAAACGGCCCTCAAGTTCAACAAAAGACCATTTCCATTTGCTGTTTTCTCCGAATGAGTCTTTGAGAAGACGAATCGCCAGCCCCAGCTTCCGTATAAGCTGATAGCGTTTCGATACTGGAATATTTGCAATTTTTTCCCATCTCTCTGATAAATCTGCATATGACACATCTATAAAATTTGAAGCAACTTCTTCCAGATAAATTATTGCTTTATAAAGTGTCTTACGGGATTCATTCAATGCGTCATTATTTTTCACTTCAAGAATTTTAAGTGAAAGACTGTTTTCTGCCATGAATAATGTTGAAATAAAAATCATATCCTCCGCAAGCTGCAATTTTTTATAAGCCTGCCCGGAATTATCTCCCTGCATAACAGAAAGCATTGTTTTTTCTTTCGCGAGTAATCCGTCGATCTGTTTCTGATACGGTATGACCGCGGTTCCAAGCTGCAGTCGTGTTTCTTCCGATATTTTCGCCATCAGACACCTCCGCTGAATTTATTCAGCATAGACCTGGCATGTTCAAGCGATTCCTCTGATTCTTCTCCGGAAAGCATACGGGCAATTTCTTTCACCCTTTCTTCTCCGGTAACAGGATGACAATCTGAAGATGTCTTTCCGTCTGACACACCTTTTTCTATCTTTATCTGATTATCGGCATAAACAGCAATACTTGCCAGATGAGTTATACACAATATCTGTTTATTTTTCGCAAGATTCTTCATGTGACTCCCGACAGCAACTGCAACTTCACCGCCAATTCCTGTATCAATCTCGTCGAATACGAGCGTCTCTACGGGATCAGTTTCTGCAAAAATAGTTTTCAAAGCAAGCATTACGCGTGAAAGTTCGCCGCCCGACGCTATTTGTGCAAGAGGAAGCAGCGGAGACCCCGGGTTCGCACTTATAAGAAATTCAATATTGTCGAGTCCGTACGGACCGCATTTTTGTTCCATTCCTGTACCGGATTTTTCTGTAACATTTACGGAGAATCTTGTTCCGGGCATCCCCAGCAGGGAAAGAACAGTTTCCACTTCACCGGACATCTTTCCACCTGCTGTCTTACGTTTTTCTGAGAGTGCTTTCGCCGCAATATATACCTGCTTCTCCAATAAGGCAATATCTTTTTCCAGCCCGACCTTATCGATATTTCCTGCACCGAGTTTGTCAAGATTATTCTGAGCTTCCGCTGCATAGTTAAAAACTTCCGAGAGGGATGCATTGGGAGACGATGCATATTTCTTTTTAAGGTTATAAATAAGAGAAAGCCTGTCCTGTACTTCCTGTAATCTGGCCGGATCAAATATGAGTCTCTCTTTATAGGCAGAAAATTCATCAGCGATATCTGAAATTTCATAAAATGAAGACTCTACCCTCGAATCAAGTCCGGATAAACCTTTATCCATTTCAACAGCATGCATACTGTCACGTCTCACCTGCCTGAGGGCAGAAATAACAGAACCGTCATTTCCCGATAAAGTTCCGGTGATCGACTCGATATCTGCATAGAGTTTTTCATACGAAGAAAGTTTACTTTCCTCTTCTTCAAGTTGTATATCTTCATCACTCTTAAGTTTTGCGTCATTTATTTCCTGCAGCGCAAACGAATACATTTCCATACGACGGCTTCTGTCTTCATTTGATGTATTCAGCTGATCGAGCAGTTTTCTTTTTGCTACAAGTGCCGCATACAGTACGGTAAACCGGTTCACCTCATCCACAATACCAGCACGCGCATCTAGAAACTTCCGGTGCTCACTTACGCGCATGAGAGATTGATGTTCATGCTGTCCGTGTATATCAACCAGAAATGTTGAAAACGATGCAAGATCTGCACGGGTAACGGGCGTACCGCCAATCCATGCAGACGATTTACCGCTGTCACGCAGTGTGCGCCGCACAATAATACGTCCGTTTTCAGTTTCTATTCCGTGTCTGCCAAGCCAATCCTGTGCCGACAGAGATTCTTCTTCTCCGTCTTCATCTGCGACGGCAGCCTGCTTCCGAACCGTCTTACCGTCAAGCAGAAAGGTACCAGAGACAGACGCCTCATGTGTTCCTGCGCGTATTACCTGGGAATCGGACTTCCCGCCAAGCAGAAAAGAAACTGCACCGATAAGTATCGATTTTCCAGCACCAGTTTCACCGGAAAGTACTGTAAATCCCTGTGAAAATTCTATTGTCGTCTGGTCAATAAGTGCAAAATCTTTAATTGTCAGATCTTCCAGCATGGGGACCTCCCGACCAGTTAAGCTTTGAACGAAGTGCATCATAGAATTTTTCTGTTGTGCAGTCTATAAGCTTTACCTTATCCGTTGTTTTTCTTATTTTTATACAGTCCCCGACCTGTAGATTTACCGGTTCCTGCCCGTCTACTGTAATAATAATATCTCTGATACGGGAAGGCAGTACCGTAATTCCGATTTCACCGTTCGGGCTGAGTACAAGCGGGCGACTGGAAAGTGAAAATGAATTGATTGGTGTCAGCACAAGCGCATCAAGTTCAGGATCAATTATAGGTCCACCGGCAGAAGCCGAATATGCAGTAGAACCTGTCGCAGTGCTTACTATTATACCGTCTGCTTTAAACACTCCGAGCGGAGCACAGTTATATGAAATATCAAGAGAAATAGTACGAGCAGCAGTTTTTGCACTGACGACAATATCGTTCAACGCAACAGTCGAAAAGGCCGCAGACTTGCCCCGTACGAGAGCAGCTTGAACCATATTCCGTTTACCAATATAGGCAGTTCCATCAAGGAAGCGTTCAAGATGAACTTTCCATTCAGTTTTTTGAATACTTGCTATGAAACCGAATTCTCCAAGATTCACAGGAAACACCGGTATACCAAGAGAAGCACATCCGCGGGCAGCAAAAAGAACGGTACCGTCCCCACCGAGTGTCACAACAAAATCACACCCGCCGAACGGATTTTCCGTACTGAAACCATTGAACTGATAAAACGAGGACTCTATTTCTTTCTGACGCAGCCAGTGTGCTATTTCAGTTCCGAGAAATTTTGACTCTTCTTTATGAGTATTTATGACGATGAGACATTTTTTCATCAGCACCTCTCGTCAAGGCAGTGTTCCAAGAACTTTCACAATTTTTGCTGTCTCGGAATGCGTTAGACGCGGATACAGCGGAAACAACACACACCTTAGATAAAGCGATTTTGCATGTATACATGAGGCGGAAAGTTGTTCGTCACGGAGTGCTATAACAGAATTCTCATATGCAGGTCTGATTTCAACGTCCTTACGGTCGGTATACTGTTTCACTTCTTTATAAGAACTTGAAAGAACTACAGGGAACGAACACATAGTCGATGCCCCTTCCATGTCGCGGACAAAGAGCTTATGCCGTCCTGCCATACACGACCGTTGGAACAATGTAAAAATTTCCCTGCGCACAATTTCATTTTTTGGAAATTCACGCAGCTCAACCCATGCAAGTGCACTGTTCAAATCCGGAAGAAGTTCCGTCAAAGGAGCAGAATCTGTAAATTTTTTAAGAGGAATCCATTCTCGTCTTCCGGGTGCCATAAGGACGGCTCCGCCGCCCGCTGTTATAACATCGTGTTCCTCAAGGCCAAGAATAGTAAACACGCCGAATGAACCGGCACGACGGCCTTCAACAGGATTTCCATTCTCATCTGTGGCAGGAATGACTGCACCCGCGCTCTGCGAAATATCCTCGATAACAGGGATGCCAAGAGCCGTCAATGCATCCATATCCGGCATAATTCCCTGCGTTTCATGCAGAAGCAGAAAACGACCACCGGTTTTTATACCTTCGGAAACTATATCAGGCGTAACAAGTCCTGTAGTTTCATCGACATCAAGTACAAGGGGTACATAACCAAGATCCTCAAGCGCAACAATCTGCCATGAAGGAGCAAGGGCTGAAAGCATAACACAACTGCCGACAGGCGAATCAAGTGCCTTAAGCACATATTTGAGCGCAATCGCAGGGCTGCGGAATGCAACCGCCCCGTCACATTTAAAAAAATCTTTTACCGATTGTATAAGACGTATGTTAAGCTCACCGGGACCTATTTTTTCGTCCACCATGCAGGTAAGCACCGCATCCATCTCTTTACGTCTGATAGTTGTACTGTATGAACGGATCATTTCTACCTATTGTATATCAATAATTTTCTGAAGCTCTTTCGGGTTGAATAGTTTTCGTATATTGAGCATGATAAGATATCCGCTTTCTGAACGGATAACGCCCTGTATATATTCAGTTCCTATACCACTTAACATCTGAGGAGGTTGTTTAACTTCGCTTAATTTCACAGGAACAACACGGGCAACACGATCTATGATAATACCAATTTTATTATCCTCAATACTTAAAATAATAAAACCGCCCTCGAAATCATCATAATCATTTATTTTTGCAAGCGCCTTAAGTCTGAACCGCTTATGCAAATCAATAATCGGAATAATTTCTCCACGGAGATTTATAATTCCTTCGACATAGTACGGTGCATTAGGTATCGGACGGACATCCTGTATTTTTACGATTTCCTTTACATCCATAATATCGACACCGTATAACTCATCGCCGAGTTGGAATGTGACAAGCTGAAACTGTGAATCTTCTGAAGCCATATTACTCTTCCTCTTAAAAAAAACACTTTATCTCTTAAAGGATACACCTTATTCGAACGTTTTGCAAGAATACGAATACATCTAATCAACGATAAACAATGTTACTGCATACACCTTCCTTACTCCGGCAGTCTTTAAAACCGCCGAGCAACTCTCTATTGTTGCACCTGTTGTCATCACATCATCGATAAGACATACATTCTGCGGTAGTAATCCGTCTGTACGTCTCAATCCTTCTTTTAACCTTCTGCCGGTTTTTAATGAATATGCGCGGCCTATTGTCTTTAATCTTTCGGTACGATCAAGCGTTTTCTGCTCTTCCGTCGTTTTTCGTTCCAATATGCGGCATACGCGGTATTTCCAGTGCAACTCAAGAAACATACAGATTTCATCAATCTGATCCCAGCCGTTTTTCCGTATTTTTCCCGGACGCGGCGGCACAGGAACTATAACCAGCTGCCGGGGAAGCGCCGCAAGAGCCGATGCAAACCTATCCGCAAAAAAAGGCGATAATGTCCGCTCTCCATCAATTTTCCAGCGGAACAAAAGTACGCTGTTCCATAATCGGTATGAATACAACGGAAGTACAAAATCGGTATGCGTAAGCAGTTTTTCAGTACGACACTGCATACACAATCCACGTTCGGATATCAATTCTTTTCCGCAGACTTGACATCGTTTATCCGCAGACAGAACCGGCGTAAAATATGTCGTTCTGCACGTTCTGCATACAGGAATCGCGCCGCACCGTGCTCCACAAACAGCACACTCTCCACCTCCCGCAAAAAACGTAATAAGTTCCCGCAACAGAAGGAGAATACACTGTCTGCATTCAAAGAAAAAGTGTCTCACATAATACTATATCGCTTGTTACTCACTTTTTCATGCAGTGTTTTGTCTTTATTTTACCGGCCGGACAACGTTTTTTTCCAGCGTGCAATTGTCTGAAGGGCTGCAAGTGGCGTCATTGAATCGGGATCTGATGAAAGAATTTCATCAAGAACTATTTCTTCGTCACTGAATAATCCGGGAGACTGCATAACAGTCTGCTGCGGCGGAACCGGAACAGACTCAAGAACAGGACGGTCAGAGGCTACTGCCTGGATGTGAGCAAGAATCACATCCGCACGATCTGTGACCTGCTGAGGAACGCCTGCAAGACGGGCAACATGTATACCGTACGAATCTTCTGCTGCCCCTTCCTTTATCTTACGCAGAAAGACTACAGTGCCATTCTGTTCAGTCACATCCATACAAAGCTTTTTCAGTGACGAGTGTTCCATCCGTGTAAGTTCATGGTAGTGCGTTGCAAAAAGAGTCTTGCATTTTATCACATCAAGCAGATATTCAGAGACAGCCCATGCAATAGCAAGACCGTCTTCTGTCGATGTTCCTCGTCCTACCTCGTCCATAATGACAAGAGATTTTCCGGTCGCAGAACGCAGAATATTTGCAGTTTCTGTCATCTCGACAAGAAACGTTGACTCACCGCGTGCAAGATTGTCGCTTGCACCGACACGACAGAATATACGGTCAACTATTCCAAGTCTTGCAGATTGAGCTGGAACAAATGAACCTGTCTGAGCGAGCAGAGCAATAAGAGCATTCTGCCTGAGGTAAGTAGATTTTCCCGCCATATTCGGACCTGTTATAAGTGCAAAAGAAGGTTTATCGCTGTCTTCTGCACTTATTTCAAGATCATTCGGTACAAACTCTCCAGTAGGCATATGAAATTCTACAACAGGATGCCGTCCTTCTTTTACCACAAATTCAGTGCCAGTATCAACAACAGGTCTCACCCAATTGTGAAGTATAGCAGCCTCTGCAAGAGATGCGGCAGCATCTGTATATGCAAGCTCACCAGCTGCCTGCATAAGATATGGTACAAATTCGTGCAGCTGACTGCGGATTTCCACGTAGAGATCGCGTTCAAGCTCAAGAATCTTCGTACCTGCTTCATTCAACTCATGCTCAAGTTCCTGAAGTTTTTCTGTTGTGTATCTGTCGCCGTTCACAAGTGCGCGGCGCATGATAAAATGAGAAGGAACAGATGATAGTTTTCCTCTACTGATCTCGATAAAATATCCGGACGCATTAGTATACTTAATTTTCAGAGAACTTATGCCTGTCTTTGTTCTTTCTTCCGTCTCGTATTCGCTGAGAATTTTCCCAAAGTTATTGTGTATTTCGCGCCAGTGATCCAGATCCTTCGACCAGCCATCCTTTATGATTCCTCCGTCAGTAATACTTGTTGAAGGATCATCAAGAATCGCATTTTTTATAATATTGATTATTTTTTCAGCCGGTTCTGACGATATTGACGAAAAATCATACTGTTCAAGGGATTTTCGTACCGAAAGGCAACTTTCAAGACTTGCACGAAGGGCCTGTAGATCTTTTGGATGCGCCCGGTCCATTGCTATACGTCCTGCAAGACGCTCTATATCGAGCACCGGTTCAAGCTGATTCCGCACCTTATCAAGCAGTGTCCTGTTTTCTACAAAGAGTGCAACATGTTCCTGTCGAGCCTGTATTTTTGCAGAATCTGTCAATGGATACAGAAGCCATGAACGTATCATGCGGTTCCCCATCGCGGTCTTAGTATAATTTACGCATTCCAGCAGACTGTACTGAACACTTCCATCGCGAAGATTTGCCACAATCTCAAGATTACGCCGGGATGAATCGTCTATGATAAGAAACTGATTATCCTGATATATTTTTATACCGCTTACATGAGGAACATCTGTATTCGTTGTCTTCTCAAGATAATCAAGAAGAAAACCTGCCGGCGGCACTTCGGGAGATTCTTTTGTAAGACCGAACGACAGGAGATTTACTGTTTTAAACTGAGACGTAAGCCGTTTATACGAAACATCGGAAGAAAAATCCCAGTCGGGATAGTATGACACCGACAAATCAGGCAGTTCCGCAAGCGCCCGCTGTATACTATCGTTGGACCTGAGCGACTGGGGCAGAAGAATTTCACGCGGCATACACCGCCCGAGTTCCTTTGCGAAGTCTTCCGCCATACAGGATGCAGGCCATGACGTAGCACTGAAAGACGATGTCGTAACATCAATAAAGGCAAATCCCGTTTTACCGTGTGAAACAGATAAAGCAGCAAGATAGTTATTTATACTACCTTCAAGATATTCTGATTCGACGGCCGTACCGGGAGTAATAACTTCTACTACTTTTCGTTCAGTAAGACCTTTTCCATGCGCAATCTCTCCAACCTGCTCACAGATGACAACTTTTTTTCCAAGACGAAGCAAACGTGCAATATAAATTTTTGCCGCATGGTATGGAATACCGCACATCGGGCTGCTTGCCCGGTGTGTAAGCGTTAAATTAAGAAGACGCGATACTTCTACCGCATCCTCATTGAACATTTCATAAAAATCTCCAAGCCGGAAAAAAAGTACCTCATTCTTATACTTTGCTTTTACTGAATCGTATTGCACCATCAACGGTGTTTTTTCCGGACCTGTTTCCATAATACTAATTGTTCCCAAGTTCCGTTATTACCTGTTCCGTCACATCAACTGAGCTGCTGTACCAGAGTATGGCATTATCCTGCTGCAGACTCAATATCATACTGTACCCCCCGGATTCGGCAATCTTTGCAAGTACACTGTATAATTTTTTATAGAATTCATCCGAATTCTGCAGAGACTTCTGCATAGTAGCAAGTTCCACATTCTTCGCGTTTGTATATTCATTTAAATATTCAGTTTTTTTAGTAATATCACTTTCAACCCGAAGAGCATTTGCATCATCTCCGGCAGCCTGATAATCAAGTTTTTTCTGCTGAAGATCACGCAGTTCCTGCGTACGGGTATTTATTTCCTGCTGGTATTCTGCCTTTTTCTTATCATAATTGCGGACGGCTGAAGAACTACGAAAATATGCATTATACACTTTCGCCGTATCAACAACACCGAATTTAGTTATCTGCTGAGCAGAAACAGCGGCACATGCAAAAATTGCAGCCGCAATTGCAACACTGATTATTTTACCTGTCTTATGCATTTTTCCAAACCTTCCTACAAAACACTATTTATTAGTAATATTGAATGATAGAACAAACTGCCAGCTGTTAACCCAGTAGAATCCGTCAGTTTTGTCGTACTTAAACGTGTTTGCAAACAACAAATGCAGCGGAAACTGAGGGAGAAGAAATCTGATTCCCGGTCCCGTACTGTAATAAAAATCACTCAGAGACAAACTGCTGAACATCGAAGAAACCTCACTCTTAACAGCCGCAGCATCCAGAAATGCGTCCACCCCTAAGACATTCGGTACGAGAGGAACACGAAATTCAAGTCTGTTGCTGAGCATCGCTTTTCCGCGCGTCGAATTGTAAATGCTTGTCCATCCGCGGGCATTGAACATACCGTCAATGTATACCTTATTTGAATCGCCGAGCAAAGACCCTGGAACCGGAAATATAGTTGTAAAGCCTGTGTAATCAGCAAGTACGCCTTTTAGAGACCATTTATCACCGAACGGAATATTGAATAATGTAGCATATAACTCAAGTTTTGTATCGCTTCTCAAGAAAAACTCTTTTTCCACGCCGGGTATAAGTCCGCACCACGCTATACGCTGACTCGTAAACCACCCTTTTGATGGATCATAATTAATATCACGATTATCCATAGAAAAGCTGGTCCAGAGTGAATTGTTAAGCCCGAATCTGTTTACAGTCTGATTCACGCTTGAATCGAGCGGAGTATACAGTGACTCGTCGTAAACATTGTTGCTTAAAGTTGAGGAAACACCGCCACTCAGTGAAAGAATAGCAAAATTCGGAGTCCATCGTCTGCCAAGAGAAGAGCTGAGAGTAACCGAATAATTTTCATACTGCATGTAATATGAATCATTATCAAGAACCCCGTCAGGCAGCCATACGTTACGTAATGCAGAATCCTTTGAGTGTGAAACGGAAAGTGACTCACTTATACCTACAGGCAGATCAAACAGCCAGTTTTGTCCGTACGATCCGCTTACGGATTGATCCGTACTTGAAATCGTGGTACTAGCAGAAACAGTTTTCCCCTCACCTTTCAAGTTCGAATTCTGCCATTTTGCAAAAAGAGATACAGGAAATTCATCAGGACTTGATACACCGGAAAACGTCATTCCGAATTCAAGAGATGTCGTCGATTGTTCCTCTACCGTAATCACAAGATCGACTAGTCCCGATTCGGACCCGGCAACAGGTTCGGGAACAACGCTTGAAAAATACTGAAGATTATACAAATTACGCAATCCGGACATTACTTTATCACGCGAAAACACATCGCCTGGTTCGAGTGGGATTTCACGACGAATCACATAATCCTTAGTTTTCGTATTTCCTTTTATAATAATATTCTCAATATGACTGCGTGAACGTTCAATTATCGTAAGAGCAAAAGAAATCGTCTTTCGTTCTGCATCTTTTTTAACTTCAGGAATATACTGGTTTGACATATAACCGTTTTCTGCATACAAACTTGTAATTCCCTGCATTCCTTCCTGATATTTCGTCTGATTATAGACAGCCCCTTCCTTTAGTTTTATATATGAAATAAGTTTATCAGCTTTGAATATTTCATTTCCTTTGATCGTAGTACCGGTGTATGTATACTGAGCACCTTCCTGAATAACAAACGTGAGTGTAAGTTCATTTCTGTTCTTTTTCTCATTGAGATTAGTAGTCTGCATAACGTCGACAACTTTAGCATCGGCATATCCACGATCCTGATAATAGGTTATGATTGTCTGCTTATCTGCTTCGAGAGAAGATTTCTGAAAGGCACCGTCCTTCATAAAGCCGGCTTCCTTGAGAGAAATCTTACTTTTAAGAGTACGCTCGGAAACAACAGTATTTCCGCTGAAACGGATTGAAGTTATGACAGTATTTGCACCTTCATCAACAACAAATGTAAGTTTTATACCCTGAGCAGTTTCTTCCGTTTTGTGAGTTATTTTTGCATCTGTATATCCTTTCTTCAAATACACATCACGCAGAGCACGTTCATCAAGCAGAACCTTGCTCTCGAGATAAATGTCGTCCGTCTTTATGGTCACACTTTCACGCAGTTCGCCGTTCCGGATTTTTTTATTGCCTTCAAAATTTATTGCCTTGATGACAGGTCGTTCTTTTACCTTGAATACAAGCAGAATTTCATCCGCAGTTTTTGGATCATGCTTTGCATACGGAGTAATGTCAGTAAACATATCAAGCCCATAAAGACGGTCAACAAGATTGTTGTATTCGTCCTCGGTAAATTGTTTTCCGATAAATGCACTCGTAATACCGGTTAGTTCGGATTTTTTAACGTTCTTCAACCCTTCAAATGATATTTCTGAAATTGTCTTTCCCCAGAACCAGTTCGGATCTTCTGTTGTACTGTCCTGAGCGGCAAGCGGCAGACAGACAAAAAATAAAAAAGCAGTAAGAAGCAGGAATCGGGAAAAAACGCGGTTTACTGAATACATACATTCTCCTATTTCGTATCTAGAATGAAAATTTCCATGAAAGTGTCAGAGACGTCGACGTAACTATCTCATTATTCAGCATTGCATCAATATTAGGAGCTAGATTCCAACGTATATTAGCAAAAGGAGATTCCAGTTCCAGACCGAATTCAGGCTGAAACGTAAGCCCCTGCGCTGTAGTATTATCGTCAACTCTTGTCTCATCATATGACAGATGCATAAGCGCATCGACATACACTGCACTTCCGAAGTATTTACCAATATAAACAGTTGAATTGTCAAGAAAGTTACCGGCTGCCATCTTTGAAGGAGTAAGGGTGCCTGCAAATCCCATTTTCAACGTGTTCTGCAAAACCATTGTACGTACTGAAAATATATCAAAATTCAGCAAATCACGCAACTTATTCTCGACAGCACGACCGATTGTAGACTGGACGGCATAATCACTTGCTGCAAATAACAGACTGCTTACATTTGTTGAATCACCGACTGCCATCAACCCGAGCAGCTCGCGTATTTCCGTTTCCGACTTAGCCGGTATCGATGTAACCTGCGGATTAAAATCAGACAAATACTGATTTTCTGCAGAAAGAATGATACGGAGTTCTTCTCCATTTTCATCGCGTTCACGAGTCTCAGCCTGTACTGTTATCCGGGGATTAATGCGTCCGTCAGTGTCGTTAAATTTCAGAATTCCCTGTTTTATATAAAAATTTCTGTTCAAATATGCAACGTCACCCGATTTCAAGCCAATATCGCCCTTCATTGCATACGTATTTTCTGACTGATCCATTGTCAGATTCACTGAAGTATTCGGAACAAGCACACACCGAAGCAGCGGATCAAGCACAATATTCACGTGGGGTCCTGTCGTAATATCAAGATTTGTTCTAATATAGAACGGTGTACTGTTATCGAGTTTATCATTCAATGCGGATGCAATTTCAGATGCACGTATAGTTGCCTTCACATTCTCTACATATACATTTCCCGTTATATCAAGAATATTATTTTGAAAAACAAGACCTAAATCAACGGCAGTAAAACCTTTAAACTCGGCTACTTCAGCATCAAGATCCGCTGCTGCTACATGCCCCTGTACGGTCTTTACAGACCCCTCCAATCTGTCGAATAACCATCTGTCAAAATAAATCTTTACCTTGGCAAATACATTCTCGTTATGATCTTTAAGAGCTACTTCGGGTATCAATATTTCATTATGAAGCATGGTAATAAGTATCTTGTCAGTTGTAATATGCGATGGAATAATCTTAGGAAGGCTGAAATCAGGTTTCATTATCGAAAGTGCCCCTGTAAATTCCGGATCAGTCTGTAGCCCGCTGATTTTTACCGCACCATTGAGAATACCACTGTACATTTTGAAATAATCATCAGGAAAATATGACAGCAACTCACCTAAATCTGCATATATTCCGGATATATTGACATCAAGCTGTTTTTTTTCGCGTCTGCCGACGATATTACAATGAAACGGTTTATCCTCCGAAACCGTAAAATTCAATTCGCCTTTACTGCTTATATATCCCGAAAAACCAAGATTCTCCGATGAAAACAAAGATGTACGTCCGTTCCCACGAAGCAGAGTAAGAGAAAAAGGAAACGATTTTTTTAACAGAGTTCCCGTCGCCCCCGGAGAAGAAATAGTTGCTACAAACGATTCAGGAACAAGGCTGTCTTTTTTTAACATCGTGTCCGAAACTGTCAAATTCAAGGGCATTAGAAAAGTTTTACTTCCTGTATCTGCATCAAGCTCCGCAGACGCTGTTCCTTCAAATGTTTCCAGTGACATATCTGACTTAATATTATTAATTTCTACAGACCCGTATTTTAAGTGCATCGTATCGATCGTAAGTGCATGTTCGACAAGAGAGGCGTTACCACCGGCAGAAAACTGAATCCCGCCGACCATTATTCCGGCAGAATCAACAGTAAGAGCAACATAAGGTTTATCAAGTGTACCTGTCGCAGTTAAAGATGCAGAAAGAGAGTTGTTATCGCTCTGCTCTACAACGAATCTATTCAGTCCGAAATCCTTACAGGAAAGTTGAGCATTGAAATAAAGATTATTTTTAATAGTATCCTGGGATAATGGCAATGAATCGGGATTATTGACATCGGCCGATGCAGTAATCTGCTCATTTGACAGCGGATTCTTAAGTAAAAGGTTAAAATGGGCTGAACTGAACAAATTATCATTCATATTAATAATAAGTTGTGCATTTCCGTTTAATGCCGAATAAATGTCTGAATATGAGACAGATTCAAAAAAAGCTCCATATCTGGTAATTTTACCTGCAAGCTGAATTTTCGGTGCAAAAGAAAATTTTGAACCGGCTTCTTCGGCCTCAAAACGTGAAACATTCATCGTAAATCCGTCATTCGACGTATATGAAAATCCGGATTCTGCAGACATCATAAAAATAGTACCTGCTGAACTTACAGGGAAATTATTACACAACAAAGTCCCATCAAAGCTGCCGTCGTTCAATCTTTGTATCTGCACAGATGTTCCGTAATCACCTGTAACGGATACGAAATTATCCATGATATTCGCTGTAAAATGATACGGGACAGCCCCTGCATTCACATCAAGGGTTACAAAATACCCCTCCAAATCAGGTGACTTGTCAACTTCCGCTGATGCATGTACGGTATTTTTACCGTAAATAAAATCAAACTGCGTTATCTGAAGCGATAACTCATTACCATCGAGTGACATAAGTAAAAACTGATTATCTTTTTTTGTATTTGCAACGATTGCATACGGAATGTTGTAGGAAATCGATTTCATGTCAGACGATAAATAAAATTCGCCTGAAAACAAATACGGTTTCACCCCTGAAGCAGCAGACAGAAATGTATGGGACACTTTTTCCGGAGTAAAAAAAGAAACAACCTCTGCAATACTGTCCAGATATATATTTGAAACGTACACACCGGCCTGAACATATTTTGTCTTTACTAAATAACTTCCGTCTATTTGAATTGTTCCTGGATTTTCAGCTTCTGTATGCGAATAATCTGATACTTCAAACCGATAATCAATCGATTCGTTGTGTGGAATAACAGTAAGCTGCAATGCAGTAAAAGCTTTATCATTAATAAATACCTGTGGTGAGAAACACTGAAAACCACGATTAAGCGGATCAAAAAAAAGCTCGGTTGTTATTACACATCCGTTAGAAAGAGCAACACGGTGGACATCTGCTGTTCCGGATAAACGCATCCCCTCGAATTCATACGATAAGGACATATCTACGTCGCAGTTCTTCCCTGTGAGTGAAAGATTGGAAACATGTACATTCTGTTTGTCTCCTGAAAGTTTAAATAAAACTTTCAGGGCTCCGGGGACAAGTGTATCAGCCAGATATGCAGTACCGTTTGATGAATATTCAAAATCTGATGTTTTTGTGTTATAAACTGCATGTACATTTACCGTAAGATTGACTGAAGCCAGCTTCGGCAGGAATTTTCTACGCATACCGGCTGTTGATATAAAGGTTGACGGGGAAAGTTTCGTTGAACGGAACGTACAGTCAACAAGGCCGGAATCAATACTGTATGAACACAGAAGCATAAGGGGATATGAATTTTGAATTGTTCTCATCGATATGCAGCGGTTGTTGTATGAAAAAAGAAAATTAAGCTTTCCAAAAGAAAAATCGCCGCCAGTCATATTGGCAAAACGGGCCAGAAGAGAACTGCCTTCGAAACCATTTTTAATGCTGCCCTCAATAGAAAATCTCCCGAACAGAGGAGTTCCTTTCATCTGTCCGAACAGACATTTTGCACTTCCAGCTGCATATAGTTCAAGAGTTTCATCGATATGATCATATTTTGCAGAAACTTTTCTTAATTTAATGGTAACATCAGTTCCGTCTCCACCGTAATGAACTGAAATATTCTTGATAATAATGTCGACAGGGATTTCAACCGAGATATTCATCATATCGGATGTTGTAATGGCAGCCTTCTTATGCATCATCTCTGCAAGTTTCTCCACAATCACTCTGTCAGAATCATCGTTGTAGTCAAGACTGATTCCATCGATTGTAAGACTTGTTAATACATGCTGCATATCTCCCTTCAGCAACCGGGCAAGACTGTACCGGAGAACGACTTTACGGATTTTTATAATATCAGACTGATCGTCCGCAGATTTCAGGACTATACCTTTTATGCTGAATACTGTTAAAATAGACGGTGACATCGATGAATAGGAAAAAGTAAGACCGGTTTTATTCTCAAGTTCAGTACGAATTGCATTCACGCGGACGGAAATCAGTTCTGTAAGAGACTTGTACACAGGACTGACGCTCAGCAGTGATATAAAGAGGAACAAGAGAAATATCATGATGTATATACTGCTTACGACTGACCTTTTATTCATATTCGCGAAGTCTATCTTATCAGAATATCGGCATAATTACAGGTATATTCTATGGTATTGCACAATTTTATTGTATTTGAAGGCATTGATGGAGCCGGAACCTCTACTCAATTAAAAAAGCTTGCTGAAAAAGTCAGCAGCAGCAGACTTTTTATTACCTCAGAACCTACAGATCTCCCGACTGGTATCTTCCTGCGGCGGATGCTCAGGGGGGAATTCTCTGTCGATGAAAAAACTGCTGCATATCTGTTTGGCGCAGACAGATGCGAACATGTATTCGGGACTGGAGGCATTGTCGAAAATCTGAACGCAGGCAGGCTCGTAGTAAGTGACAGATATTTTTTTTCGACACTCGCTTATCAGTCTGTCTCGTGCGGTAACGAACTTCCCCGTATGCTTAACAGTCTATTTCCGCTGCCGGAACTGCTTTTCTACTTCCGCATAAATCCCGAAGTTTCTTTCGGGCGTGTGATTTCGCGCGGAGAAAAGACAGAAATCTACGAAAAAGTCGACTTTCAACAAAAAGCGGCAATACTGTATGACAAAATCATGCAGCAATACAACGGAACTCCTTCCGCAGAAACAATGAAACTTATTACACTTGATGCAGCAAAACCTATAGAAGAAACAGCTGAAATTATCTGGAGTTACCTGAAAAATATGTCGATATTGAAGTCGTGAAAAAATCAGTGCAGCATAGTATATATATACTTATTTTCGCATTTGTTCTCCAGTCGGTCTGTACAATACCGGCCGATGCATACATGGTAAAATATAAAGAGGATTTCTATCGTCTCTACCATGTCCATTATCAGCAGTATCCTGATGACTGCATCGAAAATATCTATTGGCTCGAAAAGGCAGCACAAGCTGATTTCTGCAATCCGCTTTATGCTGATGCAAAAATTGATACTGAAAAACAATGGGAAAAATACCGCTATCTTTTCCAGATGCATATCAATCTGAAACTGATTGAACAGCATCTTCGTCTGGGCAGAACATACGACAAACAGGTCGCTCATTTTTACGACGCACCGTGGAAAGACGAATACGTAAACGATCTCAATAAAACCCTTTCATGCTATCAGGCAGGTTTGTACTACTGGCAGGAAGCCCAGCTTTGGGCTGAAAAAGCAAATGCGTCATCGTTTGATTTTCTGTTTATCACTGATCAACAGAGCTGGGAAGATGAAAGGGAGCGAATAAAAACAGGAAATCTTGATTATGGAAAAATGCTTAACCGTGAAATCGCACGGGTAACAAAAGTTCGAAATGATTTCCTTGCAATGAATACAAAAAACTACTAAAATATCCATATTATGGAAAATGAGTTCAATATAAAATATTCTCCGGTTCATCCCGGTACTGATTCGACACGTGTTATGTTTAATTCCGGCAGACTCGACCTTATTTCCGAATTGCATCCGGGTGTGACTCACGAAGACGGTCACCGCCGTTTTTTTGTTACAGACGCTACGGTAGCCACCTTACCGGTCGTTCTGCCGTTCATCGAAAAATTTGATGACGGAAAATGTAACGAAGATAACATTCTTATTCTCGGTTCCGGAGAACCGTATAAAACGATCGAAAGTGTTCTAACTATCATAAAAGCAGCACTTGAAGCGGATTATACACGTAAGGACAAATTTATTGGTATCGGGGGGGGGGTTATCTGTGATATCACAGGTTTCGCTGCATCATTATTCAAACGCGGAGCGGCGGTGGAATTCGTTCCGACAACACTGCTTGCGATGGTTGATGCTGCCATAGGAGGAAAGACTGGGTGTGATTTCGATAATTATAAAAACATGATCGGCACATTCTTTCCTGCACAATCGCTGCATATTTTCCCTGAATTTATACAATCCCTCTCAGACGATCAGTACCGTTCAGGACTTGCGGAAGCATTCAAAACGGCACTTTTATATGATAAAAAATTATATGAACTTTTCAGAGATAACAGTGAAAAAATAAAAAAACGCGACAAAAGCATAAATGAAACACTTATCCGGCACTGCATAAAAGTAAAATCAGAAGTTGTCGAACAGGACCTTATGGAAAAAGATAAACGGGCTTTTCTGAATTTCGGTCACACATTCGGACATGCGCTTGAATCTCTTGTAGGACTGGGAAATATTACACATGGAGATGCTGTAGCATGGGGTATAGGACGTGCAATCATGCTGAGTAATAACCTTGATCTGTGTAATGCAGCGTACAGAGACGAAGTTCTTTCTGTTCTGGAGTCTTACGGATGGGAGACAAGCCCGTTTCCAAAAATCGTAAAAGGCGGCGGAGTCGGCGACAGACTTCTTGCAAACATGCATAAAGATAAGAAAAACTCAGGAAACACCATAAAACTAATTCTGCAGAAAGGACTTACAGAAACGCTTATTCAGGAAATCAGTGATGATAAAATACTCACCGTTTTGAAGTAATCATGTATCAGAAAAATATTAAACACTATTTTGACTGGGCAGCAACAAGTCCCGCCGATGAAGATATTCTCCGCTCGTCTCTTGAAACAACACTCGCTGTATGGGGAAATGCATCCAGTATCCATACGACAGGCAAAGAAGCTCGCGGACTCCTTGAATCTGTCAGAAAGCGGTGTGCGGACGTACTGGAAGTTTCGTCTGATAAGCTTTTTTTTACGTCCGGAGGTACAGAAAGCGACCATATTCCACTGCTTTCTGTACTCAACAGACCACAAAAAGGTACTGTCCTTATCAGTTCGCTTGAACATCCTGCTATACGAAACGAGGCAGAGGAACTCAAAAAATGCGGATGGAAAGTAGCAATTATCCCCTCAAACGAGGCAGGAATAATTACAGCAGACGCAGTTATCTCAAAACTGACAGACGATACTGTACTTGTTTGTGTTATGGCAGTAAATAATGAAACAGGTGCTATTCAGCCGGTATACGAAATAGCGGATGCCCTTACACATGCTGCTAAAGGTAAAAGACGTGCAAAACTGCACGTCGACAGTGTACAGGCAGCAGGAAAAATACCGCTGGATCTTTCGTATGCAGGAATAGACAGCGCTGCTTTTAGTGCACATAAAATATGCGGTCCCCGGGGAGCAGGTCTTTTGTACCTTTCAGACCCCGTTGAACCGTTTCTGCGGGGAGGCGGGCAGGAAAAAAATATACGGAGCGGTACGGAAAACATTTATGGAGCACTTGCCTTTTCAAAATGTCTCGAGCGGTATTATATAAACAAAAAAAATATTCAGGCTGCAGAACGAGCTATTCAGCAGCAGAAGTATACACACGATTTTCTTAAAAAACTCTCAGAAATAAAAGGATGTTCTGTCATTCCATCTGTCAGACTTGAAATTTCCTGTGAAAACGAATATTCTCCGTGGGTTGTACAGGTTTCTTTCAACAACATTCCCGGACAGGTCATGCTGCGTGCTCTTGATGCCGAGGGGTTCTGTATTTCAACAGGCAGCGCATGTTCGTCACGTAAAAACGACAGACCTGTGCTTAAAGCAATGAACGTCGATACATCAATACGGGAAAATGCCGTACGATTCAGTTTCGGCCCACATACAACGGAAGAGGCCATGAACGAACTTGTGGAAAAAACAGCAGAAATAGCAGGACGTTTTAACAGATAATACTCTCTTGTATAATAAATGATTTTATGGTAGCTTGATGGCAATCTATTGTGAACTGTCTTTTTTAATCACTGAAATTTATTAAGGAAGGATTATATGGGTGCTCGCGGTGAACTTTTTACGACTCAGATTTATCTGGACAACAGGTCGTATTTTTTCAACGTAAAAGAGAATAG
>JALNVF010000001.1 GCA_023231445.1 Treponema sp. | reverse complement strand
TTGAAGCAAATACCGTTCTACCCATTCTGATGCTCCTGTTCGTTTTTTATCGTTTTGAATACCGGATACATACCGGTTCACATATTTCCCGATTATGTCGCATTCAATATTTACAATGCAGCCAGTGGTCTTTCCTGACATACCGGTAATCTGTCGTGTATGAGGAATGACTCCAACGGTAAATTTCCCCTCCTGTCCATTTATATACTCGACCGCTGTTACCGTCAGACTTATTCCGTCGACGGTAACAGAACCCTTATTAACAATTCCGTCAAGAACCGGTACAGGTACGGTAATCGTACAGGAAATCTCATTTCCGTCTTTTAACATGGAGGTTATACGGCCGGTTCCGTCAATATGACCAGTTACGATATGACCGCCGAACCGTCCGTCAATTCTTACTGCCCGCTCAAGATTTACTCTGCTGCCGCGGTGTACCGATGGAATGGTTGTATTTCGAAACGTTTCAGGCATGACGTCGGCGGAAAAAATACAGATTCCCTGTCTCCGGCTGACTTCCGCAACAGTAAGACAGACACCGTCGACAGCAATACTCTGTCCCCCGGCAAGATCGTTTCCCGTTTCCCTGCATTCGATTGAAAGCCTGAGAGACTGTCCTGAACGGACAACAGAAACAACTGTTCCCTGCTCTTCAATAATACCGGTAAACATCAGACGCACTCCTGCATATCGTATTCAAGAAGTACATCACTACCAAAAAATGACACAGCGGGTTTATTCATAAAGACAGCCTGCGAAGGATGTTGTATATGACCGCCGGTTACAGCAGTATGTGCAGATCCTCCGCTACCGAAAATTTCCGGTGAAATAAAGACCTGTATTTTCTGCACGATACCTGCTTCAAGTGCACTGCAGTTTAACTTTCCTCCGCCTTCAAGCAGCACACTGTCTATACCCATCCGTCCCAGTTCTTCCATGAGTGGAAAAAGTGCCGTACTGCCGTTTCTTTCCGGTATACGTATAAGCGAGACTCCGGCTTTTTCCAGAACTGTTACTTTTTCAGAAATGCAATTTTCTTCATCCGTCAGCGAACAGGCGATGCAGAGGGGGTATTCTTTTGCAGTCTGCACAAGACGGCAGGTAACGGGTATGCGCAGATGTGTATCACAGACAATGCGGACCGGCTGCCGTTTTTCTCCGGGAATACGGCAGGTCAGTAATGGATCATCCTCAATAACAGTCTGTACTCCAACAAGTACAGCCATACAGGTTGAACGTTCTTTTTGTACAAAATTTCTTGATTCCGGACCGCTGACCCACCTGCTGTCACCGGTCGAACAGGCAGTAAGACCGTCTGCAGTCATTGCATACTTCATAATCACGTACGGAGTTTTCGTTGTAATGTAATGAAAAAAAACAGGATTAAGCGCATCGCACTCGGATCGCAGCACGTCGGAGACGACGATTATGCCGGCCTTCTTCAATTTTGCAATGCCGCAGCCATTAACCAGAGGATTCGGATCCGGGGAACCGATAAACACACGTTTTATTCCTGCCCGGATGATTGCATCAGTACACGGCGGTTGTTTTCCCTGATGGCAGCACGGTTCCAGCGTTACGTACAGGTCAGCACCTTTACACGCACCTGACGGTGCAGACCGGAGAGCCTCTGCTTCCGCATGAAGACCGCCGTACCGGCGATGCCAGCCTTCACTTATAATGACACCGTTTTTTACAAGAACGGCACCAACCAGGGGATTCGGATTTACAAATCCTTCCCCTTTACGTGCAAGGGTGACAGCCCTGTGCATATAGTTAGATATAAAACTATTTAACATGCATATGTTCTACATCATAAGTAATAGCCGTGTCAATATTGTTTTATATAAAACTTTGTTAATTCATTTTATTCTAAAAAAGGAGACTTACGTAAGTCTCCTTTTCGGTTTACTATTTCAGATTAATCATCGACTTATCATAGTCGGTCGGAGGAACGTAGCCCATGAGCTCCATGATTGTTGCGGGCCATGAACTGATACCAAGCCCTTCGTTGAGTTTCGTATTGTCGTATTCGCCCTTATATTCAGGATCATAGATAATGCCAGGAACCGGATTCAGACTGTGGCTTGTTTTTGCCATAGGCTCTCCGGCTTCGTCCATCTTTACCTTTCCTGACTTCTTGTCATGTTCGAACATATCGTCGCTGTTGCCGTGATCCGCCGTAATGCAGAGAATGCCGCCCGCTTTTTCTATAGCCTTCTTCAGACGTCCGAGCTGCAGATCCATTCCTTCCATTGAACAGACGACCGCGTTGAACACACCGGTATGGCCGACCATATCGCCATTCGGATAGTTCAGACGGATATGATCATATTTACCGCTTTCAATTGCTTCGATTACTTTGTCGGTTATTTCAGCACATTTCATCCAAGGTCGCTGTTCAAACGGAACAACGTCACTCTTTACTTCGATATAATCCTCGAGTTTATCGTCGAACTTACCGAGTTTGTTTCCGTTGAAGAAGTAGGTAACATGGCCGTATTTCTGTGTTTCGCTGATTGCAAGCAGATGTACTCCGCTCTTTACGAGATATTCGCCCATAACACGGTCAATTGCAGGAGGAGTAACAAGGTACTGATGCGGAATGTGCAGATCACCGTCATATTCCATCATTCCGGCATATTCAACTTTCGGCAGCCGTTTGCGGTCAAAATGATCAAACTTTCCGTCAGGAGACTCAAACGCATTCGTAATCTCAAGTGCACGGTCTCCGCGGAAATTATAGAAGACAACACTGTCGCCGTCGTTTATCGTACCGACAGGCTTCCCGTTTTCCGCAATGACGAATTCGTGCATATCCTGATCGAGCAGTCCGGGATTTTCCTTACGGTACGTCTCTATCGCTTCTTCAGCGGAAGCAAACTTGCGGCCTTCGCCGAGCACATGTGCATTCCAGCCCCGTTCAACCATGCTCCAGTCCGCATTGTATCGGTCCATCGTTATGTACATACGTCCGCCGCCGGAAGCAATTCTGTAATCGCAGCCGAATGAAGCAAGAAATTCATCAAACGGTTTAAAATAGTTAAGTGCGCTCGTAGGTTCAACGTCGCGTCCGTCAAGCAGAGCATGCACACGGATCGTTTTTACCCCTTCACTGTTCGCCTGAGTAATCATCGCCTTCAGATGATCGATATGAGAATGAACATTTCCGTCAGAAAGCAGACCGATAAAGTGAAGCGTTGTGCCGTTGTCTTTTACGGTACGTACGAGTTTTTTCCACGTGTCACCCTCGAACATTTTACCGGTAGAAATTGCCGTACTTACGAGTTTCGCACCCTGTGAGAAAACACGCCCGCATCCCATAGCGTTGTGTCCGACTTCGCTGTTTCCCATATCTTCATCGGAAGGAAGACCGACAGCAGTTCCATGAGCCTTTAGTTTCGTATGCGGACTCATACTCGTCAGCTTATCAAGCCACTTCATGCGGCTTGCTTTTACAGCATCGCCGTCTTCATATTTTCCATATCCGACACCGTCCATAATGACCAGTACAACTGGTCCGCGGCGTCCCTTCCATTCCGGATTCTTCTGTAAAGGATGCATTGTATCTGCCATGAATAACTCCTTACTATGGTTTCAAAATATTTTCTTACCACAATAATAGTGATTTTCCGGGGGATATTCAATGTAAGCGGTTCTTACAGTAAACATCCGCAAGATTGTTATTATAAGAAAAATTAATGAACTTTCCCTTATTCAACTCCATGACAATGATACCACAGTTTCCCGGTGCAGGTCCTGACCAGAAATCTTCATCTGGTGTCCGTTTTAAAAGACTGAACATCGCCCGCATAAAAGCACCGTGCGTAAAAATCATCATAATGGAAACCGTATCTTCAAAACCGTAAACATAGTTATCCAAAAAAGACTGGCATCTCGCTTTCAATTCGGAAATCGTCTCTCCACCACGGGGAGGAATATATTTTCCAGGGTGTACTAAATAGTTATGCAGCCGGAACAGTGGACAACAGCGGACAGCTGTAAGTGACTGTCCTTCCCTTATTCCATACGAAATTTCTTTCAAAAGTGGTTCCGTATATAAAGAACATTGCTTTCCACTAAGTATAATTTCCGCTGTTTCCCGTGCTCTTTGTAGTGGGCTTGTATAAGCAATGTCGGCCTGTATACTAGAAAGAACTCCGGCCGCATGCGAAGCCTGTTTTCTCCCTGTATCATTCAGAGGAATATCCGCCTGGCCCTGGATTTTTAACTTCCGGTTCCAGTCGGTTTCCCCGTGCCTGACCAAATAGATTTTCATTTACCTGTATCAACCGTTCCGCCCGATTTAAATTTCCGGTAAAATTTTTCACGGAATGCTTCATTGTCTTTGACTGCATCGATAAAAATCGCAATCAGCACGACAACACCTGTCACGATAGTTTCCCAGTATGAAGATATTCTGAGCAGGGTAATGCATGTGCTTATAACTCCGGTAAGCAGACCGCCCATAATAGTGCCTACGACAGAACCAAAACCACCCAGCATGGAAGTACCACCAAGAACAGCAGCTGTAATCGATCCCATCTGCCAGCTTTCCCCTATAGTCGCCTGAAAAGATTCCAGCTTGCAGGACATCATGACACCGGCAAAAGCAGACAGTAGTCCGCTCAGGCAGTAGACAATAATTTCAATACGCTCGGTTGGAATACCGACGATTTTTGCACAATGTCTGTTGCCGCCGAGAGCATAAATATACCGTCCAAGACGCATCTTTGTAAGCATAATCGTCAGAATGATGCAGATGACAATCATCATAATGACAATGTTAGGTAAAACACCGCCTATAACCCCATCTGCAAGTCTTCCGGCACAGTCGGGCATTCCCGTAATCGGCATTCCTTTTGTAACGACATATACAAAGCCCTGGTAAATTTCCATAGTGGCAAGAGTTACAATAAAAGGTGTCAGCTTCAGTTTAGCGATAAAAAGACCATTTATCGCGCCCAGCGGAATACCAATAAGGGTTGCAAGAAGAATTGCCAGATACGGATTCATTCCGTACTGAACCATAAAAATCGCATTTGCCATACCGCAGACAGAACCTATTGCTGCTACGGAAAGATCAATACCACCGGTCAACAGGACAATAGTCTGCCCGAAACCGACAAGAATTACAAACGATGCCGCTCTTGTCAATGTGCTGATATTATATGCAGAAAAGAAATTGCCTGTTATCATCTGGACAGCAACGCCGACCAATAAGGTAACAATCAGTACCATTCCTGCTGTAGTCTTGAAAAATTTACCGATTTTATTCAAAATTTTATTCATAATTACCGAAATCCTCTGTTACTGAAAAGCTACCTTAAGAACATCTTCCTGTGTAGTTGAATCAACATCGTCAATAAAACCGCTTACTCTGCCGCGGTGTATCACCATAATTCTGTCGGCCATCGCCAGAACTTCATCCATTTCTGAAGAAATTACAATCACTGCAACTCCTTCGTCCGCGAGATTCCGGATCAATGTATGAATTTCACCTTTCGCATTTACATCAATTCCCCGAGTCGGCTCGTCAAGGATCAGCATTCTTACTCCCTTTGCAATCCACCTGGCAACGATAACTTTCTGCTGGTTGCCGCCGGATAAATTTTTAATGAGCGTATCTCTTGATGCTGTTTTGATCGACATGCCCGTAATATATTTATCAGCAAGTGAATCAGCCTGGTTGTAATCGATCAGACCGTGTTTCCGCAGTCGGCCGTATGACGGGAGCACCATATTTTCCATAACCGACATACCGGGTGTTATTCCGTCATGCCGTCTTTCTTCCGCTACATATCCCATTCCCAGTGCAATTGCAGTACTGGGACAACCGACTGTAACTTCTTTACCATCGACATACGTGCGAGCCCCGTAGTCACTTTGTGTTATTCCAAAAACGCATTTAAAAATTTCTGTTCTTCCAGCTCCTACAAGTCCTGCGACACATAAAATTTCTCCTTTATGAACACAGAAATTAATATCGCTGAATTCGCCTTTTCGACTCAAATGCCTTGCTTCATAAAAAATCTTATCAGACACATTCCGCCTGACTCTTTTAAGCTGCTGCACCTTTTTCCCGGCCATTCTCGTAATCATTTCATCCTTTGTAATTTCCGGAACAGGGACTTCTTCCACTAATTCACCGTTTCTCATAATGGTCACACGATCAGCTTGTTCCATAACTTCATCAAGATGATGCGTTATGAATACCATCGCTGTACCGTGCTGTTTCAGGTTTTTCATCGCTCTGAAAAGATTATCAGACTCGACATTTGTAAGCACTGAAGTCGGTTCATCAAGGATCAGCACTTTAGGTGTATATGCCAGTGCACGTGCAATTGAAATCAGCTGCTGATATGCTGCAGACAGATCTTTCACCTGCGCAGTGACGTCCAGTTTTACGTTAAGAAGATTCAAAAGTTCTTCGGCTTTTTTCCGGGATGCCGCAGAATTAATAAATCCGCCATGCATGATTTCGTTACCGAGAAAAATATTTTCAGTAACGCTTGCTTCAGGAATAAGATTCAGTTCCTGTGGAACCAGAACAATATTGTTTCTCAGCGCATCCTGCGGAGAAGAAAGCCTCAACGGTTTTCCCTCCATAAGGATTTCTCCTTCGTCCATAAGAAACTGACCTGTAAGAATATTCATCAGAGTGCTCTTACCCGCACCGTTCTCGCCAACTAGTGCGTGTATTTCCCCCTTTCTCAGCCTGAGGCTTACTTCGGTTAAAGCCCTTGTGCCGGGAAAGTATTTGGTGATATTCTTCATTTCAACGATGCAGCTGTCATTCTTACTGGACTGCGCCATCCGCTTTATCTCCATATAGCATCTTAATGAATTTATCTGCATTCTCTGCATAGACAGATGTTGAACCGACTGCCGTAGAATCAGGAACTTTTTCACCGTCAATTGTTTCAACAGCATAATAAATGAGTTTGTATCCCATATCGTAGCAGTTCTGAACCTGTGCTATATACAGAGTACCATCTTTCAGATAATTCAGCGTACGAAGATCATGATCCATACCGCCGATTATTATTTTTCCGGATTTACCAGCACTTTTTACAGCCTGACAGGCACCCACAGGATTGGACATATTGTTGCAGAGGATACCATTAAGATCAGGATATGCCTGCAGCCAGGATTCCGTAATACTGATTGCCTTTTCGACAGAATCGTTATCCCGACGCGTATCTACAATTTTGATGTCGGGATACTGTGCAATCGTATCTTTAAAACCGCGGAGCCTGTCTTCATGTGATGCAGCGCCCATCGTTCCGGCTAAAATAGCAAGCTGTCCCTTGCCTCCCATTTTTTCACAAACAGCTTTCGCCAGCGTACATCCGTCGCCGTAGTTATCAGTATTTCCTACAAAGAATGAACGCTTGCAGTTTGAAACATCGGAACTTGCAAAAGTCGCTACGGGTACTCCCTTTTCAACGGCTTTATCAATTGCCTTAGCCGTAGTTTCAGGTTGATTAACATCTACGGCGATTAAATCATATCCCTGTCCGACAGCTGTTTCAATTGAATTAACCTGATCGACTGCATCAGGCTGTGCAGGTCCATACCATACATAATCAACTTCAACACCTTTTTTTGACATGTCTGAAACTGCTGCGTCGACACCGGCTTTTATCGCATCATACCAGCTGTGAATATTTTTATATGTACAGTAAATCTTATAGACTTTTTTCTTAGGTGTATAAGACGTATCAAAAGTTTTGTCTGCCAGCACGGTTTTTCCGGTAGCGCTGTCGCCAGCCTTTGCCACGGACGAAGTTTTTGAAGATACAGACTTCTTTGAAGCTTCACAACCTGTAAGCAGAGACAGTGCCATGACTGCCGCGACCGTCAAAGATACAAATTCTTTTCCTTTCATATTATCCCCCTGTTTCTAAAAATGGAACGTATTCTTACCTTCCATAAAATCAAAATTTAATAACAGCCTTAATGACTTCATCTTTATGATTTGAACTGTATTCAACTGCATGTATACAGTCACTAAAATCAAACACGTGTGATACAATCTTTTTAAGCGGAATCGCACCGGATGCAACCGCAGCAATAGCTTTGGGATACAAATTCCTGTAACGATAGACGGAATAAATCGTTCCTTCCATTGCGTTCAACGTTGCAGTATCAATTTCCAGTACAGGTTCAGGAGAAACTCCGACAAGAGTAATTTTTCCTGCACGTTTAATAAGCCTGCAGGTTTGCAGTGTCGTAATTCTGTTACCGGCGCATTCATATACCTGATCCGCACCCCCGCCCGGAAGTGTTTTTGCGAATTCTTCAATACTTTCTTTTCTGCTGTTAAAAACCTTAGTAGCACCTACTTCCATAGCTTTTTCAAGTCTTTTGTCCAGAACATCGGCAACATAAATCTCACTGACGCCTCTGGCTTTCAGACTCATGACCGTACACAATCCGATACATCCACTTCCGAGAACAATTGCACTTTCTCCAACTTTCGCATCAGAAAGTTCTGTCGCATGAAGCCCGACGTTTAACGGTTCCAGCAGTCCGCCCTCCATAGTATTTACGGAATCCGGAAGTTTGTAGCACATGGAAGCATCGTGGACACAATAATCGGAAAATACACCGTCCCGTTCATGAGGAATCGCGAGCATCTTGATATTTTTGCACAGATTATAATGCCCTTTCCTGCAGTCTTCACACTTACCGCACGGCACGGCAGGCTCAACGGCAACCTTATCTCCTATGGAAAAACCTTCAACACCGTCTCCAACAGCGGTGACGACTCCTCCCGGTTCATGTCCCAATGCAAGAGGACCATCAAGCTCCCAATTGGCAAGCCGGCCTTCCTGATAAAAATGCAAATCAGATCCGCAGACACCTACATATTCCAGCTTTATCTGCAGTTCTCCTGATTTTGGCTGAGGAATGTCCCGTTCAACCCAGTCCAACTTTTGTTTGCCAACCAGTACGCAAACCTTCATTCTGCCCGTCATCATTTTCCTCCTGATTCCTGCAGTTTATTTTTTCTGCTTATAAGCGATTTAATTTTTTCAGCAATTCCTTCGGGATCCATTTTGTAGTATTTGAAAACTTCCTCATCGGTTCCGTTTGGTACATCCTGATCGGGAATCCCGCATATCTGCATCGGTACAGGAATATTCTGTGTAACAAATTCCGATACCGCACCACCAAGTCCGCCGTACATACTATGCTCTTCAAGCGTCATAATACAGCCGCACTCTTCCGCGACAGTCCGTATCATTCCGGTATCAAGAGGTTTTATCGTATGCATGTCGACAACTGTTACCACAATTCCTTCATTCTTTAATAAAGCAGCGGCTTCAAGTGATTTACTGACAAGCTGCCCGCACGTAATGACGGCCGCATCTTTCCCGGATATCAGCCGGTTTGCTTTGCCTATTTTAATTTCTGACGGATCATGATATATAACGGGAACAGGATTCCGTCCTATTCTGATGTAAACAGGCCGCCCCTTTTCCAGCAGCTCTCCGATAATGGCGCGCATCTGTGTCGCGTCCGAAGGAATTTCAACAGTCAAATCAGGGATAGCCCGCATAAGGGCAATATCCTGCAGAGAATGATGTGTCGCACCAAGTGCCCCGTAACTTATTCCGCCGCTGATACCGATGACGGCTACGTTGTTGTGGGAATACGCAACATCAACTTTTACCTGTTCTGCAGAACGGGTACTGTAAAAACTTGCCGGACCAAGAACAAATACTTTTTTACCCATGTATGACATTCCGGCTGAAAGAGTAACGGCATTCTGTTCCGCAATTCCCATTTCAACAAACTGGTCAGGCAGTTCCTCCGGATACGTTCCGAGCTTTGCAGAACCTCTTGAATCAGTACAAACTACTATGATATCCTTGTCTTTTTTTGCTCTTTCAAGAATCATTTTTGAAAAAGCACTGCTGCATGCTTCCTTTTCCATTACGCAAGCTCCTTTCTGTATTCTGTCATATCTTTTTTTAACTGTTCCAGCTGTTCCTTCGTCGGTGTTTTATGATGCCACTCCGGTTTATTCTCCGCACAGGCAAGTCCTTTACCCTTCACCGTGCGGGCGATAATGCAGACCGGTCTGCCTTCTTCTCTGACATTCAGCGCAGTAAAAATCTGCTCAAAGTCATGACCGTTTATTTCAACCGTTTTAAAACCGAATGCTTCCGCCTTTTCCTTTAAATTTTCAAGCGGCATAACAGCCTCCGTCGTTCCGCTGATCTGAAGAAAATTTCTGTCGACAATCCATGTCATATTGTCCAGTTTGTACTTTGCAGCCGCCATCATTGCTTCCCAGTTGCTTCCCTCACCGAGTTCACCGTCGCCTGTCAGTACGTAGACCCGGTTATCTTTCCCGTTCTTTTTCAACGCAAGTGCAATTCCGGCTGCAAGTCCCAGACCGTGTCCAAGGGAACCCGTGTTGGCTTCAACGCCCGGAATTTTCTTATTCGGATGTCCTCCCAGAACCGAACCGAATGAACCGTACGTATCAAGTTCTTTTTTTCCGATATATCCGTATTCGGCAAGCAGCGTGTAATATGTTTCCGACGAATGGCCTTTGCTCAGAATAAAATAATCCCGTCCTTCCCATCTCGGATTCTGAGGATCATGCCTCATATAATTGAACAATGCGACCAGAATATTAACTTCCGATAAATCGCCGCCTATATGCCCGCCACCACCGTTGTAAATCAGTTCAACTGTCTTTTCACAGATTTCAGACGATTGAATTTCCAGTTTTTTAATTTGTTTTTCATTTAACATTTTTATCAATACTCCTTACTTATTTCCAATCAGCATTTTTATTGCATTATTCCAACCGGTAATTTTCTCCTCCCGTATACTGTCGTCCATATGAGGCGAATACGTACTGTATGAAACGGCACGGTAAACAGTATTTCCGTCATACAACCCCGCCGATATTCCCGCGAGATATGCCGCACCGATTACGGAAAGCTCTTCCGCTGCAGGTATTTTGATGTTCATGGAGGAAATATCGCTTTGAAACTGCATCAGGTAGGCATCTCTCGCGGGCCCGCCGTCAACACACATCTGCATAATGGTAAGTCCTGTATCTTTCCTCATTGCATCAATCACATCATTTATCTGATAGGCAGCACATTCGGAAGCTGCTTTTACTATTTCCTTTCTGCCGGTCGTTCTGCTCATTCCGGTAATTAAAGCCCGTGTATCGTCTCTCCACCACGGAGCACCTAAACCGGAAAAAGCAGGGACGACATACGTCCGGTCGTTCGGGTCCGCCTCACCGGCAAGTTCTGCTGTTTCGGAAGCGGATTTTATCAGTCCGAGCTCGTTCTTCAGCCATGAAATGACCGCACCCGTGTAATTAATATTTCCCTCAAGAACGTAAGACACTTTTCCTTTCACTTTCCATGCAAGTGATGTAGACAATCCGTATCTGCTGAAAAACGGTTCAAATCCTGTATTCAGCATGATGGATGATCCCGTTCCGTATGTCGCTTTTATATCTCCTTTATTCAGACAGTCATGACCGAACAGTGCTCCGTGAGAATCTCCCAGAACGCCGCAGATAGGGACAGGTTTTTCAAGGTATCCTTCCAGATCCGTATACCCGAAGATTGAATCGGAGTCGCAGACTTCAGGAAGTGCATCCATGGGAACGCTGAATATGCTGCAAATTCCGCTGTCCCACTGCAGATCCCTGATATTGAACAGCTGTGTTCTGCCTGCATTGGAATAATCGGTTTTGAACGAGGCTCCGTGCGTAAGTTTATACAATACCCAGCTGTCGACTGTTCCAAACGCGAGAGTATGATTTTTAATTTGTTCTCTGACACCGGGAAAGTTTTCCAGCATCCATGCCATTTTTGCCGCCGGATAATAGGGCGACAATTTCAAACCCGTTTTTTTATAAATCTGTTCACCGGCAGACGGTTCTCTTCCGATCCTGCTGCAAAGTTCTTTAGCTCTGTTGCACTGCCATACAATTGCATCTCCAAGCGGCTGCCCTGTTTTCCTGTTCCAGCACACAGTAGTTTCCCGCTGATTGTCTATACCAAGACAGGCTATCCGGTTCCTGTCTATACCCGCCTTTTCAACAACCTGCCTGCAGACGCTAATAACGTTGTGGTAAATTTCTTCAGGATCGTGAGATACCCAGCCTTCTCTGCTGATGATCTGCTTGTGAGGAACATCACACCGTCCGGCTATTTCCCCCTGCTCATCAAAAAGAACAGCTTTGGTGCCCTGTGTACTTTGATCAATGCCCAGAATATAAAATGTGCTCAAAATGTTTCTATTCCCCTTATATATATCTTTTTAGAACTTTATTATGTTCTTATTATGTTTCTTTACGAACATTATAAGTCCACATATTTGAGCTGTCAACAAAATTCGCATATTATTTTACATGATAAAAACACATGTTCACTCATTTTTTCCGGGTTTTTATAACAATACATTGTTATTTTTAAGATTTTATATCATAATAGAAGAGAATTAATCAGCAGTTGAAAAATCCTCCAGATTTATCAATCATTCTGATTTAGTATATACTGTAAAAGGTGCGGAAATTATGCGGAAAGACCGATCTGCTCAAATTATTGAAATAATGCAGTCACAGAATATCATCTCTATCGGAGAACTTGCAAAACAGCTTGACTGTACAGAGATGACAGTTAGAAGAAATCTGGACAAACTTCAGACAATGAATTTTATAAAACGTGAACACGGTTATGCTGCACTGCTCAAAAATGCAGAAGAAACAGATTACTATGTCCAGATAAATGAAAACAAAAAAGAAAAAGAGGCTATTGCATCTGTTGCACTGCAGTATCTTGTTCCTTTTATGAGTATCTGCCTGGACTCGGGAACGACAATACAGCAGATGGTCACGATGATTCCTCAGAATATGTCCTTATCAGTCATTACGTCAAGCCTGACTGCGGCAATGACACTGTCGAACAACAGCAGCGTCCAGGTTCTTCTGCCTGCAGGGTTTTTAAATCATGCAAACCGTTCAATACTGTTCTCGGAACCTGAACACATTTCGCAGTATAAAGCGGATATTGCATTCATTTCCTGCCGGGCATTCCGCGTCCCCGGCGGTGCGTTTGAGCATACACAAAATCTGACAACAACAAAGCAGGCTCTCGCGTCCATTGCCGCAAAGCGTATACTTCTGCTTGATTATTCAAAGTGGGATGTTAATTCTCTATGCAATTCAATAAGTCTTGAAGATCTTGATACGATCATAACAGATGACAAAGCCCCTGCAGAATCCGTAAAAAAGGCGGCAGATTACGGAACTGAAATTATCGTTGTGAATTCGGATACAAAATCTATAGTAGAACAGTATAATACGGAAAAGAAGCCGGATTAACGACGGAGCAATTCCCTTCAGTACCATTTTCAGATTTTTGTAAAAACTAAAATAGTAAAAAACAGGAACAGTTGATTTCCCACTAAATTAATAGTATATTTTGAGTATGGAATATAAAAGCATACTGATAAAAGACACAACTCGTGAAGAACGAGAACACATTGTTGAAGATTCCCTCAACTGCGGCGATCTCTGTTCCAGCTGCTGTGCATGCGGCGGTCTCGAAATTGATTACCAGCAGTACATCGACGGGAAAAAAGAACTGAACGAACTCAATGCAGAGTACCATGCAAATTACATGCAGAGCGGACTCATGGAAGATAAAAACGACCGTTCCTGCGCTATGTGATTTTATCAAGCCGCAACAGTACCGAATAATTGTACCTGTACGGAACAGTGGTCATCTCATATATTACTGCGAATCGTTCCCTGCAGGATTTATAATTCAGGTCCGCCGATAATATCCTTCCGCACAGTTCACATACAGATCAAAATTCCGCAGAATATTCAGTCCGATTGTTATCCCGCTGTTAAATGGATTTCCGGAAATACGGTAAACAGGTATATTGTATATTGTTCTCCCTGCAAAAGTGCAGCTGTCTAGAAGTGATTCATAGGTAGAATAAAATTTATATTTCGCACGAAAATTGTATGACAGGTGTCTGCCTGATCTGGTGAACAGACTCCGGCTCAAACAGGTCTCCTGTGCACCTGTATCCATACAACCTTTTATTTTCTTCCCGCCTGGCAGTACAAATTCTGTTACAAGCCTGTTTTTTTTTATTGCATTTTTATCAAAAAAAAACTTCGCACCGGCAGAGGTATTGTCAGCTGTATTATAAAATAACAGTTTCCTGTCTGCGACAGAATACGTAAACGGACATTTCCGGAGAACATCCATTCCTATAAATCCGTCAACATTTTCACCGTCAACAGTACATCCGAAATTTTTATGACGGGAAATTTGAAACAGCATATTGTGAACAGCAAAGGAATCTGTTTCAAGACGGTCAAAACTGTATCCTTTTACATCTGCCACTGATGCGGCCGGAGAAAAAATATAATTCTCACTGAATTTAAATCCGCTGTCCCTGACATTCTCAAATTTATTATATATTCGTGAAGACAGTACGTTTGCAGGAGAACCTGTATCAACAATCAGGAGAATATTTTCTGTCTGCCCGTTATTAAACAGCCGGGCCCGTATACAGAAAGTATATTTCTCATAGTGTACCATTTCCAATGGTACACTTTTTTTAAAAATAAAATCGCCAGTATGATTTATGACATTTTTGTCCGTCCAGTTATTTGTCTTCTTAAAATGGATACGAATATGATCCGGATTTATGCTTACAGATGCACATGAAAAAAACAAAACAGCGCATTCTGTCATTACTGAAAGAAATAAAACCTTTTTCATATTAATCCATTATACTATATCCAGAGTTTGCTGCTGCACCGCGGACCGCGCGGTACAGCAGCAAAAGGATTATTCTTTTCAACACAGGTTGTGTAAACACCGGTGTTATTCTTCTTTTATCCCAAGCGGCGTATATCCCGCACCCGTAACCGCATCCATAAGAGCTTTGTCATCAATTACTTTTGCAAGCGTTACTTCTGCTTTTTTGTCGGCCAGGCTTACCTCTACCTTCGACACACCGTCTACCGCAGAAAGTGCTTTTTCCACGTGCATGCGGCAGTGATCACACATCATACCGTCAATTGAAATTGTTTTTTTCATACCTGATTCCTCCATATGATCTGATAAATTCTGACCCCCGGACAAACTGTCCGGCAGTATAACTGTTTTTTTTCTGCCATTCCGTCCTGTTCCGTATATGTTGAACAGATTCAACCGAAGCGCATTCGTTACAACAAAAAAACTTGACAGACTCATTGCGGCGGCACCAATCATCGGATTAAGTACAATCCCGAATGCAGGAATAAGAACGCCTGCCGCAATCGGAATACCCAGAACATTGTAAAAAAAGGCCCAGAACAGGTTTTCACGGATATTCGACAGTACCTGCCGGGAAAGCCGGACAGCTGCCGGAACATCGGCCAGTGATGATTTCATCAGAACAACATCCGCAGCGTTAAGCGCAACGTCAGTCCCTGCTCCGACGGCAACGCCCGTGTCTGCACGGGTAAGTGCCGGTGCATCGTTTATGCCGTCACCTACCATCATTACTTTCCCGTATTCTGAAAGCTGTGCGACAACCGCATCCTTTCCGCCGGGAAGTACGTCGGAGACAACGTGTGTAATGCCAACTTCGCGGGCGACAGCTGCAGCAGTACGTCTGTTGTCGCCGGTAAGCATGACCACCTGCATACCCGATTCCTGCAGACTGTGTACGGCAGCTGCACTGTCGTTTTTTGCAACGTCTGCCACTGCAATAATGCCAACAACCTTTCCGTCTGATGCAAAATAGAGCGGTGTTTTTCCTTCTCCGGCAAGTTTTATGCCCTGGTCCTTCAATTCAGATGAAAGCAGCTTCTGCTCGTCCATAAGTACTGCGTTTCCACCGGACGCAGGTATTTCGCTGCCATTTCCGTTCTGAAGTATTTCTCCTTTTACACCGTATCCGGGAAGGGCCGTAAATTTTTCTACAGGGACATACACGGTCTGTTCCGCCCGTACTTTTTCCATAACAGCACGTGCCAGCGGATGTTCACTTTTTTCTTCAAGTGCTCCTGCAAGTGAAAGCAGTGACTGTTCCGTTACACCTTCTGCCGGTATCACATCGGTAACATGGGGGCTGCCTTGCGTAACCGTTCCTGTTTTATCCAGTATTACTATATCAGTCTTTCCCGCTGCTTCAAGAGCGGCGGCAGTCTTGAACAGTATGCCGTGTTTTGCTCCAAGTCCGTTTCCCACCATTATTGCTACAGGTGTTGCAAGACCGAGCGCACACGGACAGCTTATAACAAGTACACTTACCGCGCGGGCTAGTGCAAAACCGAATTCTCTTCCTGCAATCATCCACACTGCACCTGTAATAACTGCAAGCACAATGACGACGGGGACGAAAATACCGGATACTTTATCGGCAAGTTTTGCGGCCGGTGCCTTTGTTGCTGCGGCATTTTCCACCATCGTAATTATCTGGCTCAAAGTTGTGTCGCTGCCGACTTTTAACGCAGTACAGGTAAGGAAGCCGTTCTGATTAAACGTTGCGGCACTCACTTTACTGCCCGAACTTTTGTCCGAAGGAATACTTTCGCCCGTAAGAGCCGCTTCATTTACAGCACTTGTTCCACCTGTTACTACTCCGTCAACAGGAATACGTTCGCCGGGACGGACAATAAACGTATCACCAACCTTTACCTGCTCTACGGGAACCGTTACTTCTTTTCCGTCTCTCATAACATGAGCCGTTTCAGGTGCAAGATCCATAAGACTTCTTATAGCATCCGTTGTTTTCCCCTTACTGTATGCCTCAAGCGTTTTACCGACGGTAATAAGAGTCAGAATCATCGCAGCAGATTCGAAATATAAATCATGCAGGTAAGTATGTGCCGCATGTGCTCCGCCGGGAACCATCGCACCGGTCATAAGAAAAAGCACTGCAGTACTGTATGCAAAGGAAGCCCCACTGCCGAGAGCTACAAGTGTATCCATGTTCGGGGCCCCGTGTATCAGACTCTTAAATCCTCCAGTAAAAAAACGCTGATTCACAATCAATATAACTGCCGTTAAAAGCAGTTCGTATAACCCTATCGCGGCGGGATTTTCTCCCAGCACAGCAGGAAGCGGCCAGTTCCACATCGTATGCCCCATAGAAACATACATGAGAGGAACAAGCAGGACAAGTGATGCGGTAAGCCGCTTCACAAGACGGGGCGTCTCATGGTCTTCAAGCGCTTCTCTGTCAGCATTACGTTTCGCAGCAGTTCCTTCCGACGACATACCGCTTTCTTTATCCGCAGGAACTGCTCCGTATCCGGCTTTGTCGACTGCGGCACATATTGATTCCTCCGTAGCCGGAGATGCAAATTCAACGCCCATTGAATTCGTAAGAAGACTGACCGATACATTTTTTACACCGGGAACGGCCGCCACAGCTTTTTCAACATGCGCACTGCAGGCGGCACATGTCATTCCCGTAACAGAAAATTTCGCGGCACTCATTCAGCTGCCTCCTATTTCATTTTCTTAATCAGGTCGATCGCCTCATCAAGAATTTCTGTATTGTCTTTTTTTATCTCTTCAACAACACATGTTTCAAGATGATTCTTAAGAACAATATACCCAAAACTCTGGAGAGCACTCTCTACAGCTGCAACCTGGGTAAGTACATCTCCGCAGTAACGGTTGTCGTCCAACATCGATTTTATACCGTTAAGCTGGCCTATCATGCGGCTCAGTCTGTTCTGAAGCTGTTTCACCGACTGCTCACTGCGTGGCGTCAGTTTATGACGGCAGCAGTTACAACCGTTTTCTTTTTTTTCCCCGGTCATATCTGCGGCTGAATGTTCATTCATAGTATATATCTCCCTGTTATTCGAAACAACATATACCCTATAGGGGTATATGTGCACATACATAATATAATACCCCGGGGAGGTATTTGTCAATAATAAAAAAGACTGCCCAAAAACATTGTTTTGGACAGTCTTTTTTATTATTACGCCGTTATACTGGTTATTTTATATACACACACACTGAAACATAGTTATTTCCGCCGTACTCAGCAATTATATCCGAACTCTGAAGGCGTACCCATGTTTTCTCTTTTAATTCATATCCGTCCGGAACAGGATTATCCGCCGTTTTTCTGCGGAGTGTTTGATCTGCCTGATCTGCATCTTTACCCGATGAGCTGACAATAAGCACCTGTTTTCCGGCACATTCCGGCCAAGCATCACGGACTGCGGCCTCACCGCCTCTGAAATAAAGCTCCACCCATTTGGGTAACGCTCTGCCGAAACCTTTATATTCCCAGTCACTGAATAACTCTGGAGCAGGTACAGACGTTTTTTTTACAGAAGGAGCAGGCTGTTCCTGTACAGAAGAAGCGGACTGTACTTTTACTGACGGAACGGTTGTACACGATGCAAAAAGTACAACTGTGAAAATACATACTGTTACTGATATAAAACGATCCATATTATTTCTTCACCGTAAATTTGCCAATTTCTTCAGAGATTCTCTGCAGATTACTTTTATTTGCAGACGATGCAGTATTCACATCCTCTACTGATTTAATAATCGTCTGAGCTCCCTGTGCCATTTCGTTGACGGCACTGCTTATTTCTTCCGTTACAGACGAAAGAATCCCCATCTCAGATGCAACCTGTTTTCCACCAGTTGTAAGTTCTTCCGAACCGGATTGAACGGTATTTGTCGTTTCCTTTATAACCTGAATAGATTCAAGAACCTGAGCACTGCCTTCTGACTGTTCCTGCATTGCTGCCATAACAACCTGTTCCTGGTTTTTAACTGTATCAGCAAGTTCGAAAATTATATCAAACTGTTTCTTTACCTGTATGGTTCCTTCCGAAACATTTGCAATTGCCCCCTGCAACTCCTGCAGCTGACCGCTGATAACTTTTCCCTGAGTATTCGACTGTTCTGCAAGTTTCCGTATTTCGTCTGAAACAACAGCAAATCCCTTACCAGCTTCTCCGGCATGAGCAGCCTCAATAGCTGCGTTCATTGCAAGAAGGTTCGTCTGTTCTGCGATACTCTGGATTATGTTGCTTGCTTCAAGCAGGCCGGCCGATTTCTCAAGAATCGTTTTTGCCTGTTCTACAGACTGTTCAACCTTTCGCCGTCCGTTCTCAGATTCTGTACTGAGATTATTCACCGCATCAGCATTTTTCCTGAGAATTTCAGTAACCGACCTGATATTTGCTACCATTTCCTCCACAGCAGAAGAAGAATCAGAAACTCCTTCGGTTTCTTTTTCGATACTTCCGCTGAGTCCCTGAATCCGCTCTACCATACTTGCAGCCGTTGCCTGAGCTTCCTCAACACCGGCCGCCTGATTGACAATTCTGGTTTTTATTGAATCGATATTCGCAACAATCTGGGTAATGCTTGAAGACGTTTCAGTCATATTGTCAGACAGATCCTCTGCGGAACCAATCGAAAGTGCTACAGAATCAGTAATTGCCCGAAGGAGCGTCTGTGTAATCCGGTAAAATTGATTAAGATCATTTATAAGCAGACCGAATTCATCACGACTCTGTACCCTGAGATATTCCTGTGTATAATCCCGTTTAGCAAGTTTTGTAGTAAATTCGTTGATATCCTTTACCCGGATATTAATTCCCCGGACAAGAAGATATGCATCAGATATTGCCATAACGCCTGCGCACACTGCAATCGGAAGCATTTTTGTAACAAGCAGCGTCCAGACAGCAAGACGTGAATTCACAGAAACAAATAAGGGAGAAATCGTACTGAATAAAAGTCCTGAACAGCTGAAAAAAGTAACGAGCGTGTTCCGGACGACCAGCGGAAGCGATTTGTATTCACTGCTGAACGGGAGTTTATAAATATGTCCTTCCAGTGTCTGCATGTAAATAATATACGGAAACAGAGCAAATAGAAATGTATTTCCAACAGACGTAAAGAATAAAACAGGCAGATCAAATGAAATCCCGTTAATTCTGCATCCAAGTATAATAACCAGAAGAGAAATAATTCCATTTAAAAGTCCATAAAGCATGTGAAACACTTCAAACTGTTTTACCAGCATATTCATGGAATGAACAGATTCTTTCGATCCGTCAAACCGATACAGTTTTTTTGTACAATACAGATAAAAAACGGCAGGCAGTATAACAGGAAAAACGAGGAGCGCAATAATAACAGCAGGTGTTGTACAAACCGTAATAAGATCACTTAGTGAAAATTCATTGATGAAAACAAGAATCGGCCCAAGCACCAGAACAGGGAAAATACAGACAATAAAATAAAAAACTGTCATTCTTTTTGGGAAAGCCGGAATTATCCTGCTTTTTCCGGCAGCTACATCAATCATATGAAACACTCCCGAAACAAGATAACATACAGTCCTGTTTACGGCAGCATGTTACTTTTTTACTTTTCATTTATACAACGCCATCTGATTTATCACATGTCTCAGCTGACGTTGATGAATACTACAAATATAACACAATTATATAAAAAAGCCCGTTTTTCGTCATCCAAGCAGCATACGGTCGTTTGCAGTTGCATCTCCACCTGCCGTTCCGAATTTCTGCAGAAGATCCTCAACTTTCAAATTCTTTTTTTCCTCGCCCCGGACATCATAGATGATACTACCCTCATCCATCATGATAAGACGATTCCCGTAACGAATGGCATCCTTCATATTATGAGTGACCATAAATGTCGTTAAATGGTCGGCATTAACGAACTGCTCCGTAAGCTCGAGTACTTTTTTCGCAGTTTTAGGATCAAGGGCAGCAGTATGTTCATCAAGCAGAAGCAGGTTTGGTTTTTGAAGTGTTGCCATAAGAAGAGTCAGAGCCTGTCTCTGTCCGCCGGAAAGAAGACCAACCTTGCCGGACATCCGGTCCTCAAGTCCCAGATCAAGCAGTGCAAGTTTTTCTTTGTATAATCTGCGTTCAGCCGGTTGAATTCCCCATGCAAGACTACGGCGTCTGCCGCGCCGCATGGCCATGGCAAGGTTCTCCTCAATCTGCATATTGGCTGCTGTCCCCATCATAGGATCCTGAAAAACACGTCCCAGATATTTAGCACGTACATACTCCGGTTTTCCCGTCAGATCCATTCCGTCAAGCACGATTGAACCAGTATCAGTATAATGAACGCCTGCGATAAGATTTAAGAGTGTTGATTTACCGGCACCGTTTCCGCCTATGACTGTAACAAAATCACCGTCCTGCAGTTCAAGATTTATATTTTTCAGGGCAACTTTTTCAGTGATCGTTCCAGGATTGAATGTCTTTGATATATTAAATAATTTCAGCATAGCCTTTCCCCTTAGTTCTGAGTTACGTCGTGAGTACCATCTTCATCAACAGAAGTCTCGGCATCGGTAAGCAGAACGCCGGGAATAGCCGATCGTCTGCGGCGTGCTGCCTGTTCCTTAAGTACCGGTACAGAAAGCGCTATTGCAACAATAATAGCCGTAAATAGTTTTAAATCGGTAGATTTAAGTCCCAGTTGAAGGACTATTGCAATGATGATGCGGTAAATGATTGAACCAAGCACCACGGAAACGAGTGTATACCAGAAACCGAAATGTTTTCCCAGAACAACTTCCCCGATGATAATCGATGCAAGTCCGATGACGATAGTTCCCGTTCCCATACCTACGTCAGCGTATCCCTGGCTCTGTGCTACAAGCGCGCCCGAAAGTGCAACAAGTCCATTGGAAATCATGAGCCCCAGAATTTTCATCGTATCAGTATTCACTCCGAGAGCACGGACCATATGTTCATTGTTTCCCGTTGCCCGGACAGCACTACCCAGTTCTGTTCCGAAGAACCAGTACATGAGAACAACAATCACCGAAACAAAGATTATACCAACAAAAAGCGATGCCATCGTCGTATTTACGTTGAAATGTTCTGTAAAGAACGACATAACAGTCTTTACTCCGAGCAGCGGAGTATTTGCCTTTCCCATAATACGGATATTAATCGAATACAGAGCTATCATAGTCAGGATACTTGCCAGCAGTACGTGGATTCTGATTTTCGTATGCATAAGTCCCGTGGCAAGCCCGGTGAGCATTCCGACTAAAAAAGCGATAAGGAGCGACAGCATTGGATTCATTCCGTGCACGATCAGCACACCGGTGACGGCGCCGCCTGTTGCAAAGCTGCCGTCTACGGTAAGGTCAGCTATATCAAGTATTCTGAATGTAAGATAAACGCCAAGCGTCATAATTCCCCAGAGTATCCCCTGAGAAACGGCACCCTGCATGGCAAGAAAAAGGCCCATTTTGTTACTCCAACAATAAATTTGTTTAATTATATTGATTCTGCCCGAACGTGAGAAGGTATCCTGACAAAAAAAAACGGTCTCCATGTACTTTCTGTGTACAAGGCGACCGCTTTTTATTTCTGTATAACAGGAAAAGCTTACTTCAGATCTGAAGGAAGTGTAATACCAAGTTTGGCAACGGTATCCTGATTTACACTGAGCGTGCAGTTTGCAAGATACTGAATCGGCATGTCCGCCGGTTTCTTCCCGTTCTTAAGAATATCAACAGCCATTGCTGATGTCTGTTTTCCGAGTTCATAATAATCAATGCCGTATGTAGCAAGTGCTCCCGACTTTACCATTCCGTCTTCGCCTACGATAGTCGGAATCTTATTGTCATTTGCAACCTGGGCAACAGTTGCCATACCGGCTGCAATCATGTTATCAGTCGGCGCATAGATTGCATCAACTTTTCCCACAAGGCTCTGAGTCACCTGCTGGATTTCATTTGAATTAGAAACTGTTGCATCTATATATTTTAAACCGATCTTGTCACATTCTGCTTTTGCAAGATTTATCTGGAAAATGCTGTTCTGCTCGCTTGAGCAGTAAATAAGACCAACCGTCTCAGCTTCCGGCACAATTTTTTTGAGCAGGTCAATCTGTGCCGCACACGGTGTAAGATCCGATGTACCGGAAACATTAGTTCCCGGGGCGGTATTTGATTTTACCAGCTTCGCGCTTTCAGGATCTGTAACGGCAGTAATAAGAACCGGAATATCTTTTGTCAGATTGGCAACAGCCTGAGCCGCAGGCGTTGCAATAGCAAGAATAAGATCATCCCTGTCGTTGACGAATTTCTGTGCAATAGTCACACAGTTTGCCTGTTCCCCCTGGGCATTCTGATAATCGACAGTTATATTCTGTCCGTCAACATATCCGGCAGCTGCAAGTCCGTCAACAAATCCTTTATATGCACCGTCAAGAGCAGGATGTTCTACAAGCTGAACAATACCAATTTTTATCTTTTTGTCAGCTTTCTTTCCACTGCAGCCGGTCATACCGAATATAAGACCCAACGCTGCAATCATAATCAGAGCAATTTTTTTCATAATTTTCTCCTGAAAAGAACCTTTCGAGTATCCCCTGCGCTGTAATCGCTGCGCTTTTCGCAGATTCTTACTATAGATACATAATCATACTGACAGAAAAAACATTGGTCAATACATCTGTCTTCCGTAACCTTTCTATTCCCGATGCTGTTCTAACTAAAACAGACCGGTTCTAGTAGAACAGGACAAACAACAGGAAGAGACCTGCTGTATCATAATCTGTCCCCTGCAAAAACAACAGACTTTTGCAAACGGACCTTTTCTGAGTCTTGTTTTTTTGTCGGCCGGATTGTACACTGGAGTATATGAAAAAGCGCGTATTTATTATTATAGTCCCGGTTTTATTTGCAGCGGCAGCTGTATTTTTGTTCCCTTCCTGTGGTACGATAGAAGAAATTCCTGACGATCTTTCTGCAGCACAGCTTATCCAGCTGGGACAGGATGCATACGGAAAGTCACAGTATAAAAATGCCGAAATGTATTATCGAATGGTCATCAGCCGTTATGGTATGGATAATTCCATTTATATTGAAGCCAGATATGAACTTGGACATCTCTACATAAAAGAAAAGAAATACGATGATGCATACAGTTCTCTTAAAGAAATCATTGATTTATATGCATCAACAACGCCGGGGACATTGCCGGGAGCGTTCAACAAACTTGCTCAGATCGAAATGGCAAAAATTCCTGCAAACAAGCTGCCTAAAACAGATGAAACAGTCGTAAAACCTGCAGCTCAGGAAACCGGTAATTAATCAGAAGCTGCTGCGGAAAGCAGTCAGACTTACAGTTAACACGCTGACCGGTTTTCTCAGCGGCCCCGCCGGCTCTTGTCATCGGGCAGTATAATTGCATCTATCGTAATACCTTTCTCTGCTGCCAGCTGCTGAACAAGGGCTTTTGTATATTTTTTCGTTCCACGCGGCGTCGGATGAGGACCGGCGTCTCCTATGAGTATAATTTTACGGACCGCATCAGCATCCCATTTGTAAAACGAAAGAGAACCGTATAATCCTTCGTACACAGCTTCCGGAATATCGCCTCCTTCTGTACCGATAATTGTAAATCCGTTAAGGTTCTTTTTAAATTCATCAATATTCCGTGTAAAATCATAAAATTTGACAGGTATGTTCTTATAGTTGTAACCGCTCTCGCCGTAATCACGATAGAGCAGCAAGCCAAGTCTGATACTTCCGAATGATTTTAAATCGGCTATAAGACGAGGAACCCATTTCTTCCGAAGCATGGCAATATCGTCTTTCATACTGCCTGTTGTATCGATCGCAAATACCACGTCAGCTTTCGTTTTCGGGTCTATTTTGTTAATGGATGTCATTATATCGTCGATAAGCGTATCCGGACCCTTTGAATAAATCATAAAATCTGAAATTTCGTGAAATTTTTCGCTTGCATCAGGATTGTAATCGTCAGTAAGTACAGGTATATCCTTTATTTCCGGTTCTTTTGGCGCGACAGGTACTGTTTCAGTTCTTTTACCAAGATCAAACATAAACGGATTATCACTGAATGTACCGCGGTAGTCAGCATATTTTTCCGAAAAAGCCCTGATATTTATGAATGTTCCTCGGCCAATTGTCACCGTCCCGTTTCTCGACCATGAATAACCGTATACGATTTCAGGAGGAATATAGATATGAAAACTTTTCCCGAATACCGGATCATCTTCCGCCGTAGAATCAACAAGACTGAATTTTGCATTTGGGGAATCAAGCGGTTTTCCGTTAAGAAACCGCATCTCGTCTCCGTTCACCTTATTCCATTCTGTTGCACGGTATGCATAGTTGTCGGCCTTCCCGTCAGGATCCTTTGTCGTTTCAGTAAGCAGAACAGACTCAATCCCCGGCTTTTTGCGGACATACAGATCGAACCCTGTTTTTGTACCGAATCCGGAACTGTCAGACTGTTCAATACGAACATCAGAGGAACGGATAAGCAGCGGCTCCGCAGCCGGTGCACAAACTAGACTAAAAACTGATAAAACCGTAACAAACAGGATTTGTTTTCTCATATATATATTGTCGGCAGATTATAAATATAAATAAAAAAATGATTACAGTATAATTGAAAAAGGTTCAACATATGATATAATAAAAGGTACTGTGATTACAAATTCTTCGGGTGCGGGAAAAGATTTTACTCCTATCGACATAAGCCACTTCTATGACGACGATACAAAAGTCGAAAGGAACGAAAGTCAGAACGGTATTGTCATCCTTACACCGAAGCAGAAAAACCTTGTCGATGAACTGCTTGTCCGCATGCGTGAAGTTGATGCAGAACGTGTAGATATAATTACTGAACGGATAAAGGACCTGGAACATCTGGCAGCATCCGTAGCGCGCTTCCCATCCCTTCTTGAACGTCATGATCTGGCTGGAGGAATACGTACTCCGCAGTCGCTCATTGATTCACTTATTCAACATCAGGACGAGGGGGATACAACACTTCAACTTCCATCAAAGGCTATTCTAGGTAAAGGTTTTCTCGTAGCAAAAATACATACATTCTCATCGCTTTCAAAGCAGAGCAAGCGTATAAAAGCGCCGGACCGACTCACCCAGGATTTTCAAATGGAGACTATAACCATGATGTTTTCCATACTTGCTGAAGATGTATATCTGAATCTTATCAGAGATGATTCACAGCCTATGGAATTCCGCCGGCAGTGGGCACTTTCCCTTCTGCTGCTCTGGGAATACCGAAACGACCAGACAATAGAAAGCGCCGCACCCGTACTCCAGACCGTATGGACTGCACGACGCAGACTTGCACCTGCATTCGGTACCATGATGGGGACAAGTGAATTACTGCTCATTTCAATTCAAATGGACGAACAGTGGATTCAATTTATTAAGCAAAAACTGGGGGAAAACGGAGTTTCGCAGGCAATGGAAGAATTTCTCTTCGGTATTTCCTTCGAACAAATTCAGGAACTCAGGTCAATACTAAAAACAAAAGGCATTTCGGCAATCGGTCGGGATGAAGTATCCAGCTTTCTTGGAGAACATGTAAAAACTGACGCAGGTCTCGATTACAGAGACTTTTATTCGCTGTATACAGTCCGGCGTGACAATGCCCGGGCAAGGGAACGTATGAATCTTCCCGGACCACACAAGACATTGGAAGACTATTTCATCCAATATATTACAGAAAAAAACAAGGAGAAACAGGACCATGACTCATTCGCAGAATACTGAAAACAAAAGAGAAAAAAGGGTGCCCTACCATTTCGGAGAGAAACTGCGTATGGTACGAGAACATAAAGGCCTCACTCTTAAAATCGTAGCCGATAAAGCAGGTGTAAGTGAAAGTCTTGTATCGCAGATCGAACGCAACCGCGTATCTCCTGCCATAGACACCCTGCTGGCACTTGCAGACGCACTCGACATCAATCTGGAATTTCTGTTCGAGGAATACCGCCGGGAACGCCCTGTTCAGATTATCCGGGCAGATGAACGCCGGACACTTGCAGAGGATGACGTGATGTATGAAGAACTCGCAAAACCGGACGAATCTGAAAAGGAAAATTCCTTTGAAGCATATGTGATAAAGATTCCTGCCGGTTCGCATACGCACAGAGGTTCATACGGCCACATAGGACGTGAACTCGGTATCATCACAAAGGGGACAGCCCTGCTTAAATATGAAAAAAAGGAATATGCGCTGGCTGCCGGCGACAGCGTATCGTTCCCTGCGGGAACCCCGCATACCCTTGAAAACAATTCGAAAGACGCTGTAGAAGCCATCTGGATAGTAACCCCTCCGCAGAGATTTATTCAGTAGAATAAGTCCCCCCTTCTTCTACCAGGCAGGTGCAAGAGGCGCGCCCCCGACGCAAATGCGTTTTACCCCAAGTACCAACTCTAAAAGCATTTGCATCGTCGAAAAAGTACATGGATGTACTTTTTCGACGCTTGATCAACTCCCCTGTTTTATGCTATCATTTAAATTCTTACGGAGTTCCGGCGAAAGGAGGTGAATAACGATGGCAAGCATAACAGTTGATGATACAGAGAATCTTGAAAAAGCAATTAAACGCTTTAAAAGAATGGTTGAAAAGGAAGGTATTATCCGTGAATTCAAAAAACGCGAATATTACGAAAAGCCGTCTACAATCCTGAACCGCAAAAACAAGACACTCCAGCGCAAACTGATGAAGAAAACTCATCAGCATCACGAAACAAAATCAGCGTACTAACCAGTAATTCTGATAAAAAAATCCCTGATAACCCGATGATTATCAGGGATTTTTTTCAGTCACCGTATTTTATCAAACATTGACGAATGACTGCTAATAAACTATTATCTACAGTATGGGAATTGCTACCAATCAGCAGATCAGCAACTACTATGATTTTTATCGGGATAAAGAAATCATATTCTCAAAAGACATATTGCGGTCGTTACGTATAGATCCGCGCCAAATATATATAAAATGCAACGGAGCACAATGGCCGTGCATTATTAATTCAACATCGTTTCAGATGGCAAAGATAATTCTTGGGACAAAAGGCGGAGCGTTTGCCCAGATAACAAAAAAAGATTCCCCGCCGGTGAGTCTCCGCTTCTGTTTTATCGAACCGGATAATGAACCGCTAAGTTTTTTTATTGCAGGAAAAGTAAGTGAAGTAACGCCGTATATGAATTCACAGGAACTTGCGATCATTACCCTTATATATACACAACGGCCCCCGGATGATTTGATTCTGAAGCTGGGAACTCTTATTGAGGCGAATATCAATTTTGTGCAACGCAGGGAAGAACGTATTATTATTAATGGAGATTCCAAACACAAACTTAATATAGAACGTGAAGAATCCATCATATATATTCAGAATGTTCCACGGCGGTGCATTCTGCGGGATTTGTCTTTCTCCGGCGCAAAAGTTATTCTGCTCGGATTGTCAAAATTCATATGTGACAAAGATGCAATACTCCGTATCCAGTTCAGTGATCCGATCGAAACTGTCGATATAAAGGGAACAATAGTAAATGCGGATGTAATTGAAGGCCGACAGGATATTGTTGCGGCTTCCATCAAATTCGACGAAAATCAGGTACCTCTGTCATATAAAATTCATATCAATAATTATGTGACCCTGAACAGGAAAAGTTTCCTTGAGGCTCAGTCAAAAAAAGAAGAACCGATACAGGCAGTAGAAAGTACTCCGACAGCAGGATTACCCAAAAGTACGGAACAAAGTTTACAGAAACCTGCAGAAAAAAAATCAGAAGTAGCATCAGATGCCGGAAACATAAAAAAAGAACAGATCTCTGACAGTCAGAATAAAGAAACTGATTTAAAGCCAGACAAGACTCAACAGATTGAAACTAAAATTACTGCTAATGAAGAAAACAAGGAAACACAATGAACCCAGCAAGTCCTCTTGATACAATTTATTATATTAAGCTGCCTGAAAATTTTAAGTTATCACGAAATGCCATGCACATTGATCCCACAATTCCCGTTCCTGTTCAGAAAAAAGACAGAGATGCACCGGGTACATTCGATCCCGGAGAATTGACACAGGAACAGATTCTTGCCGGCATTCTCACGGTACTTGCCTACGATCCGCAGAACGAACATACAGGATACTATCGCTCAGTACTCAAAGAAGCACGCCCTGAAATAAAAAAAGAACTTTCAGAAGCTGCCATTCTCAAAGCAAAAAACGAGGATTACGACATAGCCGAAGAAATATTTGCAGCGCTCCGCGGATTCGATCCGGAAGATATGGTTACTGTTCTTAACACTGCACTCTTTCTTGATGAACGGGCAAATTCATACCGCCGTTCAGGCCTTAATGAAGATGCAGATGCCTACGATCACGACGCACTTGAATACTACAGGCAGGCAATGGATGCAGACCCGGCGATTCCCGATGCATTTTTCAATGCCGGTTTTTTTTATATGAAACAGCATAACTTTCATGATGCAAAAGACAGTTTTGAAACATACCTTGCACTTACCTGCGATATGAAGGATGAAGAACTCGGGGAAAACGGTATTTACAAGAAGGAACGGTCTCAGGAAATTTTAGACAATATAAAAAGCCAGAACATGGATGATGAGCATTTCAAGGCTGCGTATGACTATATTTCATCAGGACAGGAAACAAAGGGACTTGATGAAATCAAAATATTCATAAAATCAAATCCCCATGTATGGAATGCATGGTTTATGCTAGGCTGGGGACTGCGGCGTCTTGAACGTTATGCTGATGCAAAACAGGCATTTCTTGAAGCGCTTAATTGTCCCGGCGGAGACCATAATTCCGACACATACAATGAACTGGCAATCTGCTGCATGGAAGAGAAAAATTTTAAAGAAGCAAAAAAATGTCTTGAAAATGCTCTTTCACTGGAACCGGAAAGCACAAAGATCATGTCAAATCTTGGCTATCTTGCTCTGAAACAGGGAAATACAGAAGAAGCGCAAAAATATTTTACATCAGCGCTTGCCTATGATCCCGATGATAAAATAGCAAAAGCTGAACTTGAAAAGCTGGAAAAACAATCCTAGTATTATACTGTTTAAACTGTACTGCTTAAAAACAGGGCTTTTACGAAAATACAGTTACTATTTCAAGTTCTGCAGAATTTGTCATAGTAACCGTACAATCACTATTTATACGTATCACGTAAAGATTTTACAACAAGAGCCTGTTTAAACTGTTCCGCAGACACATCGCCGTTCTTTGCCGTAAAAGATAAGGTAACAGGTCTTTCCGGCAGAAGAGTGAACATATTCCGGCTGAACGTGCCGGGAAAATCTTCTGTATCGAGTGAAACAAAAAAAGCAGGAACATCTGCTGAAAGCTTCACGGTATATACACTATGTACCGCCTGCAATACCTGTACTGTAATTTTTGCACGGTTCAACGAACACTGTTTGTACAAGGCAGGAAAAAACGTATCATCTGCATTGTATTTTTTTCCGTCTTCTGCAGCTGCTGTAAGTTCCACAAAAACAAAGCAGTCTGAAACAGGGCAGGTAAATTCATCTGCCCTGAATTCCCTGACTTTTACCGCTTTATCCGCACTGGCGGATACACGCACCGATTCAGTTTTCTGCACAGGTTTCCCGTCAAAGCCAAGGAAATGCAGCTGCAATGAAACATCAAGAGTTTTCGAAGTATCGTTCATGATGAATACTTTGCACACACCGTTTTTTTCGTAAATTGTTACACAAACAGGCGCAAACGCATCTTTTACCGCATAATGAAGGAGTTTCCATTTACCGGAATACCCAATGCTTGACCATGAGGCATCAGGCCATACGTCGTTGAGCTGCCAATAGAGCGTACCTGAGCAGCGTGGCCGGAGTGACCGCCAGTACGTAACTGCGGTTTTTATTGCAAGAGCCTGTTGTATCTGGCTCAGATAAATCATATTTGCAAATCCCTCGGGAAATCTGAAATACCGGGAAAAACTTTCAAGTATAATGGAGTTCCCTCCGACAGAACGCTGATGGAATTCCATTACAGGACTCGTAAGATTCAACTGATCTTCAGCTGCATACGTCTTTATCTCCTCAACAGAAGGAAATGCTTCATATCCAAATTCGGAAACAAACCGCGGCTGAACCGTAAGATATTCACTAAAACTTTTCTTTTCATGCCAGACGCTCCAGAAATGCATATCTCCCGACTTGTCGCTGTGCCAGTTATCGTTCAACGTATCCTTACCTGTCCCGGCACACGGTGAAGACGGCCACCACATTCTGGCAGGATCGTACGTACGCACTGCTTTTTCGACTGTTCCATGATAAAGCCTGTCGTAATCTATGAGATACCGGTCACGATTTGCCCGTGTCTCAGGAAACCACGAAAGGGCCCCGATATTTTCGTTATTACCGCACCATAACGCAATTGACGGATGAGACTGCAGACGGGAAATCTGATATGCCAGTTCTTCTGATACATTTGCAAGAAATTCGTTTGTTGCAGGATACATCGCACACGCAAACATACAGTCATGCCAGATTAGAAGCCCTAAGCTGTCGCATAAATCATAAAAACTGTCGCTTTCAAATTGACCGCCCCCCCATACCCGTATCATGTTCATGTGTGCCTGTACGGCAGATATAAGTAAATCTTTAATTTTTTCACTCGTCTGACGGGAAGGAAGTGCGTCAGCCGGAATCCAGTTTGAACCTTTTGCAAAAATCGAACGGCCATTTACATAAAAACAAAGCGCTCCGTTTTTAGTATCGATATCTATAGTCCTAAAAGCAATTTTCTTCGTTATTTCATAATCGCTGTTTTCACATTTTACAGTAAGCCTGTAAAGTTTATTCTCGTTTCTGCCGAATTCTGCAAGCTCATCAGAAGTAAGCCAAATTTCCGGGTCTTTTACGACAAGAACCAATGAAAGTACATTCATGCCCTTTACGACGCTGAATTCTTTTGTTTCTTTTGCAAGAACCAGTCCTCCGTCAGTCACTTCAAAATCAAATTTCCGCGTACCATTGTATAATGAATAGTATCCGGTCTTTACAAATACCTTCCAGTCTTTACCGTTTTTCTCATAACGGACGGTTACATTATCCATATAACCGTATGCAACGGACTCCAGCTGAATACTACCGTAAATTCCGGATACCATCAGACACGGCCCCCAGTCCCAGCCGCCGTGGCACTGAACCTTCCTGATAAGATTACAATGAGGCGCATAGACCCGATACATAGAAAAAGGAACCGGATATGACAATTTTTTTGCTTCTGATGAAGCCTTTTTTACCGCAGAATCGAATCTGATTTCCAGAGTATTCATACCGTCGGAAAGGATTTTCGTAACATCAAAACGCCACCGGCGGAACATATTGTCGCCATATCCGGCTTTCCGTCCGTTAATGAACACGGTAAAAAAAGTATCTGCGCCGGTAAGTACCAGCCATGTACGCACACAATCTTCTTTTCTAAACTGAAAACTGCGACGGATGATCCAGTCTGTCTGCCCAACCCACTGAACATCAGTCTCGTTTGTACCATAATAAGGATCAGGAATCAGTTCTGCCTTAAGAAGTGCAGAATGAAAATCACCTGGAATTACCGCATCACATTTTTTATCAGCTCCACTCAGTTCATATATACCTGAAAGAGAACATATATTCATATCTGCGTATTCTATAGGCAAATATGAATATATACAATAATGGAAAGATATTTACTGTCCTATCTGTGTACCGATGAACCTGCGCCCATCAAGAATATTCCGTATATTTGAAATATTCTTACCAGCAGCACAGATAACCGTAAGATTAAGCTGTTCCGCTTTTCTGCTTGCTACAGGATCAAACGGAGTATTCTTTCCCGGAGTCCAGTCATCCCCGACCATTTTCCGAAAATCTTTCCAGTCGATTGTATCAAGCGGCCTGGCATCAGGATTTTTCCGGGGGTCATCCGTATATACTTTTTCTATATTTGAAAGATTAACAACCGTGTCTGCCTGAAATTTTTCTGCAAGCAGCACTGCGTCGTTATCAGTTGAAAAACCAGGTTTCCATCCGGCCGCAACAAGGATCTTCCCTGTAAAACGGATATCGGCAGTCGGATCACAGACAACATCATCCCTGCAAAGGTCTCCACAGCACGCTTTTAAAAGCTGTGCATTAAGTCGTGTTGCCATTATACCAATCCAGTCCGCAGCATTATTGTCGGGTTCATAATCATTTTTTTCTGCAGTAAGGACCTCTTTATACGCCTGCTGATATATTCGCGCAGGAGCGCCGCCGCCGGATACAAATATAAGACGTCTGTCACTGCCGTCCGAAAGCCACTCCCGTGACATTGTCACAAATTCAGAAAGAAATGCCTTATCCGGCTTATCAGGCGCAATGATGGATCCGCCGACAGATAAAATTTTCGTAATCATAATATCTCCTAACTCTAATAAATTCCCAGAACTACCGGATCAGCCCAGAAAGAACTGTATCTGAGTGTACTGTGTGAAGATTCTTCCCAGATAGACTGCAGTGCATAACTGCGCGGACGCTGGACAATTTTAGAATTTCCCGCCCCTGGTTTAATTTCTTTCCAGCCGCGGGAAAACGTTATATGTTGTGAATCAAGACTGCCAAAATAATATTCTCGTGCATTTCCTGTTTCCGTCCAGCTTTTGTATGACAAGCCGGCGCCCAATGCGGGATCTACAGGTATCCAACCGACTCCACAGATATAAAATTCACTCCACCAGTGGTTTCTTGTTTTCATATCGCGGTCAACGAGTACACCGCTGTCAGGAAGCGCAGGAATTCCGGACGCCCGGAGCAGCGCAGTATAAATAACTGCAAAGTCGTATGCATCACCCTTTTTCTTTTTTATAAGATCAAGAGCCGGAGATACATCGGATTTCACCGCCTGCAGTGTATAATTATCAAGCATGTAGTTATAAATAAGTCCTGCCTTTTTGTACGGATTCATCTCTTTGCCGGTAATCTTTCTCGACAGACTGATAATTTCCGGATCACCGGCAGGGACGCATTTATCGGCCCGGATTGCAGCGGTATACAGCATATTATTCATATTAGCATAAGATGTGACAAGTTCAGGTTTTACCGTTGTATTGATTTCATAAACTGAAATAACAAAATTTTCACTGAACGGTTTCCTGGCAAGTATTGTATTTTTTTCAGCCTGCAGCTGATGAATCACCGTATTCTGATAATCAGCGATCGCGGGTTCAGGAGTACATTCCGTCATTTCTACAAGTGGCTGCGACGATAAACAGGAAGGACGGGGAAAATACATTTTAATTGTTGCAGATTTATCAGGTACTACGTCGGAAATATTAGCAGCAAGCTGAAGGAGGTATGTCCGTCTGGAAAGAAATTTTTTCCCTCCGTTTTTTGATTCAATCGTAATCTTCTGGAGCGCAGAATCACCTTTAGAGGTTTCCACGTATAACATTCCCGATGTCGCACCGTCCGGAATGCGGACGCGGATTTCTGTATCGCTCCAGTATTCATAATCAAAATCAGTTTTATTGGCGGGAATATGATCCGCCCTCAGTGCACTAAGACGTGTATTACTGAACGGGAGAGCTGTAGTTGCAGGATTCGTCGTATCATCACGGACTGTTGCAAAATATACACCGCAGTCAACGTTCATATTTCCGAAATTACTGCCGGAAATAACAAGCAGGTCTCCGATTCTGAACGTGTCGCCGGAAAGTGTCGTTATTACAGGCAGCGACGTCTGAGGGTTTGGAGGGACGGCAACAGGTATGTCCCGTTCATTTGCAAAAAAAGAAGGTTTGGAGCGAGCCGTGTCGGTTCCAACAACGACTAGCCCGTCCTGCACATTCGGCGGAAGTACAACTTTTATCTCTTTCTCATTCCATGAAATATACGAGCTTGCTGTCAGTCTGGAACCGCCGAATTCAACATAACCGGGACCGCGGACACCTCCGAAATTTCTGCCGGTAATGATAACAACGTCACCGGGAGAACCAATCGGCGGATTTATATTATCTATAGAAGGAATACGTTTAAGTTTGTAGCTTATAAAAAGAACACTTACCAGAATGAGTGCAACGGCAGAAAAGAAGCACAAAACTCTGAAAAGCGGTGATCCCCTGAAAAAATAATTGAACTTTCCGGAAGAATTCACTTTACCGTATCCGCAGGTTCTTCTGCAGGAAATTCTATTTCCGTCGAAAGAGGAGGTGTTGTTATACCAGGTATAGTGATTCTGATAGTAATGGTCCGGTTGCTGCCAAAATCGGGACGAAAGACATCAACATCGTTAAGCTGAGGATCTATAGTTTCCTGAATACGAGATTCCTGGATAAAAGATCCGCCATAACCGGTATTCGTTCCGGACAGAACAGTTCCGGTATGCTGCTGGGACTGTCTGAATGTAACAGGCCCAAGCATTTCATGTCTGATATTACCATTAATAATTACATTATTCTTTGCAAACGCAATAATCTTCTGCCGTGCGATCGGTGTTATCTGGGCTGTTTCAGCTTCAGACGGAACTCTGCCGGCACGAACAGGAAGAAGAACTGCAAGAATAGCAGCTGCTGCTGCTGCCGGAATAATGTATTTAAATTGCTCTACAGGAAATTTCAAAATTTTCTTTGTAACCCTGCTGTAACTCATACGAGTCTGCAGACGGTCCCAGCTCTGATCAAGATAGTGACTGTCAGGAGTAACTGATAGAGCATCCGAATGAAGAATTTCATGAACAGCCCGGAGTCTTGCAAGTTCAGCTGCGCATTTCGGGCATACTTTTATATGAGCTTCATACTCTCTGACATATGCTGCAGGGAGTTCGTTGTCGAGATATATTGAATGAATATCTTTACTGGGGCAGGTAGACATCATCTTCTCCTAATAGTTTTGCCAGTTGTTCACGCGCACGGAATACACGGACCTTTACATTTCCTTCTGTAATACCGAGCGTCCTTCCGATTTCCTTATAATTAAGGTCACCGTATTCTCGTAAAATAAGAACCTCCCGGAGGTTCTTCGGCAGCATATTGAGTGCATCACGGGCCTTTTTGATCGACTCGGCTTTCAAAACATCAGTCTCACCTGATGTCATCGTACGGTGATCCTCGTAAAGCGCCTTCTGGTACGCTTTACGTTCACGGCTTTTCCGTTTGACATAGTTGAGTGATGCATTTTTTACCACTCTGATAAGCCAGTATTTCGCATCGTTAAGTGACGGAAATTCCAGGTTTTTCTCGTTTGCCTTGATAAGCGAATCGTGCACAAGGTCTTCTGCGGCTTCTTCGTCGTTCACAACACGATAGGAAATACGAAAAAGAAGCTGCATCGTTGCATCATATATTATTTTGAAATCAGCAGAATTTCCGGCATTGAGCGGCCGGTTAATATCAGTCTGACTTCCAGCTATAGTAGTAAACACGAAAACTCCTGAAAAGTAACAACAATTTGTTATTATGACCGCTTCCAGACAGATCCCTGAGGAGTGTCAGTAATTAAAATACCCCGGGCAGCCAGCTCGTTACGAATCTTATCCGCTTTTTTAAAATCTTTTGCCTTTTTAGCGGAAGCACGTTCTTCGACAAGTGCATCTATCGCAGGTGCCTCTTCATCACCTTCATGAGAATTGACGTTAACAACTGCAGATCTTTTGTCATTTAATGCTGCTGCTTCATCCTCAAGCCGAAGCCCCAGAACGCTGTCCATACTGTGAACAAGCGCAAGAATTTCTTCCGGTTTCAGACTGTCGTCTTTTACCGCAGTCTGAAGCTGGCTCATCGCCTGCGGCGTAGAAAGATCATTTTCAAGACTGGATTTAAAAGTTTCAATATATTTATTCGCGTCAGAAGAAAGTGCAGAAATATCTGCAACTTTTCCTTTTGCTGCATCAATAACCTGAGCAATACGTTTTATAAGTGCCCTTCGCGCACTTTTTGCACCGTCAATTGCATCCCAGCTGAAAAATACCTGACTGCGGTACTGTGCACCAAGTAAAAAGAACCGGTAATCAAGCGCTTCATATCCCTTGTCAATGAGTGATTGAAGTGTAAGAAAATTTCCCGCGGATTTCGACATCTTGGAACTTTCTCCGCTGTCAGCTGACTGTTTATCCTTAGCAATGACAAGAAATTCATTATGAAGCCAGTAATTAACCCATTTATGTCCTGTTGCCCCTTCCGACTGCGCAATTTCGTTTGTATGATGAATCGGAATATGGTCTATTCCGCCTGTATGAATATCAAAATGTTCTCCAAGATATTTCATACTCATCGCAGAACATTCGATATGCCAGCCGGGATATCCCCGCCCCCACGGACTGTCCCAGGTGAGTGCCTGATTTTCAAATTTTGACTTGGTAAACCAGAGGACGAAATCGTACGGATTCCGTTTATTGGAATCAACATCAACGCGGGCTCCCGCTTTCTGTTCGTCAAGATTAAGATTTGCGAGTTTTCCATAATCAGGATAGGTAGAAACATCATAATAGAGATTCCCGCCGGCCATATAAGTATGTCCGTTTGACTCAATACGTTTTATGAGTTCTATCATATCCGGTACATGTTCTGTAGCCCTGCAGACAACATCCGGTCGTTTTATGTTAAGACGGTCTATATCATTAAAAAAAGCATCTGTATAAAACTGAGCAACTTCCATGACGGACTGATGTTTTTCTGTTGCTGTTCTGAGCATTTTATCTTCGCCTGCATCGCTGTCTCCTGAAAGATGGCCTATATCAGTAATGTTCATAACATGTTTCTTTGTATAACCGAACCAGGTAAGAGCTCTGTCAAGCGTATCGAGAAACACATATGCCCGAAGGTTCCCGATATGGGCATAGTTGTAAACAGTCGGACCGCAGCCGTAAAAACCGACAAACCCTGGTGTAATCGGCACAAAATCCTGCATTTCCCGTCCCATAGTGTTAAATAACCGTAATCCCATATAAGCCCCTCTATCGCAATTTATACTGCGCTGTACTATAATAACCGTATGACCAGCATACGTGAAACAGCTGAAAAATTCAATATATGCGGAAGTTTCAAAGGGATTATACGATTTTCGGAACAGATGTCCCTTCATACAACATTCAAAGTAGGAGGCCCTGCTCCGCTGTATATAAAGCCGTCAGATGTCTCTTCTCTCATTTTTGCACTCACAATACTCAAGAACGACAGAATCCCCTGGTTTATTCTGGGCTGCGGCAGCAACATAGTCGTTTCGGACAAAGGATTTGAGGGTGCTGTTATTTCTATGGAAGATATCAACAGTATATCGGCAGAGAAAGGTTTCGTTAGATGCGGAGCAGGATCTACAATGTCGTCTGTAGTGAATTTCTGTACAGATCATGTACTTTCAGGACTCGAAACATTCGCCGGGCTTCCGGGAACAGCCGGTGGCGCACTTTATATGAATGCCCGGTGTTTCAGTGTATCCGTAAGCGACATACTCGTATCAGCAGAATATATAGAGCCGGATTCGTTAAAACAAAAATCTTATTCTTTCTCCGGCACAGACTGGGAATATAAAAAATCACCATTTCAGTCGACAGGACGTATCATTACCAGCGTCGTATTCAAAACAACACAACTTTCTGAAATTGTAAAAAATGAAATAGAAACAAAATGCCGTATGTACATAGACGAACGGATCAAAAAAGGACATTTCCGTTATCCGAGCGCAGGAAGTGTATTCCGCAACAATCACGCTTTCGGTAAACCGGCAGGAAAAATAATTGACGAAGCGGGGCTCTGCGGATATCAAATCGGCGGCGCGCAGATAGCACCGTGGCACGGAAACTTCATAATCAACAAAGATAATGCAACAGAAGCGGATATCAGAGCACTGGTGGATTATACTATTACTATAGTAAAGAGTAAAACAGGTTTTACTTTGGAACCGGAAATTATATTCTGCGGCAGTTCTGATGAAAATCAATTAAAGACACATTTGTTATCTGCCGATAGTAACGATTGACAAAGAAAACAGTGGAACCTATACTTTTATCAAGGAATGGTGAACGAATTGCTGCAATTATCATTTGTAAATTTCAGGAAAGGATCTTATCTCGTAGTCGAAGGAAAAGCAGACAGCGACCGGTTCTTCATCATCCAGAGCGGAAATGTCCGCTGCTATAAGGCAAATGATATTCCTGGCGGAACACCTAAAATGCTCGGACCGGGAGATTTTGTCGGCGTAATTCCATGTATGTCCGGACATTCCCAAATTGAAACAGTCATTGCAATGACAGACGTCACCGGGATTTCTGTCCGGAGAGATCAGTATCCGGAACTCATCATGCGCAACACACCGGTAGCCATGAAAATCATCCGGACATTTGCAAACCGCATGCGGTCAATGAACGAAACGCTTACGAAACTTACACTTAACAATGTTGTAGCAGATACTCCGGAACAGATATTTTATGTAGCCGACTATTACGATAAAGCAGGCAATTCCGATATAGCAGTCTATGCATATTATCAGTATTTAAAAGCCTGCCCCCACGGAAGCAATTTCGACAAAGCAAAATCCCGTTTCGTTTCCCTTAAGGCAATTACACATGCAGTTTATTTTGAATCAACTTCCGACCTGCTCCGCACATATCCGAAAGATACCATGATTTTTTCAGAAAATCAGAACGGTCCGGATATGTTTATCATTCAGGACGGCCAGGTAAAAATCTCAAAAGTCGTCAACGGGAACGAAGTTACACTTGCCATGCTCAAAAAAGGAGACATGTTCGGAGAAATGGCGCTGCTTGAAAATAAGCCTCGTTCAGCCAGTGCTGTTGCACATGAACAATGCAGACTTATGGTCGTAAACCGCCAGAACTTTGATCAGATGGTTTCGACACAGCCGCAGCTGATTGCACGTCTTACCACAACACTTGCAGACCGTCTCTGGTCAATGTACCGTCAGCTTGATAATGCAAGTCTCAGGGATCCGTTGCAGCGTCTTATCGATATGCTCGCACTTCAGATCGAAAAAGCAAAAATCAACCTCGCTCCCAGCGTACAGTTTCAGACAGATCTGACTGTCTACGATCTTGCAAATATGTGCGGTATTCCGAAAGAACTCCAGGCGGAAGGGCTCTACAAACTGGAATCGGATTCTCATATAAAAATTATAAACGATAAAATTATGGTACCTGACTGTCTGGAACTTGTAAAACAGGCTGCTTTTTACCGCAAACAGAATAACGCATAATACGGAAAGACATTATGCAAAAAAGTATTGTAACTGTACTGCTTTTCAGCCTGTTTTTTTTCCCTTTTTTTGCAGAAGGAACTGCAGGTACAATTCCGAACGGATACGGCGGAATTACACTTGGTATGTCGCTTGATGAAGTAAAAAACAAACTTATGCAGAACAGCGATTTCGGCTATCACGGAGACCGTGATGTATCCCTTCTGCCCGGCGAGAACCGTATTCTTATAGAAACGGATTCTGCAGCGGGACATGTTGATTCCTTTCTTAAAAGATGTTATTTTCAGTTTTACAACAGCAGATTGTATATAATAATCATCAACATAAATACAGATAAAATCGACCATTACAGCATTTTCAGTACACTCTGTAAAAAATACGGTGCCCCGGCATCTCTGTCACCCGAAAAGTCCGTATGGAAAAACACTGATGTAACAATGAGTCTTGAGCGGCCTCTTTCGCTCAAATATGTCGATAATAAAGTGTTCGATGAATTAACCAGTAAATCGCTTGTCCCAAAATCGGGAACAGAAATGACACAAGATATGTTTCTGGAAGGTCTGTAATGATTAATTTTAAAAAAAACAGATTCTGTATCTGCTGCTGCGCTGTTATACTCTGTGCACTGATGCCACTCACCTCTTGTACGAAAAAATTAAAAACACAGGCGCTGTCGCTTAAAAAAAACGATGGTACTGAAATACAAATAACTGCCGAAATGGCACGTACAGAAAAAGAACGTAACAACGGCTACATGTACCGGAAAAATATTCCTGACGGAACAGGCATGCTTTTTCTTTTTGACCGTGACCAGATGCTTTCTTTCTGGATGAAAAATACACCTCATCCGCTTTCTATAGCTTTTATTGATTCTCTCGGCCGTATCCGGGATATATTCGACATGACGCCGTACAGCATTGCAAACATCAACAGTACGGTAAATGTACGCTATGCGCTTGAAGTACCACAGGGCTGGTTTACCCGTACAGGAATTAAAACCGGCGATATACTTGTACTGAACTTCGATCCCAAAGCAGAATAACCGTACGGTTATCGCACTGATTCCATTTTTGACAGAATTGCATCCAGCTTTTTCCCGTAAGCAGGATCGGATGCCCATGTTCCCGACAACTCGAACACAGTCGGAGCTTTACCTCTGGGAGTTACCCACTTTGCACGTTTGTCTACAAGAGGATTCACCAGACTGTCAGTGTCACCGTATGCGTTAAGATGTTGAATGTGAGCGCGGACTCCCTCCTGTTCAGTTTTAAAAGATTCTCCCGGATGATCTGTGTCAATTGAACCAAGTCCGCAATAATTATGCATTTCAGGAGTAACAAGACCTCCGAAACGCAGAAATCCCGTTTCCAGACACATCTGAGCAAATGCAACGTCGGAATTAATTCCTTCGTCATACGCTTCTGATATGTAATACCGGGCAAGCCGTGTAACCTGACCCCTGTCAGCAAGAGAATTATTCATCATAAAAAAAGTTATAAGCTGTTTCTCACTCAGAACAGCCCGTCCGGTAAGACTCCGCGAAATCTGTATCTGCTGCACAGGAACGGTACGACATGAAAAAAGAGCAATAACAAAGATAAACCCGAGTAAAATTCTGTAAACTGGTTTCATATATGAATTTTCGGCATAAACCGGCTCTGTATAAATGTATTTCCGTGTTTCACTCCAAAAAACCGCATAAAACAGTTCTCTTCTGAAATATTATATAATAATGAAAATACTCAATGACAAACCTGACGTCCGTGAACAGGTACTAAAACACGGTTTGAGTTATCCCAGCGATGAAGAACTCGTCATGCTCATCCTCGGGACCGGTACCAGAAATCTGCCAGTACGCAGCCTCTCGCATGAAGTCGTACGCGCGCTGGGTAAAACAAACACAGAAGATACCGTACAGATTCTTTCTTCCGTAAAAGGAATGGGAATAAGCAGAAGTCTTGCCATTGCAGCAGCTCTGGAACTTGGCCGGAGACGCTCCGTTCATCTTCATTCTGTCATCAGACAGCCCAGAGATGTAGTCCCATTCGTCAGAAATTATTCCGTACTGCCCAAGGAGCATTTTATCTGCGTAACGCTTAACGGCGGACATGAAGTATTAAAAATCCGGATAGCATCAGTCGGAACAATAAACCGTACACTTGTCCACCCGCGTGAAATATTTTCAGAAGCTCTCATGGAAAATGCATCCGCTATGATTGTATGTCACAACCATCCCTCAGGTACTTGTACCCCGTCGGAAGACGACATTGAAACAACACAAACGCTTATAGCTGCCTCACAAATTATTGGTATTACATTACTCGACCATATTATTCTCGACAGAGATTCATACTTCAGTTTTCTTGAACATAATTTATTGTTTACGGAAACAGAATAAACGGCTTACACACCCCTGCCGGCTTTTGTAAAAGTTCCTAATACTATATACTTGAAACATCATGAAACAAATTCCGTTGTTTTTATTTATTATTGTCTTTTTTCTTTTTCCATCAGATGTTTTCACACAATCGGGCGGACAGAGCGTACTTACAGCGGAAAACAACATATTATTCGATGACAACAGAACTTCAATTACAATAAATGCAAATATTCAGGATGCTTCTGTCTATCTTAACGGAGAATATCAGGGACGGACACCGTGTACAATAACGGACCTTGGTTCCGGATCGTACAACCTTAGTGTAAAGAAAAACGGATACGGAGAGCGTTCATACCGTATATCAGTAAAAAGCGGACAAAGCAGCACGTTCTTCGTAGAACTTGATAAAATCACCGGTTTTGTTCTTCTCTCCGGTATCTCTGGTGACAGTCTTATCTATACCGACGGAGACAGGCTTTCTGCAACCAGTTTACCAGTCTTCGGTTCACCGCTGGAACTTGAAGAAGGTTTTCACACTATCACAGTACGCAGATTCGGCTATAATGATTATACAACTCAGGTATTCGTTTCCCCGCACCTGATTATTCCTGTTCAGATTCAAATGACAAAAGCATCGTTTGCAATTTCAGAATTCAGTGCAGGCCGAAGACGTTTTAATCCTGCATATACAGGAGCTGTCGGTTCATGCACGTTTTCGTTTAAGGTGACTGCTCCGGAAACAGGAACACTCACTATTGCAGATTCAGCAGGAACAACTGTTTTTACATGGCAGTTCCCGGAATTCTCAACATGGGAACAGGGAATATCATGGAACGGACGTGATACATACGGAAAAGAACTGCCCGACGGGTTCTACCGTGCAACAGTTACCGCCGGTAATTTTACACAGACCGCATACACACAGATCGACCATTCGCTTACATACCATCCTGCCGACGTAACAAAATCAGGCACGGGAACAGGAACGCTGCCGGCTGCATTTATAATGGCAGAAGACACCTCATACATCGGCACGGAAGTCTCTCCTGTGTTCCGTTCTGACGGAACACCCTTTTATGAAACACCTGTTAATATTTTCTTCGGCATGGCACCTGTTTCATGGTTCGAATTTTCCATGAATTTTGAACTGCATGCAGGGATACAAAATGCCCCTCTTTCAGTCGGAGGTGCAGTTAAACTCGGTTCATCACAACACATAAACACAGACACGAAACTGTGTTATGCAGCCGTCTTCAGATACGGATATACAAATGAAACTCCTTTGTACGAACCGTATGGAGCCGATACAGGAAACGGACTCGGCGGAGGAACCGCGATAGGATTTGATAATTCAGCGTATTATGCAGGTATTTCCAGTGAATATCTGTACGGAACGCTGCAGGGCAATCTGAAAATCAACGACAGCATATGGAGAAACGGTATCGGATTCGAATACAGACCTTCTCAGGCAGCAACCTTAAAAGCATGGTTTGCGCTCAACAGTGCTTTCGGCGAAACAACGGGAACTGCGTGGCTGCGTGCGTTCGACACAGGTGCAGGAGCGACCATACAACTCGGTAATTCGTCCGTGATGCTCAACATAAAGGGTGATTCAATACTGTATCCCGGCAGTACTAATTATTTTTCAGGTACATTCGGTTTGACGTATCTGTTTTAATTCAGTACTATACAAATATGAAACTTTATTCCCGTAGTCAGCTTATTGTCGTATCGGCGGCGACGGCAGTTGCGGCCATAGTCGTGACATCCTTTATCTTTATAAAATTCAATACAAACGCTCATACCGCTGATCAGAATACCGGAACGCTGCAGATGCCGGCAGCAGTGAATGGTACTGTCGAACCTCAGACTACTTTTCTCGAGCAAAATGCCGGGCAGTCTGCGGTTCGTTCTGTTTCTGATAATTCTCAATATACGCAGGACGAAATTCAGAACATCAATGTATATGAAGCGTGTGCAGAATCTGTCGTGAATATTAATACCCAGGTTACAGGTGTAAACTGGTTTCTTGAGCCGGTGGTACAGAACGGCGGTTCCGGTTCCGGTTCCATTATAGATAAACGGGGATACATCGTTACAAACGTCCATGTTATCGAAAATGCCTCAAAAATATACGTTTCCCTCTCTGACGGAGCACAATATGAAGCTCAGGTTGTCGGACAGGATGAAGAAAGCGATCTTGCCGTCATAAAATTCACACCGCCGGCAGGAACCGTACTTAAAACAATTCCTTTCGGAGATTCATCAAAACTTAAAGTCGGGCAAAAAGTAATTGCAATCGGCAATCCGTTCGGACTTGACAGGACGATGACGACTGGCATTATCTCGGGACTTGGCCGCCCTGTAAAAAACAGCAACAACCGTATCATCAGAAACATGATACAGACAGACGCAGCCATTAACCCGGGAAACTCCGGCGGTCCCCTGCTTGACACTTCCGGACGCATGGTCGGCATTAATACAATGATCGTCTCATCTTCGGGCAGTTCTGCCGGTATCGGTTTTGCAATTCCTGCAGAAACAGCGGTCCGTGTAGTCGCGGATCTGCTCAAATTCGGACATGTTAACCGCGGCGCCATGGAAATATCAATTGTGCAGCTTAACAGCGCAATCGTACAATATGCAGACCTTGACATATCTTCCGGTGTACTCGTTTCGGCAGTAACAAAAGGCGGAGATGCAGAAAAAGCAGGCATAAAAGGCGGTACACAACCCGCAAGATATGGTAACTCTACGATTTATCTCGGCGGAGACATCATTACAAAAATCGATGATATAAAGGTAGCGTCCCTTGCAGACTATTTTTCTGCTCTTGAGGATAAACGTCCGGGAGAAACGGTAAACGTTACGGTACATCGAAACAGAAAAGACCGGGTACTGCCTGTCGTTCTTGCATCCCAGCAGTCGGACTAAAAAAAATGCGCAGATTTCACGTCGTCGCTCCGTATGAACCGGCTGGCGATCAGGGGCAGGCAATAGATAAGCTCTCGGAAGGATTCCTCCGTGGAGATAAATACCAGACACTCAAAGGTGTCACCGGCAGCGGAAAAACGTTCACGATGGCAAAAATTATTGAACGTGTACAGCGGCCGACACTCATTATAAGTCACAATAAAACACTTTCGGCGCAGCTTTACCGGGAATTTAAAAGTTTTTTCCCGGATAACGCCGTCGAATATTTTGTTTCCTATTATGACTACTACCAGCCGGAAGCATATGTTCCGGCACGTGATTTATATATTGAAAAAGATGCTTCCATTAATGATGAAATCGACCGGCTCCGTCTTGCAGCTACATACAGCCTTATGGAACGACGGGATGTAATAGTAGTCGCAACAGTGTCCTGTATCTACGGTCTGGGTATGCCGGAACTGTACAAAGAAATGCGTATTCATATTGAAAAAGGAGAAACACTCGACACACATAAGCTTGCCGAAAAACTTATTCCGCTTCAATATAAACGTAACGACGCTGTTCTCGAACGCGGTAATTTTCGTATTCGGGGGGACGTAATCGAAATTTATCCGGCATATATGGAAACGGATGAAGCGTACAAAATAGAACTTGACTGGGATCGTATTTCCCGCATACGCCGTTTCAATGCAGTTTCAGGTGAAACGATAGAAGAACTTGATGAAACAGTTATTTACCCTGCCCGGCACTTTGTTGTTCCCCAGAATATGCTTATAGAAGCAACGGAAAACATTCAAAATGAACTTGATAAGCGTCTTGAAGAGCTGCGCATACAAAACAAAGTACTTGAAGCCGAACGTCTGAAAACAAGGACCACATACGACATTGAAATGATGAAGGAAATGGGATACTGTCCGGGAATTGAAAACTACTCCGGCCCCATATCAGGGCGTGAACACGGACAGCCGCCGGCTACACTCCTTCACTATTTCCCTGACGATTTTCTCTGCATGATAGACGAAGCTCATGTTACTGTTCCGCAGATTGGCGCCATGTATGAAGGGGACAGAAGTCGTAAGCAGAATCTTATTGACTTCGGATTCCGCCTGCCGAGTGCGCTCGATAACCGGCCGCTGAAGTTCGATGAATTCAGCAAAAAACTCAATCAGGTAATATATGTAAGCGCGACCCCCCGGATCGATGAAATAAAACAAAGCACACAGGTTGTCGAACAGCTTATCCGCCCGACAGGACTGCTTGATCCGGTTGTTGACATCCGTCCGAGTGAAGGTCAGATGGAAGACATTTATAAAGAAATAAAAAACCGTATTGCAAAAAATGAACGCAGTCTGGTTCTCACTCTGACAAAAAAGATGGCGGAAGATTTAACCGATTACCTTACAGGTCTTTCACTTAAAGTAAAATATATCCATTCGGAAATCGAAACTTTTGAACGTGTCGAACTGCTGAAAGGTCTGAGGGCAGGCGAATTCGACGTTCTCATAGGAATCAACCTTCTGCGGGAAGGCATTGATCTGCCTGAAGTATCGTTCATTGCAATTCTTGACGCAGATAAAATCGGCTTTCTGCGCTCTGCGACCAGTCTTATTCAGATAATAGGACGAGCGGCACGTAATGCCGGTGGTACCGTCGTTATGTATGCAGACCGCATGAGTGATGCCATGAAAGAAGCGGTAACAGAAACAAAACGCAGACGGGAACTTCAGCAGGCGTATAATACAGAACACAACATAACACCAAAAACAATTGCAAAAGCAGTTGAAGATATTCTGGTACGGCAGGATAAAGATGCAAAAGAAGACGCATCCATTGAGCTTGAAGCACTTAAAAAGAGTGCAAACCTTTTTGTACCCGCTCAGCGGCATAAACTTGTTACTGCGATAAAAAAGGAAATGGCAGAAGCTGCAGACCGCCTTGAATATGAACGCGCCGCAACCTTACGTGACCAGATTATTGAAATAGAAAAAACATACGGAGCATGATCTTCCCTATACCAGCTGAGGTTTTACAAAAGCAGCCCACACCCGGTCTTTGTCTGCTATATGCGTAAGCACCCACCCTGCTACAAAACTGTAGAAAACAAGTGCATCATTCTGACTGCCGGCGCCAAGCCTCTGTATCTGGTTATTAACCTGAGCCACAAAAGCATCGTGCTCTTTTTTATGCAGATCAACGTCTTCATAACCGTATTTTTTCATAAATTTCTCTTCTTCACCAAAATGATACACAGTGTAATCAGTCAGAGCCTTAAGGACTTTTGACATTTTCAGCATATAATTTCCGGCTGAACCTGATGCCGCATCGTACAAATCGTTCGCTACTGCAAGCAGTTTTTTGTGCTGATTATCGATTTCGGAAATACCGAGAAGGTATGAGTCATTCCATTCAATTTTCTGCATTTTGTTCTCCTGAATGGAAACACTATACCTCAAATGATACAATTCATCCACTGATATAATTGACACAACGGTTCTTTCCAGATATAATGACCGAACTTGCGCGTAATTAAGTTAGAAGGTAGGTATAGATATGTCTAGAACTTGTGATATTTGCGGAAAATCACCGATGTATGGTAATAAAGTAAGTAATTCATATAATCATACAAAACGTACATGGAGACCGAATCTGCTCAAAGTAAAGGCTATGTTCGGCGGCACAACACGCACAATCAATGTCTGTACACGTTGTCTCCGCTCAGGCTTCGTGGATAAAAAAGTGCATGTACCGAAGACCGAAACTCCGGTAACAGAAAACAAATAATCAGAATCCGTTTTCATGAGAAACCGTCCTTATCAGTAATGGACGGTTTTTTTATGACAGAAGACTGCTGTCTATTCCCCCGATTTCAGAATCAGCCCGTCGTACGCAGGAAGAACGGAACCACCACACTTCACTATCTTTACTAATTCCGGAAAATCAGTCACATGACTCCGGCAGTATTTTATAATGTTTTTATGACACATATTATGACAGATGTGCGTAAGCCATGTATGTGTACCTCCGATCTCTGCTGCACACTCCATAGCTTCCAGATACGAAAAATGTGTCGAATGTGCCGTTTCCCTGAGTCCGTCTATCACGACATGATCTATAATGCCGCCTGACTGCCGCAGAAGACTGATTGATTCTGAGGGAATTTCATTACAATCGGTAAGATACGCAATAGAATGAGTCTTTCCTGTTTCGTCCGTCGTACTCAAAAGCCATCCGGTCGTATCAATACATCCGTGCTTCATAGGAACCGGAATAATTCGTACAGAGCCTGCAATAAGAGGATTATATGCAGAAAAACGGACACAGTCTTCAAGGTCAAGTTTCGGTTTTCCCCCGCCGGCCTGCGTCGTCTTAAAAATATAGTCGAACCGGTTTCTGATATCATTCAGCGTAGAGACATTCGAGTACACAGGAAGTCCCTGCCCCGGAGACTCGGCATATTTCGTCACGGATACACCACATCTGTTTACACCTTCTGATTTTGTATGGCTGAAAATACGCAGATCATCAAGTCCGTTAAGGTGGTCGGCATGACTATGGGTAATAAGAACTGCATTCAGCGCAGTTACATGATAGAGAATGGCCTGAATACGGAATTCAGGACCAGTGTCTATGACAAGATGTGTCTCACTGCCATTCTTTTCAGTCTGTTGTATATACGCACTGCATCTGAGACGTTTGTCTTTCGGATTATGAGATCTGCACACTTTACAGTTACATGCGATGACAGGTATCCCGTGGCTTGTACCTGTCCCCATCAAAATCATACGCATGTGTTAAGTATACCAGAGCAAGGAACTGTTTGCAATGAACACTATATGTAGTGTAAATGTTGCCACAAGAAAGAAAAAATGCTACTATATGCCACGTTCTAAAAAAAACACAAAAGAGGTCTTGAATAATGCCGTATTCTGAACCTACCAACCTGGCCATTGTTGCATGTCCGGGCGGAGAATCGTTTGCCGATGAAGTTATTACACATCTGAGGCACATGTACAAACACCGTTTTACCCTTAAAAACGACGTCATTTCAAAAAGATACGCGCTCGAAAAGGAAGAGCTCGTAAAAAAGATCAATCTTGAAAACGATATTGATACTTCTGACCTTTGTATTAAAGGCGACACAGCAAAATATCGTCCTCCTGTTTTTAAAATCAACACACGATTTACTTATTTTGCAAATGGAGAATTTAAAACTGAACTGCTTGATACTATCAGGGGAAAAGATGTCTACATTTTTCAGGATGTAGAAAATCATGAAGTGCTTTCTCTCAACAACGGAGCAAATAAACAGTCACTGTCCGTAAACGATCATGTTATGTCTATGCTCGTTACGATAGACGCCGTCAGGCAGGCAGGAGCCGCCGCAATTACACTTGTCGTTCCCGTATATCCGTACAGCCGCCAGCACAAAAAAAAGGGAAGGGAAGGACTTACCGCAAGTATGCTTGGTCATATTTATGAGGGACTCGGCGTATCAAGAATCATTACGCTCGACATCCACTCACGCGAGATAGTCAACGCATTCAGTAAAATCAATCTTGAAAATCTGCATGCCAGCTATCAGATTATCCGTGAATTAAGCAAAATAGTCGACCTGACGGGCCAGACAGAAAAACTTGTTGTTGTCTCACCCGATACAGGTGCTATCGACCGGAATAAATTCTATGCAGTCGGTCTCAAACTGCCGCTTGCAATGATTTATAAAGAACGTGACTATTCGATAGTCACACAAAATGCAAAAGATACCAATATCAAGTCAATAAAACTGCTTGGAGATGTACGTGGTAAGGCTGCATTTCTTGCCGACGACATGCTGGGAACAGGAGGCACACTGCTGAAAGCCATGGGCTTTCTGAAAGAACAGGGAGCAACAAAAGTTATTGCAGCGGTAAGTCTTCCGTTCTTTACCGGCAACGCAATCCAGCAGTTTGATGAAGCATATAAACAGGGGTTATTCTTCCGTATAATCGGTACGAATGCCGTCTACCATGAAGAACTTTTAAAGCGCGAATGGTACATCAGCACTAACGTCAGCGGACTGTTTGCGAACGTTATTACACGCATTCATCACAATCAGTCTCTCAGTGACCTGCTTGAAAACCGGACACTTATAGAAAAACTTGAAAAACAGGCACAGCAGCCTGCGCCAAATTCCGTTCAGGACGAAAACAAAAACGCATAATGGAAAGCACAGTACTCTGCGCTGATATTGGGACAACTTCACTCAAAGCCGGTCTGATAGACGCTAAGGGTGAAGTTGCTGCTGTTTCCCAGCAGAATTTTCACAAACCGGATGACGCACATGCGGCATTAGCATGGCTTCCGGCACTCTGCACTGCCGTACAGGAAATGACTTCCGCAGAAAAAAAAGACATCAGCGCAATCTGTATCTCCGGAAACGGACCGACGATTGTTTCAGAAGACGGAACAACGCTGCTCTGGAATGCGGATATCCCGTCAGTAGACATTTACGGTACCCCTGCAGAAAAATCACTTTTTATCCCGCGCCTTGCAGCTTTCCGTAAAATGTTTCCGTCCCAGTGGAATTCTTCCGGATACATATATTCCGGGCCGGAATTTCTTATACACCAGCTTTGCGGCAGCAGTCTGACTATCCTGCCCGAAGCCAGATACACAGAATCATACTGGTCAGAAACACAGCTTCTTTCTGTTTCCATTCCTTCCGGAAAACTTCCTCCGTTCGTACCGATCGCATATAATGCAGGTAATACCACTCCGGAAATCACCGGACAGCTTGATCTGCCGCATGATGTTCCAATATTCTGCGGCGGACCGGATTTCGTTGCTGCAATGATCGGAACCAATTCACTTACACCCGGCAAAATGTATGACTGTGCAGGATCAAGCGAAGGTGTAAATCTCTGTACAGCAGCCCCTGTCATACAGCAGGGGATACGACCGCTTCCTTCTGTTATTCCTGAACTCTGGAATGCAGCTGTGCTCCAGACAGAAAGCGGCCGGTTGTTTGTCAATTTTAAAAAAATAGTTGAAGCAATAGAAGAATGCAGCGTGTCGTATGGGGAACTTATATCAATGAGTATTTCAAATCCCGACAGCGACGGATTTGAAATACTTGAACTAGTTGCAAATAATATGAAAAGATCAGTTAAGACACTTCTTGATGCCGCCAAAAAAAATAACATAAGCGTCACCTTCCCTGTTATTGTGACCGGAGGGCAGGCAAAAAACGAACAGTGGATGCAGATGAAATGCAACTATACCGGTGTTCCGCTGGCTGTATGCAACTGTCCCGATGCTGAGCTTATAGGAGACGCTGTTTCGGCACAAACAGGACTTGGCACATACAGTTCGATACGAAAAGCAGCCGATGCAATCGTAAAAATCACAAAAATATATACACCGGAGCATGCTGAATGAAAATCTACCGGATACCGGAAAATCTGCAGACAATCATTTTTGATATAGATTCGACACTGTACACAAACACCGCATATGCCTTTGAACAGGTAGATGTTCAGGTCCGGCATTTTGCAGAACTACGCGGCATAACCGCAGATAAAGCACGGGCTATGGTTACCAGTTACCGTAAAGAATGGGCATTAAAACACGGCGGGCAGAAAATCAGTCTTGGAAACACCCTGACTGCATTCGGCGTGACAATTGAAGACAGTATTGAATGGCGGAAAAAATTGCTTGATCCTGCACTGTTTTTAAAATATGACGAACAGCTTATTCCGGTACTGAAAGCGCTCAAAGAAAAATACCGTCTTATCTGCGTCACGAACAATCCGGTTCTTCCCGCCAGGAAAACCCTTGAAGCAATAGGAATTGCAGATATCATTCCTGATATTATCGGACTCGACACATGTCACAAATCAAAACCTGCAAAGGAACCATTTCTGCTCGCTGCTAAAAAGACAGACACTGCAAACGAAAACTGCCTGAGCATCGGGGACCGGTACGACATGGATATTTCTCTTCCACTGGAACTTGGTATGGGAGGTATTCTTGTAACAGGCGTAACCGACATATACACACTCCCATCTTTCTTATCAACCGGTACTTTCTAAAATAATTCCGTTACAAAGTTGTTTTTATTTTTCTGCGTGTTATAATCTGAATCATGGAAACATGCGTAAAAATCAGGGAATTAAAAAATACTATTGAATTTACAAATAATGGAGAACTTTCGTTCTTTTTTGTAGGGACAGGAAGTGCATTTTCAAAAAAGAATTTTCAGACAAACGTACTTATTGTCAAAGGCAGCGAACATATTCTTATAGACTGCGGAACGCTCTGTCCTTATGCATTTTTCACGTACAATTCTTCCGTAACGTCGGTAAAAAATGTACTTATTACCCATTCTCATGCGGATCATATCGGAGGACTTGAAGAAATAGCCCTCATGGGCAGGTATACATCAAAAATCCGTCCGAAAATGGTCATAACCGATTATTATAAAAAAATATTGTGGAATCAGTCGCTTCAGGGAGGCTGTTCATACGGAGAATATTCAGACGGCGGTTATATGCAGTTTGAGGACTATTTCGAACAGATAAAACCAAAGCTTATAAGCAATACTCCGCGTCCGTTGTATGAAGTAAACATTGGTTCGATGAATATTAAAATTTTCCGGACAAAGCACATTCCTGACAATGCATGTTCGTGGCGGAAATCATTTTATTCAGAGGGCATTCTCGTCGACAACAGAATTCTTTTTCCGAGTGATACGCGGTTCGACAGAGAACTGCTTGACTGGATGTGCAGTACATACAACATCGAATACATCTTTCATGACTGTCAGTTCTACACAGGCGGTGTACATGCATCGTATGACGAACTTAAAACACTACCGGCTGACATGAAAAAACGTATGTATCTTTGCCATTACGGTGATAATTACGAAAAATTTGATTCAGTAAAAGACGGCTTTGCAGGATTTACACGGAGAGGAGTATATTACGACTTCGGGAAGGACGTTCTCCAATAAATACGGCCCATATGCGATTCGAACGCACTACCTGCCGCTTAGGAGGCGGCCGCTCTATCCAGGTGAGCTAATGGACCATATGTTTGATAGTACACAAAAAAAGGCTTTTGCGCAATGCAGTTTTTCTGCATTGCGCTTCCGGTTTCAGAAAAAAGTATAGGGCACCTCTAAAAACTCACTTTCAGTGACCTTTTAGAGGTGCCGTCGAGTTTTAAGTCGTTGTAATATCACGACTTAAAACATCGCTCTTTCAGAGTCACCTCTAAAAACTGAAGTTTTTAGAGGTTCCCTATATTAAAAAAGACCCGAAATCTTTCCGTCGTCATCTACATCTATATTGAGCGCAGCAGGCAGTTTCGGCAGTCCCGGCATAACCATAATATCACCGGCAAATGCAACGACAAATCCGGCTCCTGCATACAACTGTACGTCCCTCACAGGAAACACGTATCCTTTCGGCGCTCCGATAAGTTTCGGATCATGACTGATCGAATTCTGTGTCTTTGCAATACAAACAGGCAGTTTACCGTATCCCTGTTCTTCATACGATTTAAGTTTTTTTAGTGCAGCGCTGTCGAATTCCACTTCACCGGCGCGGTAAATCTCTTTTGCAATTTTCTCTATTTTTCTGTCCAGCGGCATGTCACTGTCATACAACTCGTGAAAGTCAGCTTTATTCTCACTGCAAAGCGCATCGACAGCTTCAGCAAGAGCCTTTGCACCTTCACCGCCTTTTTCCCAGCCTTCGCAGAGAACCACCCGGGTATGAAAGTCCGAACAAAGTTTTTCAAGAAGCTTTATCTCTTCAGGAGTGTCCGTAGAAAATTTATTAACAGCAACAATTGCAGGAACACCGAATTTCCTGATATTCTCAATATGAGTTGCAAGATTGGCGAAACCTGCTTCCAGTGCTTTTACGTCAGGTTTGGCAAGATCGGATCTGGCTACCCCTCCGTGCATCTTGAGCGCGCGTATCGTTGCAACAATAACGACCGCAGAAGGAGCAATTCCGAACATACGACACTTGATGTCCATAAACTTTTCTGCTCCGAGATCGGCGGCAAATCCCGCTTCTGTTACAACGTAATCACCTGTTGCAAGAGCACACAGCGTTGCATTGATACTGTTGCATCCATGTGCAATGTTCGCAAACGGTCCGCCGTGAACGAATGCAGGCGTCTTTTCCAGTGTCTGGACAAGATTCGGACGAACAGCATCTTTGAGCAGTGCTGCAACAGCTCCCGTACACTTAAGATCTCCGAATTTGACCGGCAGCTTACTGTAATTCTGCGCGATAATAATATTAGAGAGCCGGTCTTTGAGTTCTCCTATTGTACGGGACAGACATACGATTGCCATGATTTCGCTCGCAACAGAAATACAGAAATGGTCTTCCCGTGGTACTCCGTTGCTCTTTCCTCCGAGCCCCACTACTATATTGCGCAGCGAGCGATCGTTAAGATCGACACACCGTTTCCATGTAATCGTACGAGGATCTATGTTAAGTTCGTTCCCCTGCTGAATATGGTTGTCAATAAGAGCTGCAATAAGATTGTTGGCAATTGAGATAGCGTGAATATCGCCGGTAAAATGCAGATTTATGTCTTCCATCGGAACAATCTGCGCATAGCCTCCGCCGCAGGCACCACCTTTTACCCCAAAACAAGGTCCCAGAGAAGGCTCTCTGAGCGCTATAACTGATTTTTTCCCGATTTTACGCAGTCCGTCTCCCAGTCCTATTGAGACCGTCGACTTTCCTTCTCCTGCCGGCGTGGGTGTAATGGCTGTTACAAGAACAAGACGACCGCGGGCAGCGGGTTCCGATGCCTTCGACTGAAGCCTGCGGAGTTCTTCCATTGTGATTTTGGCTTTATATCTGCCGTACAGATCAAGTTCTTCTTCCGTTATACCGATTTCCGCTGCTACGTCGGTAATCGGTACCATCGTATTATGCTGTGCAATTTCAATATCAGATAACATGGAATTCCATCCTTACTGTTTGAAAGATTTTTTTATTCTACACCATGAAAAACAATTTTGCTACTGTTTCAATCTGCAGATTTCTTCATCAGTAAGTTCACGGTATTCCCCGGCGGCAAGTAAAGGGTCAAGGGCAAGCGTACCTATTGAAAGCCTCTTAAGAAAAACGACTTCGTTTCCGAGAACAGCAAATATACGCTTTACTTCGTGATATTTTCCTTCATAAATAGTAAGTTCACACTCGGCAGAACCTGACTTACCACCAGTATGCCAGACTAGTTCCGCAGGTTTACAGTCAGCTTCCGCCTCATTTCCCTCAGGAGGAATATGTATACCGGCACGGCAGCGGTCTGTATATTCAGTCTGAAGCACCGTACCCACCGCATCGCGGAGCCGTACAAGGTATGTTTTGCTGCGATGAGTTTTCGGTGATGTAATCATATGAGTCAGTTCACCATCTGTCGTAAAAAGCAGCAGACCTTCCGTATCAATATCGAGACGCCCGATAATATGCAGATGTTCTTCAAGATACGGTGTATGGCAGGAATCATCTAAAAGATCAAACACGGTGCTGTGCAGGCCGTCCTTGCTGGCACTCACATAATTCTGCGGCTTATTCATCATAATATACACAAATTTCCGCAGTGCAAGTTCGTTTCCATCAACAGTAATCGCATCATTTAAAGAATCAGCTTTTGAAGCAGGATCGGTGACAACAGTTCCGTTTATCGTAACAGCTCCGGAATGCATAAGCGACTTTACATCCTGTCTTGAACCAAAACCCGCGTGCGAAAGTATCTTATCTAATCGTTCTTTACTCACTGAACTACCCCGTCAGTTAGAACGTTCTTCGATAGGAATATACTTCCTCTCTTCAGATACATTCTTGTATGCAGGACGGTAAATACGGCCTCCTGCAACAATTTCCTCGATCCGGTGGGCAGACCACCCTGCAATACGGGCAATCGCAAAAATCGGCGTATACAGCTCACGGGGAATACCAAGCATTGAGTAGACAAAGCCGGAATAGAAATCGACGTTCGGACAAATCTTTTTATCGCTGCCGTGCAATTCCATAAGAACATCAGGAGCTATATTTTCAACAAGATTATAAAGATGAAATTCTTCCTCACATCCCTTTTCTTTTGCAAGTTTTTCAGCCTTATCACGCAGCAGCAGTTCACGCGGATCACTGACCGTATAGACAGCATGTCCCATACCGTAAATAAGGCCGGTGTTGTCAAAAGCCTGCTTGCCGGCAATTTTTTTAAGATAGTCACGTACCTGTTTTTCACTGCTCCAGTCTGTCAGGTGTGCTTTTACATCATCCATCATTTCCATAACCCGGATATTGGCCCCGCCATGGCGGCGTCCTTTTAAAGAACCAACCGCAGCGGCAATTGCCGAATAGGTGTCAGTATCAGCAGATGAAACGACGTGAACCGTTAAACTCGAATTGTTACCACCGCCGTGTTCTGCATGAAGAATAAGCGAAAGATCAAGTATTTCCGCTTCAAGACGCGTATATTTTGTATCCGGACGTATAAGCCGGAGAAAATTCTCCGCAGTCGAAAGCGTCTGTACAGGATTATGAATATACATGCTCTTTCCGTCAAAATACCGGAGCTTTGCCTGATACGCATAGGCTGCAAGTGTCGAAAAACGGGAAATCAATTCAATACACTGCCGGAGGATATTAGCGATTTCACGTCCTTCCGGATTAGGATCATAGGAATAACTCGCAAGAACTCCGCGTGCCATTTTATTCATTATGTCGTTGGAAGGCGCCTTCATAATCATATCTTCCGTAAAATTAGGGGGAAGCGTCCGTCTTAACCCGAGAAACTGCGAAAACTCGTCAAGCTGATCCTGTGTGGGCAGTTCTCCGAATAAAAGAAGATACACACACTGTTCAAAACCGAACTGTTTAGATTTCTCGGCGTCGTTTACAAGATCACAAACATCATATCCCCGGTACACCAGACGTCCCGGAACAGGTACCTTTTCACCGTTGACAATGTCATATCCGACAACATCTCCGATACGGGTAAGCCCGACCAGTACGCCTGTACCGTTTGCATACCGGAGACCGCGTTTTACGTCATATTTTGTATATAAATCAGGATTTATAGGATCATTATTTTCTGCAAGAACAGAAAGCTTCTTCAGGAATGTGTTTTCGAATATTTCTTCAATCATAGTAACCCCGATTCTTTCAATGGACGATGCATATTTATACATCATTACAAATAAAGTTTTAATAATTATACATATTTAATATATCTATTTCAAGTAAAAATCGAAAAAACTTTATCATATAAGGGATATTGAAGAAAGCATGATAAATAACTACAATAAACAGCATGAAACCGACACTCATTAAAGATTTACTTACTTCCAACCCGGACGGAAGTCCAGTTACCGTATCCGGCTGGGTACGCACCCTGCGCGATTCCAAGAACCTCGTCTTTATACAGGTAAACGACGGTTCTTGTTTCGCTTCAATTCAGCTTGCATTCGACCGCAACAATCCGTCGAAAAATGCTGATCCTGACTTTATAGAAGAAAATTTAAAGAAAATAAATACAGGTGCTTCAGTACGTGCTGAAGGCGTACTGATTGCGTCACCTGCTTCCGGACAGGCTGTTGAAGTAACACTTGAAAAACTTACGGTACTTGGTGAATGCCCTGCAGAAAGTTATCCTCTGCAGAAAAATAAAATGTCTATGGAATATCTCCGTGACAACGCACACCTCCGCGCCAGGACAAACACCTTCGGCGCGGTATTCAGAATGCGCAGTCAGATGGCGTTTGCAGTTCACTCTTTTTTCCAGGAGCGCGGATTCCAGTATGTCAATGCGCCCGAAATTACGTGCAGTGACGCGGAAGGCGCCGGAGAAATGTTTCAGGTTACGACACTGTCTCTTGAAAAAATTGCAGAACTCGCTGTAAAAGCAGGTCAGGGCGGTATGAAAGTTGAAGATGCTGCAAAAATCGTCGACTACAGCAGAGACTTCTTCGGAAAAAAAGCAAATCTCACGGTAAGCGGACAGCTCGAGGCAGAAACGCTTGCAACAGCGCTAAGCCGCGTCTATACGTTCGGACCTACATTCCGGGCAGAAAATTCAAACACGCCCCGCCATCTTTCCGAATTCTGGATGGTCGAACCGGAAATGGCATTCTTCGACCTCACTGATGATATGGATATTGAAGAAGAGTTCATAAAATACCTGCTTAACTGGGCGCTCACAAAATGCAGGGAAGATCTTGATTTCTTTGAAAAACGTATTCAGAACGGACTAATATCCATGCTTCAGCATGTCGTTGACACACCGTTTAAGCGTATTTCATATACGGAAGCGGTCAAAGAACTTTCGAAACATGCTGATAAATTTGAGTATAAACCGTTCTGGGGATGCGATCTGCAGACAGAGCACGAACGGTACCTTACGGAAGAAATCTATAAAAGTCCCGTGATGGTCTACAACTATCCGAAAGAAATCAAAGCTTTTTATATGAAGCTGAACGACGATAACAAGACAGTGAAAGCTGTAGACGTTCTCGTTCCGGGACTCGGTGAAATCATAGGCGGCAGCGAACGCGAAGAAAACTACGAAAAACTTATGAAAGTGTGTGCAGACCGTAACATGGATATGAAAAACTATCAGTGGTATCTTGATCTCCGCCGGTTCGGCACCGTTCCGCATTCAGGATTCGGACTCGGATTTGAGCGACTGCTGCGTTACGTTACCGGCATGGCAAACATCCGTGATGTTGTTCCGTATCCTCGTGCACCAAAACTGGCTGATTTTTGAAAACAGTTGTATAATAAAAGGTAATGGAATCAAGAGAGAACCCGATTTTCGGACGTAAAGTGTTTTTCCTCAATCCTGCTTTCTCCACAAAAAATGTAATAGTCAGCAAACTGATTGAGGACGAGTTTGAAGTCTATACAATTGACGATTATCGTGACGCAAAAAATGTTCTTCGTGCATATCCTGATTCCATCTGCTTTATCAATATCGACGACCAGCTTCCGCATGAACAATGGCTTAATTTCACAAAGTCATGCGAAACCGATCCATCTCTTAAATCCATTTTTCTGGGGATTCTCTCGTCCCGTATCAACAAAGCCGACAGGGATCAGTTCATGCTTAAGGTTTCCATTCCAGCCGGTTTCATCATGATGAACGAACGGCTCGAAGATATTACTGAAACAATAGAGGGCATCCTTAACATAAACGGGGCAAAGGGAAGGCGGCAGTATGTGCGCACAAACTGCTCGTCAGATCCCGATGCGCTGCTGCTTGTGCATCTTGGTACAAAAGTGTATAAAATGCATCTGCTGGACATAAGCGTCGTTGGAGCAGCATGTATTCTGGCTCCGCAGTACAAAGACATGTTTCAGGTAAACAGTGTCGTCCGTGACGTATATGTAACACTTGATAAAAAAAATTTCAATTGTACTGTTGCCGTATATGCAGTTGTAGTCACTCCTAAATACTGTAAGCTTGTGCTGCTTTTTATGCAGGGGCTTTCGTATTCTGCAAAAAAACTGATCCGCAGCTACATTACGGCGAGTCTTCAGCACAAAGTCACAGAAATAATTATGGAAAATATACGCGATATGACGGATTACTCAAAATCGATTGAAGATACAAAAAGGACGGAAGATGATGCTTTTCTTTTCGATGTTTCTGATGAAGAATCGCCCCCCTCCCCCGGACAGATACAGCCGGCAGCAAATTTTCCTCTTCCCGGGTTCAACGAAAAACCGGAAGATATTTCAATGACAACACTATTTTAAAATGAAAGAAGCACAACCGAAAAAGCATTCCGGAATATATATGATCGGACAATCGTTTTATTTAACAACGGTGTACTATATTCAGAACAATCTGTACAACAGTGCTGCTGCGTGTGCCTTTGGATTCCTTTTTTCATTTATACCGATAATTATGATGGTGCTTGCAGTACTAGTCAGGATTCTTCATGCTTCTCCATCTTTTATTAATTCAATTTTTTCTTTTACCAGTCAATACAGGGACATGTTCGATGTACAGTCATTTGTCAATACGCTGCTCGGATACCACACGTTCGGATGGGTCGACTTTGTTCTTATGCTGTTTATCATCTGGATGGCCCGGAAATTTTTTGCAACAATCATGCAGGGAATAAACCGTATTTTCCATTATAAGGCTCCGTCCCGGCCTTTATTTAACCAGCTTATAATTTTTGCAGGCGAACTTGTGCTTGTCATTCTGTCCGTTATTATTATCTTCATAATGTTCACCGCACATCAGATTTTCACACAGCCGGCACTAGCATTTTTACGCAGACAGAACCCTCTCCTGCTCGGAACATCTTCTAAAATAGTTATCAATATTTTTGCGTATCTTCTTATCTTTATTTTCGTTACTATAGCATATCGTTTTGCTGCCGGAACAAAACCACGATTAAAACTTTGTATCATCAGTTCTACCGTTTGTACTGCAGTCTTCTTTATTATTTCAAAACTCATAAATTTCTTTCTTAATATAGAAAACTATAATCTCATTTACGGAGTTTTGAGTAATGTAATGATTCTTCTCTTCGAAGTATACATATTTTTTACACTCTTTCTTACCTGTGCACAAGTAATTTATGTACTACAATTCTTTGATTCGCTGCTTCTCGGCGAATTATATCTTCTCCCCGAACGAAACGATACTGCAGTACTTTCAATTATAAAACGAGTTCTTTTCATAAAACCTGCAGCGCTCATGAACAAGAACGACGTTATTACGGTAAAAACAGGCGGTATAATTTATTCAAAAGACGATACAACAGACGACAGTTATTATGTCGTAAACGGGACGGTTGTTCTCAGCAGAAGTGAAAACCTTACCTATTATGATAAAGGTGCCTTCTTCGGAGAACAGGCCTGCATTCTTAATAAACCCAGGGCAGGAGAGGCAAAAGCTCTGTCAGACTGCGAACTTATCAAAGTCCCGGCTGCCTCTTTCCGTGCCCTGATCGAAAATGACCCGAGAGCCGCCGAAAAAGCACTGTTACAGGTGTCGGATTATGTTGCAAAGGTTTATGGACGAACAAGTAATTTTCTGGTATCATAGACTTTGTATTTTAAATGAAAAATCGTCGTAAGCGACAGGGATTAAGATTGATGACCAAATACATTTTCATTACCGGAGGAGTAGTTTCCGGATTAGGGAAAGGCATTGCAGCTGCATCTCTCGGCCTTATACTTAAAAGCCGTGGATACAAAGTTGTAAATCAAAAATTCGATCCATATTTGAATATCGATCCGGGAACAATGAATCCTTACCAGCACGGAGAAGTTTTCGTCACCGACGACGGAGCTGAAACAGATCTTGATCTGGGACATTACGAACGCTTCACTGATGCTTCGCTTTCACAGTCATCAAACACAACCGCAGGCCGCGTATATCTTGCAGTTCTTACAAAAGAACGCGAAGGAGGATTCCACGGCGGTACGGTACAGGTAATTCCGAACATTACCGAAGAAATTCTCCGGCGCATGCTTCTTTCCACTGAAGAAACAAAAGCTGATGTCATCATAACAGAAATTGGCGGCACAGTCGGAGATATTGAATCGCTGCCGTTTATGGAAGCAATCCGCCAGATGAAATATAAAGTCGGAGAAGAAAACTGCTGCTATATTCATCTTACACTCGTTCCGTATATGAAAAAAGCTGATGAGCTTAAAACAAAACCAACACAGCACTCGGTAAAAGAACTCCAGGAACTCGGTATTCAGCCTGACATAATCATGTTAAGAACGGAACAGCCTGTCGACAGGGGAACGCGCGAAAAACTCGCCTCTTTCTGCAATGTTGCGACAAGCCACGTTATTCAGAATCTTAACGCACGGTCAATCTACGAAGTTCCGCTGCAGATGGAACAGGAAGGACTGGGAAAAGCCGTTTGTGAAACACTTGGCATAAAAAATACAAAATCCGATCTTGATGGCTGGCAGAAGATGGTTGACAGATTTAATAATCCGAAACAGGCAGTCACCATTGCGCTCGTCGGTAAATACATTGAACTGCATGACGCATATCTTTCTGTCGTAGAGTCACTTACGCACGGCGGAATTCACAACGAAGCTGCAGTAACAATCGACTGGGTCGACGCAGAAACGCTCTCCGATGATAAAACAACGGAGGAGCGTCTCAGAAACGCAGACGGAGTCATTGTTCCCGGCGGGTTTGGAGACCGCGGTATTGAAGGTATGATTCTCGCCGCAAAATATTCGCGTACTCACAAAGTACCGTATTTCGGAATTTGTCTTGGTATGCAGATTGAAGTTATCGAATATGCCCGTGACATACTCGGCTATACTGATGCAAATTCGACGGAAATGAATAAAAACACAAAATATCCGGTTATTGATCTTATGCCAGATCAAAACGGTAAGATTCTCGGCGGAACACTGCGTCTGGGAAAATACGAGTGCAGAGTTACACCGGGGACTCTCACTGAAAAAGCATACGGCACAAAGACAATCTGGGAACGTCACCGGCACCGTTACGAATTCAATAATAAATACCGTGATGCGTTTAAAGACGCAGGTCTTATTATTGCAGGAATAAATCCTGAACGAGATCTTGTTGAAATATGCGAAGTACCGGATCATCCGTGGATGCTCGGCGTTCAGTTCCACCCGGAATTCAAGAGCCGTCCGAACAAAGCAGGTCCGCTGTTCCGGGATTTTATCAGGGCAGCATGTGACTTCACTCAAATAAAAAAGGGAATAAAAAAATGAACCGCGAAAAAATCGTCGTTCTCGATTTTGGCAGCCAGTATGCACATCTTATTGCAAAGCGGTTCCGCATGCTTGGTTATTATTCTGAAATTGCACTTCCGTCGGCTCCTGTCGATGCATTTGAAAACACAAAAGGCATTGTTTTAAGCGGAGGCCCCAGTTCCGTCTACGAATCTGATATTCCGGAATTCAATGAAAAAATACTGAATCTCGATATTCCGATGCTCGGACTGTGCTACGGCCACCAGATCATGGCAACCTGTTCCGGCGGAACGGTAGAAAAAGCCGGTACCGGAGAGTTCGGCATTGCACACCTTACTATCACAAATAAGGATAGTCCTCTGTTCAAAGGAATCAATTCTCCTGTTCAGGTATGGATGAGCCATCAGGATGCTGTAACAAAAGCCGGAGACGGATTCGAAATCACCGGCAGTACGAAAGACTGTACATATGCTGCGCTCCAGAACCTTTCCAAAAAACGGTTCTCGCTTCAGTTTCACTGTGAAGTAAAGGATACGCCTGACGGAAACAGAATATTTGAAAACTTCGCATCGTTCTGCGGTATGCAGAAAAACTGGGATCAAAGTACGGTTCTTAACGTAATTCTGGACGACATCAGGACAACCGCTAAAGATAAAAACGTTCTACTTTTCCTGAGTGGTGGTGTAGACAGCACCGTTACGTTCGCACTGCTTAATAAGGCGCTTGGGCAGAACCGCGTTCTGGGACTGCATATAGACAACGGTTTTATGAGAAAAAATGAAAGCAGAACCGTCGCAGAACAGTACCGGACGTTCGGTTTTAATAATTTTATCGTCGAGGATGCAGCAGAAAGCTTTCTTAAAGCCATAGCCGGACTCACTGATCCGCAGAAAAAACGTATGGCTGTCGGAGAAAACTTCATTACCGTACGCAACGAAGTCGTCGCAAAACAGCATCTTGACGAAAACGAATGGATGCTTGCACAGGGAACGCTTTATCCGGACATCATCGAATCAGGCGGAACAAAAAACTCAAAAACAATAAAAACACACCATAACCGTGTTGCAGGAATTCAGGCACTCATAGAAAAGGGGCTTATCATAGAACCGCTGCGCAATCTGTATAAAGACGAAGTGCGTGCCATAGGCCGCCAGCTCGGATTAAGCAGCGAACTTGTTATGCGGCATCCGTTTCCGGGACCGGGACTTTCGATCAACGTACTTTGTACGAATGGAACAATGAACAGCAGTGACAAAACAGACTACGAAAAAGCCTGTTCGGAAATTACATCCATGAAAATTGAGCCGCTTTCCGGTAATACAGAACTTCGGGAACAATATACACTTCCCGTCCGATCTGTAGGAGTTCAAGGTGATTTCCGTACCTACCGCTTTCCGTCTGTTCTTTCGTTCACACCGCTCGAAAACGGATTTTATACATATCCCGGAGACTGGGATAGTATAGAAGAAGCATCTTCTTATATCACAAACAATGCACAATACATTAACCGTACACTGCTCTGCCTTTACCAGAGACCGGGTGTAAAACTTACACTGCAGGAAGGGTACTGCGATAAGCGGCGTCTTGACCAGCTCAGAGAAGCCGACAACATCGTTCTTGCCAAACTTCATGAAACCGGGTGGTACGATAAAATCTTTCAGCACCTTACAATTGATCTGCCGTATGCAGGCACGCCGGACCATACAAGTTTCGTACTTCGTCCGGTATGCAGCGAAGACGTCATGACAGCACGTTTTGCACATCTTCCGTCCGAAGTGCTTGATCCGGTAGTGCGGCAGATAGCCGCCCTTCCGTTCGTAGATGCCGTATATTACGACGCCACGAATAAACCGCCGGCAACATTCGGCTGGGAATAGTCGTACGTTTTGCATCCATGCAAAACGTACTCTGCAGGAAAATCGAATGATTTTCCTGCATTAGAGGGGGCGCACATCCCTGTGCGCTGCCATAATCACCTTAAATAAAGCGCAGGATGCGCGGCACCAATCTGCGAATACGTTCCGCCGGAATTACCAGCCCCATAAGTATTCGCTTCCTTTGAAAAGTACAAGGATGTACTTTTCAAAGGCCATCCCTGTGCGCTGCCATAATCACCTTAAATAAAGCGCAGGATGCGGTAATTCAGGCGGTTTTTTCCGTATCTTTGCTTTCTATTTTAAATCGCGACACCTCATCACTCAGTTTGTCGGTCAACTCCGCAAGCATACCCATGTGATTATGAATACTGCCCATACTCTCTGTAATTTCGTGACTTCCTGTCGCAATTTCACCCATACCGGTTGAAGCCTGACGGGAAATGTCAGTCACTTTATCAACAATAGTATTCATGACACCGGATTCCGTTTTCATCTGAGCAGAATTATCCCTTACCTGCTCGGAAACTCCTGTAAGTGCCGTCATGGCAGCCAGAATCTGGGCTCCACCCTGCGACAACTCCTGAGAGCGTGCAAGAATTTCTTCAAACGATTTTGCCGTTTCCTGAACTTCTATATTGACGTTTTCAATTACTTTCAAACTCTGTTCGCTGGAACTGTCAGCTTCATCTATTTTTTTAAGAATCTCCTTAAGTCTGCTGCTTATATTTTTAGCGTTTGCAGACGAAGTCTCGGCAAGTTTTCTGATCTCTGATGCAACAACCCCGAATCCTTTGCCAGCCTCTCCTGCATGTGCAGATTCTATGGACGCATTCATTGCCAGAAGATTAGTCTGTGCCGCTATCGAATTAATCACCGAAACCATTTCGTTTATCGTACCAATATTCTCGCTGATGCTCTTTATAACCGAACGTGTATTTTCTACGTCGTACTTACCTTTTTGTGATGCTTCTGCCAGCTCCCTGCTTGCAGTACTTTTTTTATTTGTAATTTCCGCAACGCTTTCCATTGACGAAACAATCTGTTTAACAGATGCGGTCGCTTCCTCTACTGCGCTGCTCTGATT